>NZ_JBIAPU010000025.1:106414-164556 GCF_042888465.1 Streptomyces sp. NPDC002888 | reverse complement strand
GGGTGGATCGTCGCGCAGTGGTAGCACTCCATGAAGTTCTCGACGATCAGCTTCCAGTTCGCCTTCACGTCATAAACGATCCGCCGGCCGACCTCCAGACTCTCGATGTCGTACCGGTCGATGGACTCCACGTCCCCCAGGCGCGCCACCACGTCCTCGATCACCGACTCCTCGAACGAGGGCGGGTTCTCGGCCAGGCACACCCACACGTAGCCGAGCCACTCGCGCACGGCCACGCCCGCCAGACCGAACTCCGTGCGGCCGACGTCGGGCATCTTCGTCAGGTTCGGCGCCGCGACGAGCTTCCCCGTCAGGTCGTAGGTCCAGGCGTGATAAGGGCACTGGAAGGCACGTTTCACCTCGCCGGACTCCTCCGTGCACAGCTTGGCTCCGCGATGCCGACAGACGTTGAAGAAGGCTCGTATCGAGTTGTCCCGTGAGCGTGTGATCAGGATGCTCTCGCGCCCCACCTCGACCGTCCGGAAGGCACCGGGCCCGGCCAGGTCGGAGGCGCGCGCGGCACAGAACCACATGGCTTCGAAGATGCGCTCCTGCTCCTGGGCGAAGACCCCGGGATCCGTGTAGGAGGAGCCGGGGAGAGTGGCGATCAGGCTGTCGGGCAGGCTGGTCGAGGTCACAGTGCACTCCTCGGGAAACGTCAAGGATCGGTCATTCACACGCCGGGAAGAGCGACACCGGACGTCACTTCACATGGAGAAACGCTGCGCGCTGTACGCGATAGCGACATGAGATGCAGGAGGGGTACCGTCAGGACAGTGCGGCCGCAAGCTGCTTGCGCCACCGCATGAACAGCCGTGGTTGGTTCATCCCGAGCACGGCGACCGGCTGCCCGGCACGCCGGTAGACGGCCAGGACGTTGCGGTCGTCCAGGGCACCTTCCTCGATCGTCACGCTGTCGGCACCTGCCGCGTGACCGACGAACTGGATCTTCACGCCGTACTGGTCCGACCAGAAATACGGCGGCCGGGGCACGCCCGGTTCCACCGCGCCCCCCGCCAGCAACGTGGCGGTGGCCGCGTCGGGACGCTCCCGCGCACCGGTCCAGTGTTCGACGCGGCGGTGGGCGCCCACGCGAGGGTCGTACCAGTTGGCACAGTCGCCGACCGCGACCACGCCCGCCAGGCTGGTGCGGCCGTCCGCACCGCAGATGACGCCGTTGTCGAGCGCGACACCGGATCCCTCCAGCCAGTCGACGCATGGGCGCGCGCCCACACCGACGACGACGATATCGGCGGGGATACTGCGGCCGTCCTCGAGCAGGACGGCATCGACCCTCCCCCCGCCTTCGGCCGGGGGGACCCTCATCTCGCTGCGCTCGTCGACGCTCAGCCCCTTGACGCCCACTCCGCACAACAGCCGTACACCGTGGTCCGCGTGGAGGGCGGAGACGAGGCCGCCCATGGTCTCCCCGAGCGGTCCGGCCAGCGGCGTCGGCGCCGCCTCGACGACGGTCACGTCGAGTCCGAGAGCGTAGGCGGTGGAGGCGACCTCGGCGCCGATGAAACCGCCGCCGATCACGACCAGCCTGCCGCCCAGGGCCAGTTCGTCCCGCAGGGCGAGGGCGTCGTCCAGCGTGCGCAGGGTGTGTACACCGGCCAGACCGTCCGTGCCCGGCAGCGTCCGCGCGGACGCGCCCGTCGCGATGACGACGCCGTCGGCCCGGACCTCCCGCCCGTCGGCGAGCCGCACGGCGCGGTGGGCGCTGTCGAGTCCGGTGGCACGAACTCCGAGCACCCACTCCGCCCGCAGATCCTCGTCGTCCGGCTCCAGCGCGAGATCGGCTTCACCTATGGTGCCGGCCAGGAACTCCTTGGACAGGGGCGGCCTGTCGTACGGGCGATGCGCTTCGTCGCCGATGACGACCAGTCGTCCGTCGTACCCCTGCTTCCGCAGCGAGCGCATGGCCGACAGACCGGCCAGCGAGGCGCCCACCACGGCCACCGTCCTCACGTGAGAGATCCGGCGAGCCGGGCTGCGACACAGGGCGGCAGGTTGGGGGCGGCCGTGGACAGACGGACGTAGATCACGCCGTCCTCGACGAGGACCTCGTGCGTGCGGACCGGGCGCTTGGCCGGCGGGGCGTCGACGGCGCCGGTCTTCAGGTTGAACTTGGAGGCGTGCAGGGGGCATTCGACCTCGCAGCCCTCCAGCCAGCCGTCGGCGAGCGAGGCGTCCTGGTGGGTGCATGTGTCGTCAATGGCGAAGAGCTCGCCGTCGTCGGTGTGGAACACCGAAACCGGCGGGTCGATGTCGAGCCGGAAGGCCTCACCTCGCGGGAGATCCGCGAGTCGGCACGCGGGAATCATCATGACACCTCGGTGCGTATAACGAAACGGATTGCGGTTAACGCAACGCCAGTTTGAGGGCGGCCCCGAACCCCTGTCAAGACATCCAGAGGGCGGGTCACCTCTCAAATTTGCGTTGCTCATGGCGAAACTCTATGCGTGACAAGCAACACAACGTGCCGACGGGCCCACGGCGACGATCAGCGCCTTCGACCTGATCAAGAGGGGTGTCGGCCGTGGGCCCGTCGGCACGAGGAGAGTTCGCGCGACGGTCAGAACCCGCGGTCGAACCATTCCTGGAGATGCGGGGCCTCGGCGGCAACGGTGGTGGTGTCACCGTGGCCGGTGTGTACGGCCGTCTCGTCCGGCAGAGCCAGGAGCCGGTCCCGGATCGAGTCGACGATGGTGCCGAAGTCGCTGTACGACCTCCCGGTGGCCCCCGGCCCGCCCGCGAAGAGCGTGTCACCGCTGAAGAGCGCCTTCAGGGCCGGCACGTACAGACAGACCGCCCCGGGGGCGTGCCCGGGCGTGTGCAGCACCGTCAGCTCGACCCCTGCCACCGCGATGGTCTGCCCGTCGGTCAGTTCGGCGTCGGGTGCCCGCTCGGGGTGGGTCTGCTTCCACAGTGGAAGGTCGTCCGGATGGAGCAGGACCGGAGCTCCGGTGCGCGTGGCGAGTTCGGGCGCGGCGTCGATGTGGTCGTTGTGGGCGTGGGTGCACACGATGGCCCTCAGGGTGCGTCCGCCGAGCGCCGCGGCGATCGCCTCGGCGTCGTGCGCGGCGTCGATGACGACGGCCTCGGTGTCGTCACCGACGATCCACACGTTGTTGTCGACGTCCCAGGTGCCGCCGTCCAGGGAGAACGTGCCCGAGGTGACGAGGTGTTCGATGCGGACTTGCGCCATCAGAAGACCACCACCGAACGCAGGACGTCGCCGTCGTGCATCCGCTCGAAAGCCTTCTCGACCTCGTCGAGGGCGATGGTCTCCGTCACGAACGCGTTCAGGTCGAGCCGGCCCTGCAGATACAGGTCGATGAGCATCGGGAAGTCGCGGGAGGGCAGGCAGTCGCCGTACCAGGAGGACTTCAGCGAGCCACCCCGCCCGAAGACGTCCAGCAGCGGGAGTTCGAGCTTCATCTCCGGCGTCGGCACGCCGACGAGGACGACGGTGCCGGCCAGGTCGCGTGCGTAGAACGCCTGCTTGTACGTTTCCGGACGGCCGACCGCCTCGATCACCACATCGGCACCGAAGCCGCCGGTCAGCTCGCGTACGGCCGCCACGGGATCACCCTTCTTGGAGTTGACCGTGTGGGTCGCCCCGATCCGCGCCGCGGTGTCGAGTTTCCGCTCGTCGATGTCGACAGCGATGATCTTGGCGGCTCCGGCGAGCCGTGCGCCGGCGATCGCCGCGTTTCCCACCCCGCCACAGCCGATGACCGCCACGGTGTCACCGCGCCCGACGTTGCCGGTGTTGATGGCCGCGCCGATGCCCGCCATCACTCCGCATCCCAGCAGGCCGGCGGCGGCCGCCGACGCCGCCCGGTCGACCTTGGTGCACTGCCCCGCCGCCACCAGCGTCTTCTCCGCGAACGCACCGATGCCCAGGGCCGGTGACAGCTCGGTGCCGTCGGTCAGGGTCATCTTCTGCCGCGCGTTGTGGGTGTTGAAGCAGTACTGCGACCGCCCCCGCTGACAGGCCCGGCACTGCCCGCAGACGGCACGCCAGTTGAGGATGACGAAGTCGCCCGGGGCGACGTCGATGACACCGTCGCCGACCGCCTCCACGACACCCGCGGCCTCGTGCCCCAGCAGGAACGGGAAGTCGTCGTTGATGCCGCCCTCGCGGTAGTGCAGATCGGTGTGGCAGACCCCGCACGCCTCGACCTTCACCAGCGCCTCACCCGGACCCGGGTCAGGGACGGTGATCGTCTCCAGGCTGACGGGAGCACCCTTCTTTCGCGCGACGACAGCACGGACCTGGTGAGCCATGGCTACTCCTCAGCTGGTACGAGACCCAGTCGAATGTTTCTCATTGCGGTACGTATCTCGCGTACCGCAACGAAGCATCGTGTAGGGGCGAGCGGTGGTCAAGGATGTTCCCGCTCGAATCCGGAGCGACTACGCGGCCGGGGCTGTGGTCTCGAGACTCCAGCGGGCGGTCACCCGCACCGCGTCGGCCGTCGAGGCGACGTCGTGCACGCGAACGCACCAGGCGCCCTGCACGGCGGCGAGGACGGACACCGCGGACGTGGCCGCGTCCCGCAGAGAGGCCGGACGGGGCCGGCCCGTCGCCGGGTCGGCCAGCAGCTGCCCCAGAAACGACTTTCGAGCCGCACCCACGAGCACCGGATGGCCGAGCGCCACGACCTCCCGGAGACGGCCCAGCAACTGCCAGGTGTGGTCGGGTTCCTTGGCGAACCCCAGCCCCGGATCGAGGATGAGGCAGTCCGGCGACACCCGGCCCGCAGAGCCGCCTCGATCCTCAGCCGCAACTCGTCGACGACGTCGGTGACGACGTCGTCGTACAGGGCCTTCGCCTGCATGTCGACGGAGTGCCCACGCCAGTGCATGATCACGTACGGCGTCCTGGCCTGCGCCATCAACGGCAGCATCTTGGGGTCGGCGAGGCCGCCCGAGACATCGTTGACCAGCCGTGCGCCGGCCTCGATGGCGTGGGCGGCAAGAACGTTCACCACGCCCATGACCAGGGTGCGGGCGGGCCGGGGAAGGCTTCGCGGGTAGAGCGCGGGAACCCCCTGGCCCGGCCGGGTCACGGTGGTCATGCGGACCCGACCCGGGCCACGGTGGTGGAGAGCTGCCGACGCCGGCGCGTGAAGAGCCTGGTCCGGTCCTGGCCCAGTACGGCGACGAGGTGCCCTGCACGGCGGCAGACCGCGAGGATGCCGCGGTCTGCCAGGACGCCGTCCTCAATCGTCACGCTGTCGGCCTGCGCGGTGTGCCCCGCGAACTGGATCCGCACGCCGTCGACCGTCGCGACACCGGACCCCCTGTGCCAGTCGGTGCGGGGAATCACTCCGATCCCCACGACGACGTCGGCCGGAATGCTGCGGCCGACGTCGAGCAGGAGACCGCGCTCACCCTCTCCCGGCCGCCGTCCCGAGCTGTCGCCGAGGGAGTGTCCAGCGGTTCCCTCGGCTTCCTGGTCACCCCTCGCACGCCGGTGCCGCACAGCAGGCGAACGCCGCGATCGGCATACAGGGAGTGCACACCGGTCAGCCCGGCTGTCATGTCGAGGATCCACTCGACGCCGAGATCCTCGCCGTCCGCCTCCAGGGTGAGCTCGGACTCGTCCATCGTGCCGGTGAGGAGCTCCCTCGACAACGGCGTTCTGTCACAGGGGCGATGGGGCTTCTCACCGATGGCGACCAGCCGCCCGTCGCACCCCTGCTTCCGCAACGAGCGCGCCACCGACAGACCGGCCTGCGAGGCACCCACCACGGCCACTGTCCTCACGCGAGACCCCCGGCGAGCCGGGCCGCGATGCACGGCGGCAGGTTGGGAGCCGCCGTGGACAGCTGGACATAGATCATGCCGTCCTCGATGTACACCCCGTGCGTGCGGACGGGACGCTTGGCCGGCGGAGCGTCGACCGTTCCGGTCCGCAGGCTGAACTTGCAGGGAGTTGCCCGCGGCGAGCTCTCCTTCACCGTGTGCGGCTGCCTGGCCGCTGTGGGAGGCGCGCCCCGGGTGGGGCCGGGGCGGGCTGCTGTTGGAATCGTTGGCCGGCGTTGCCGCCCGTCTCACACCGCGGGCCGCTGCATCTGCTGGTTGGCGCCGGTACCGCAGGGCCACTGGATGAGGCGGGCACCGTTGGCCGTCGAGGCGTCCGCGACGTCGAGGCACTTGCCGCTGTGCCGGGCCACCAGGCGGTAGTAGCCGCCTCGACGCCGGGCGGGGGTCGTGCCACGTGACGGCGCGGTCCCCGTGGCGTACCTCTCTTTCGGCTGCCTGGACTCCGGAGGCTGCGCCGGACGCAGACAGATCGTCGCGGTGTGAGTCGCCGGGACGCTCAGTGAGGCAGAGGTTGTTCGGCCCAGATCGTCTTGCCGGCGGTGGTGTGGCGGCTGCCCCAGCGCGCGGCGACCTGGGCGACGAGCAGCAGTCCGCGTCCGCCCTCGTCGAAGACACGGGCCCGCCGCAGGTGCGGGGCGGTGCTGCTGCCGTCGGAGACTTCGCAGATCAGCACGTCGGCGCGGATGAGCCGCAGCTCGATGGGGGCGTTGCCGTACCGGATGGCGTTGGTGACCAGCTCGCTGACGATCAGCTCGGTGGGGAACTCCAGCTCGGCCAGCCCCCAGGCGGCCAGCTGTTCGCTCGCCATCCGTCGGGCCCCGGCGACGGTCGCGGGGTCCACGGGCAGTTGCCACGTGCGGACCTGGTTTGCGCCGAGACCGGAGGTGCGTGCCAGCAGCAGGACGATGTCGTCGGCGGGCGGATCGGGCCGTACCTTGCGCATGACCTCGTCGCAGGTTTCCTCCAGGCCGGCGGCCGGGCGGCGCAGCGCTTCGGTCAGCAGCTCCAGTCCGACGTCGATGTCCCGGCCGGGGGCCTCGATCAGGCCGTCGGTGTAAAGGGCGAGCAGGCTGCCCTCGCCCACCTCGATCCGGGCTGCCTCGAAGGGCAGTCCGCCCAGGCCGAGCGGCGGCCCGGCGGGTAGGTCCAGGACTTGTACGGTGCCGTCGGGGGTGACCAGGACGGGCGGGGTGTGCCCGGCCCGGGCCATGTCGCATCGGCCGGCCACGGGGTCGTAGACGGCGTAGAGGCAGGTGGCCCCGACCTCTCCCGAGGCTCCCTCGGTCTGGTCTCGGGTGTCCGGGCCTTCCTCCCGGTCGAGGCGGATGACCAGGTCGTCCAGCCGGGTGAGCAGCTCGTCGGGCGCGAAGTCGGCGTCGGCGAGGGTCCGTACCGCGGTGCGCAGGCGGCCCATCGTGGCCGAGGCGTGCACGCCGTGGCCCACGACGTCGCCCACCACCAGCGCGACCCGTCCCCCGGACAGCGCGATGACGTCGAACCAGTCTCCGCCGATCTCGTCCCCCGACCCGGCGGGAAGGTATCGGTAGGCAAGGTCCACCGCCTGCGCTCGTGGCAGCCGCTCGGGCAGCAGACTGCGCTGGAGAGTGAGCGCGGTCCGGCGTTCGCGGGTGTAGCGGCGGGCATTGTCGATACTCACCGCGGCCCTGGCTGCGATCTCCTCGGCGAGCACCAGATCGTCCTCGCCGAAGAGGTCCGCCGTACGGTGCCGCAGCAGGTGCATCACGCCCAGGGTGACGCCCCGGGCGCGCAGAGGCACCATCATCACCGAATGGGTCCTGAACCGTCTCGTGCTCTCGGCACGGGCCGGGGAGGCCGTCGACCACTGGCGCAGCTGCGGGTCGCCCGCACGGTAGTAGGCGCCCTGGCCGGTGATCAGCGCCTGTGCCGGCGGGGAGCCGGGAGGGTAGACGTCGACGTCGCCCGTCCGCACCACGGATTCCGGGCATCCCGAGAGCACCGACCGGTGCGCGATACGGCGGCACTGCACCGGTGCGTCGGGCGGTATCGGTTGCGGCTCGTGCCCCTGGACGACCGACTCCAGCAGGTCGACGGTGACGAAGTCGGCGAAGCCGGCCACCGCCGCCTCGGCCAGTTCCTCGGTTGTCCGGGTCACGTCCAGGGAACTGCCGATGCGCGTGCTGGCCTCGTTGAGTACCGCCAGGCGGCGGCGGGCCCAGTACTGCTCGGTGATGTCGATCACCACCGCCGACAGCCCCAGCACTGCGCCCGCCCGGTCCTTCAGAGGTGACAGATAGACCGACCACGCGTGTTCGCGGACCTCCCCGGACGCCCGAAAGGGCTGCTCCTCGCGGAAGACCATCTCACCGGTGCGCACCACCTGCTGCTGGAGGCGGTCGATCTCGTCCAGCGGGGGTTCGGGATGGATCTCCCGCAACGTCAGGCCTCTCATCTCCTCCTGCGTGAACCCCATGGCACGGCTCATCGCCTGGTTGCAGGCCACGAACCGTGCCTCATGGTCGTATACGGCCACGGGCAACGGGAGCTGCGCGAGCGTGCGGTCCCACAGCTCCGCCGTCCCCGCATCGGTCGGCGCGGCGGGGTATGTCATCGCCGCCCGGGTGACGACCCAGTGGGTCCCGCCGCCCGCGTCCGCCAGCGGCGTGCCCCGGAGCTGCAGCTTGGCGCGGTCTCCGTCCCGTTTCCGCAGCGCCACATCGCTCGTCCACGGCTCCCGGGCGGCCAGGTGGCGCCGCATCGCGATGGGCAGCTTCGCGGCGAGCAGGTAGGCGGCCGGCCGGCCGATCACCTCCTCGGACTCGTACCCGAGCAGTCGCCCCGCTCCGGCGCTCCACGTCATGACGGCTCCGCGGGCGTCGATGACGACGGCGAAGTCCTCGGGTGGTCCCGCGCCCCTCGCTGCTGTGGTGGTGTCGGGTGTGTTGTCCATAGCGGTACCCCGACCTCGTTCCTGCAGCCACACAGCGCAGCACTGCGTCGCCCATCACGGGCGCTCCCTCCAGCATCCCGCTACCGCACACCCCCCTCAACCGGCCGCGTTCCGGGGCGTGCGGTCACGGTGGGCCGTTCCTCCGTCGCAGCGCTCGCCGTGTGGACCTTCGAGGGAGCAGCACCGGTTGCACGAGCCGATGCCGCTCCACGCCCCTGCGGACATTGTCCCCTTGGCCGAACCGGAACGGCTCCACGAGCGGCGGGCGGAGCTGCGCGCGGCCGACGAATCGGCACTCGCCCTGCACAGCCGAACCGTTGACGCGGTTGCCGCCGGCGAGCAACAGCCCGAAAGCGACCACCGGTTCGAGGGGCACGACACATGGTCGGGCCTCACCGACGGGGTGACATGGCGGGCCGCCACCGGATGCTGGTCCTACCGCCTGACAGACCCGGACGGCACCGCCACCGGCCTCCAGGTGATCCACCTCTCAGGCAGGAGTGCCGGACCGACCCGCGCGCTGATCGACGGGCAGATGCTGTGCACGCTCATGCCCTCGCCGGATCCCGAGGGCGAGGAAACCCAGGTGCTCCTGTTCGACGCGGACCGTCCTGCCGGGCCGGTCGAGGTTCGGTTCGAGGCGGTCGCCCCGGCGACCACCGTCCGGCTGCGCGAAGTGCATGGGCAGGCGACGCCCGCCCGTCACTTCCCCGCTGTCGTCCCGAAGGGGAGGGGTTCGCCCGAGCGCAGGTGCTCCCTCAGCCACTGCTCGGTGTTGCTCACGTGCAGCAGTGCCGCGGCGTGGCTGAGGGTGGCGTCTCGGGTGGACAGGGCGTTGAAGATCGCCTCGTGCTCGGCCAGGGTGCGGCCGGCTGCCCTGTCGTCCACCAGACCGCGCCAGATGCGGGCGCGCAGGGTGCGGCCGGAGATCCCTTCCAGGAGGGTGAGGAGGGTCTCGTTGCCCGTGGCCGAGACGACGGCGCGGTGGAAGGCGGCGTCGTGGGCGTTGAGCCGTTCGACGTCGTCGCGGGCCTCACGCATGGCGTCCAGGTGCCGCTTCACCTCGGCCAGCTGTTCATCAGAAATCCGCGTGGCGGCAAGTGCCGTGGCCATCGGTTCGAGGAGCCGCCTTACCTCCATGAGGTCCTGCAGCGCGACCGAGTCGCCCTGCAACAGCTCCACCGCACCACCGAGACCCTCCAGGAGCAGGCTCGGCTGCAGGCTGGTCACATACGTGCCGTCGCCCCTCCGCACCTCCAGAATCCGCGCGACGGCCAGCGCCTTGACGGCTTCGCGGGCGAGGTTGCGGGAGAGACCCAGCTGCGCGGCCAGGTCAGGCTCCGGTGGAAGCTTCGAGCCCGGAGGCAGCGCACCGGTCCGGATCAGCTCACGGATCTGTTCAATGGCCTTGTCCGTCAGAGACACCGCATATCCCTCCCCCCGCCGTGCTCCGCGAGCACGTCCGACCTGATCAGCCCCTGCGCCCGCAGATCGTCCCAGAGGCCGTCGGAAACGCGCTGATCATGGAGTTCCACGTTTCGTCCGACCTGTTCCGGAGTCCGCATGCCGAGGGTGACGTTGATGATACTGGGGTGCGTATACGGGAAGGCGATCGCAGCGGCGGGCAGGGTGGTCCCGTGCGCCTCGCAGACCTCGGCGATCGCCTGGGCGCGGGCCACCAGAGCCGGTGAGGCGTCCTGGTAGTCGTACTTCATGCCCTGGGCGGGCCGGTCGCGGGAGAGCAGCCCCGAGTTGAACACGCCCACCGCCACCACACTCTTGCCGAGTTCCCGCGCGGCGGGCAGGACGTCGTCCAACGCCGACTGGTCCAGAAGTGTGTAGCGCCCGGCCAGCATCACCACGTCGGCGGCCGTCTCGCGCAGGAAACGGGCGAGCATCGCCGACTGGTTCATTCCGGCGCCGATCGCGCCGATCACGCCCTGGTCGCGCAGTTCGGCGAGGGTGGGCATGGCCTCTTCGGCCCCCTGCCGCCAGTGGTTGTCCGGATCGTGCAGGTAGACGATGTCGAGGCGGTCCAGGCCGGTGCGCTCCAGCGTGCCCTCGATGGAGCGGAGCACGCCGTCCCGGCTGAAGTCCCACTGCCGGCGCAGGTCGTCGCGCACGACGAAGCCCTCGCTGTCGACGCCGCGTGGGTCCTCGTTGGGCACCAGCAGCCTGCCCACCTTGGAGGAGATGACGTACTCGTCACGCGGGCGGCCTCGCAGGGCGGCGCCCAGGCGACGCTCGGAGAGGCCGAGGCCGTAGTGCGGTGCGGTGTCGAAATACCGTAGGCCGGCCTCCCAGGCCGCGTCGACGGAGGCTGTCGCGTCGTCGACCGGGGTGACGCGGTAGAGGTTGCCGATCACGGACGCCCCGAAGCCGAGCTCCGTGAGGGAGACGGACGTGTTCTGGATCTTCCGGTGGTGCAAGACGTGCTCCTGGGATACGGGTGGTGGGGCGCCGGTCAGCGTCTGACGTGGGCCGACCCGCCCGCGATGAGCGCCTCGACCTCGGCGAGCGAGGCCATGGAGACGTCTCCGGGCGTGGTCATGGTGAGCGCGCCGTGGGCGGTGCCGTAGGCCAGGGCGCGCTCCAGGCCGGCGTCGCTGAGCAGTCCGTGGATCAGGCCGGCGGCGAATCCGTCGCCGGAGCCGATGCGGTCCAAGACGTGCAGGCCGGGCATGCGGGGGCCGGTGACGAGGCCGGTTTCGGCGGACCAGGCGGCTGAGGACCAGTCGTTGACGCCGGCCGAGGGTACGTCGCGCAGGGTCGTTGCCAGCACCCTGGCCGTGGGGACGAGGTCCGCCACCTCCGCGAGCGCGCCGGGCACCTCGTCGGGGCGGATAGGCCCCTCACCCGGGCGCGGGCCGGTCAGGCCCAGGGCGCCCACCACGACGTCGGCGTGCTGGGCGAGCCGCAGGTCGACCTCGCGGGCCCGATCGGCGCCGCCCCGGCCGGCCCAGAGGCTGGGGCGGTAGTTGGGGTCGTAGGACACGGTGACGCCGTGACGGCGGGCCGCCGCCATGGCCTCGTCCGCGACGTCCACGGTGGTGTCCGACAGGCCGGCGAAGATGCCGCCGGTGTGGAACCAGCGCACCCCGCCCCCGAACACCGCGTCCCAGTCCACGTCACCCTTGGGCAGCTGCGAGACGGCCGTGTGCGCGCGGTCGCTGACGCCGAGCGCGCCGCGGATGCCGTAGCCGCGTTCGACGAAGTTGAGGCCGTTGCGGGCGGTGCGGCCGATGCCGTCGTCGGGCACCCAGCGGATCAGTGAGGTGTCGACTCCGCCCTGGAGGATCAGGTCCTCGACGAGCCGGCCCACCGCGTTGTCGGCGAGAGCGGTCACGACGGCTGTCCGCAGGCCGAAGCAGCGCCGCAGTCCGCGTACGACGTTGTACTCGCCGCCGCCCTCCCAGACCTGGAAGGTACGGGCGGTACGGATCCGTTCCTCGCCCGGGTCGAAGCGCAGCATGACCTCGCCGAGGGCCACCACGTCGATCACGTCGTGCTCCTCTCCACGGCCTCGGCGGTCAGTCGGCGGATGTCCTCGTAGTCGCCCTGCTCCAGGTGGGCGGCGGTGGCCATCCAGCTGCCGCCGACGGCGAGGACCGCGGGCTCGGCCAGATAGCCGGACAGCTGGTCGGCGCCGATCCCGCCGGTCGGCATGAAGCGCATCTGCGGGAAGGGAGCCGCGAGCGCTCGAAGCGTCGGGATGCCGCCGAGCGGCTCGGCGGGGAAGAGCTTCACGGTGTCAAGGCCCGCCCTCAGGGCGCGCATCAGCTCGGTGGCGGTGGCGATGCCGGGCACCACTGGCACCCCCAGCTCGCGGCACTTCTCGACGACCTCCTCGTCGAAGCCGGGCGAGACCACGAAGCGGGCCCCGGCCGCCACGGCCCGCTCCACCTGCTCGGGCGTGAGCGCCGTGCCGGCGCCGACGGCCAGGCCCCCGTGGGCGGCCATCTCCTTGAGCACCTGCTCGGCCTCCGGTGTGCGGAAGGTGACCTCGGCGCACCGTGCACCACCGGCCGCGAGCGCGTCGGCCGGCGGGCCGGCGGTCGAGACGCGCCGCACCGCCAGTACCGGCATCACGCGGGCCCCGGCCAGTACGGAGGCCAGGTCGGTGCCGCTCATCGGCCGAGCCATCCGCCGTCGACGGGCAGCACGACGCCGTGGACGTACGCGGCGGCGTCGGAGGCGAGGAAGACCGTGGCGCCCGCCAGGTCGTCGGCGTTGCCCCAGCGTCCGGCCGGGATGCGGTCCAGGATCGCCCTGCTGCGCGCCGGATCGTCCCGCAGTGCCTGGGTGTTGTCGGTGGCGATGTAGCCGGGGGCGATGGCGTTGACGTTGACGCCGTGCGGGGCCCACTCGTTGGCCAGGGCCTTGGTGAGGCCGGCGATGCCGTGCTTGGCGGCGGTGTAGCCGGGGACCGTGATGCCGCCCTGGAAACTGAGCAGCGAAGCCGTGAAAACGATCTTCCCCTGGCCGCGGGCCACCATCGCCCCGCCGACCGCCCGGGTCAGCGCGAACTGCGCGTTGAGGTTGACCTGGAGCACCAACTCCCAGTCGGCGTCGCCGTGTTCGGCGGCCGGGGCGCGGCGGATCGTGCCCGCGTTGTTGACCAGGATGTCCACCCGCCGCTCGCGCCCCGCGAGATCCGCGCCGAGTGCCCGTACGGCCTCGGGGTCGGCGAAGTCGGTGCGGATCGCCTCGAACGTACGGCCCGCGGCGAGAACGTCCTTCTCCACCGCGCTGCCGGACTCCTCCAGCGTGGCGCTGACGCCGATGACGTCCGCGCCGGCCTCGGCGAGTGCGCGGGCCATGGCCCGGCCGATGCCGCGCCGCGCTCCCGTGACGACGGCGAGCTTCCCGGTGAGGTCGAAGGACGTCATACAGCGGCTCCCGGAGTGTCGTCGGTGCAGTCCACGAGGATCTTCATCACGTCGCCGCCGCCCTCCAGGGCCTCGAAGGCGGCGGGCGCCTGCGTGAGCGGCACGACCTTGCTGATCAGTCGTTCGGCCGGGATCGTGCCGTCGTCGACCAGGGCGACCGCCTTCTCGAAGTCGGAGCGGTCGTACAACCGGGCGCCGATGAGGGTGAGTTCGCGCCAGAAGAATCGGTGCAGGTTCACCTCGCGGGGACGCGGATGGATGGCGACCAGGCACAGCCGGCCGCGCACGCCCAGCACGTCCACCGCCGTGTCCACGCCGCCGGCCGCGCCGGACACCTCGAAGGCGACATCCGCCCCCGCCTCCCCGGTCCACTGCTGCACGAGCTCCGGCAGGACGTCGTCGCCCGGGTTCCAGGCCGTCAGCCCCAACTCCTCGGCGAGCAGCCGCCGGTGGGCGCTCAGCTCCACCACCCGGACGTCGGCGCCCGCGGCCCGCGCGACCAGGGCAATGAGGATGCCGACCGGCCCGCCGCCGACCACCACGACCTTCTCGCCCTCACGCACGGCGGCCCGTCCCACGTCGTGCACGGCGACCGCCGTCGGCTCGACGAGCGCGGCCCGGTCCAGGGGGATCGAGTCGGGCAGCCTGATCAGCGTCGAGGCAGGCACGGTCCAGCGCTGCTGCATCGCCCCCGGGGAGTCGATGCCGATGAAGTCCAGGTGCTGGCAGATGTGTTGATGGCCGGCGAGACAGGCCGGGCAGGTGTCGTCCCAGCGCAGCGGCATCACGGTCACCGCATCACCCGGCTGCCAGCCCTCGACGCCCGGTCCGACCCGCACGACGCGGCCGGACATCTCATGCCCCAGGACGGCGGGCGCCTGGACCCGGGCGTCCATGTCGCCGTGGAAGATGTGCAGATCGGTGCCGCAGATACCGACAAAGGCGGGGGCCAGCTCCACCTCGCCGGGCCCCGGGGAGCGTGTCTGCGCGGGAGCCGTGTCCAGCGTGCGGGCGGACGTGTAACGGACAGCGAGAGTCATCGTGTGATCAGGGTCCCTTCAGCGCGGACGCCGATGGTCAGCAGCAGGTTGGCGTAGGTACGGGTGTCGGCGGTGACGATCGCCAGCGCCAGGTCGGGCGAGCGGGCGGCGTCGTAGAACTCGAAGCGGCCGAGCGTGTCGACCGGGACGGGCGCCAGCATCGAGCGGTACTCGGCGATGGCGGGCGGTTCTGGTTCGCCCTCGGGCGGCACCATCACGTGGGCCGACTCGACGGGCAGCGCGCGCAGCAGAACGTCGAGGACGGTGGTGACGTCCAGCAGGCCGGGGGCCAGGTTGAGGTGGACGGTTCTGGCGCGCTCGCCGGTGGCGGTGCTCGCGGGGTAGTGGCCGTCGGCGAGCAGCACGCGGGCGCCGTGGCCGGCTCCGGCCAGGGATTCGAGGATGCCGGGGTGCAGCAGTTCCGTCAGGAGCACGGTGTCCCCTCCTTCGTGGGGGCGGGGGTCAGGCGGTAGAAGGCGGTCGCGGTGCCGGCGAGCACCGCGTGGATCTCGGTGCCGGAGCAGCCGTCCAGGAGTTCCTCGACCGTGGCGGCCCAGCGGTTCCAGCCGCCGGCGAGGACGCAGACCGGCTATGTGGAGCCAGTGCGGGTCGGACTCGCCCTGGACGACGTGCCGTACAGCCCGCAGGTACGGGCGCGCGTGCCCGGTCCGCAGGTTCGAGTACGTCGCCGATCGCGGGGGAGGTCAGGTCCGTCCAGCCGACGACGGCGCCGATCAGCGGGTCGCTGTCGGCCAGGGCGAGCAGGTCGCGTGTATCGGGCACGGACGCGACGCACTGGACGACCACCGTGCTCGTCAGTCGCCGTCCGGCGACCGGCCGGGTCGCGGCCGGTCGCAGGTCGTGTGAGCTGAAGCTGCGGCGGATCCGCTCGTGCCCGGGCTCGTCCAGCCAGGGCTGCGGCCGGACGTCCAGGTCCCATACATGGTGGTGGGCGTCGACGAGGGGTTGGACGTCAGACACGAGCGGTCCAGACGGGGCCGTCCGGGTAGGCGTACTCCTTGAGGGAGTCCGGGTGCATCTGGGCGCTCAGGCCTGGCATGGTCGGCGCGAGGTAGTGGCCGTCGACGATGCGCACCGGGTCGACGAAGTGCTCGTGCAGGTGGTCGACGTACTCGATGACCCGGTCCTCGGTGGTGCCGGAGACGGCGACGTAGTCGAACATCGACAGGTGCTGCACCATCTCGCACAGCCCGACGCCACCCGCGTGCGGGCAGACCGGTACGCCGAACTTCGCGGCGAGCAGCAGGATCGCGATGTTCTCGTTGACGCCGCCGACCCGCGCGGAGTCGATCTGCACGATGTCCACCGCGCCGGCCTGCAGGAGCTGCTTGAAGACGACCCGGTTGGCGATGTGCTCGCCGGTGGCGACCTTGATGGGGCTGACGGCCTTGCGCACGGCGGCGTGGCCGAGGATGTCGTCGGGTGAGGTGGGCTCCTCGATCCAGTACGGCTGGTAGGGGGCCAGGGCGCTCATCCAGTCGATCGCGGCCTGGACGTCCCATCTCTGGTTGGCGTCCACCGCGATGCGTATGCCGTCGCCGACCGTCTCGCGGGCGGTGCGCATGCGCCGTACGTCGTCCTCCAGGGACGCGCCGACCTTCAGCTTGATCTGGGTGAAGCCGTCCGCGACGGCCTCGCGGGCCAGGCGGGACAGCTTCTCGTCGGAGTAGCCGAGCCAGCCGGGGGTGGTGGTGTAGGCGGGGTAGCCCTGTTCGAGCAGGTGGCCGATGCGCTGTTCGCGGCCGGGCTCGGCGCGCTTGAGGATCTCCAGGGCCTGCTCGGGGGTGAGGGCGTCGCTGAGCCAGCGGAAGTCGATCTGGGCGACCAGGTCCTCCGGTGACATCTCGCCGAGGAAACGCCACACGGGCTTGTTCTCGCGCTTGGCCGCCAGGTCCCAGGCGGCGTTGACGACGGCACCTGTGGCCATGTGGATGGCGCCCTTCTCCGGGCCGAGCCAGCGCAGTTGGGGGTCGTGGACAAGGGTGCGGGAGAACGCCCCGAGGTCGGCGCAGACTTCGTCGACCGAGAGGCCCACCACGTGCGGGGCGAGGGCCGCGATGGCGGCGGCCTGCACGTCGTTGCCGCGGCCGGTGGTGAAGGCCAGGGCGTGGCCCTCGAGTCCGTCGCCGGCGTCGGTGCGCAGGACGACGTAGGCGGCGGAGTAGTCGGGTTCGGGGTTCATCGCGTCCGACCCGTCCAGGTGTTCGGACGTCGGGAAACGCACGTCCAGCACGTCCAGGGCGGTGATGCGGGCAGAAGCCGGGGAAGCGGACGGGGCGGATGACATGACGGCAACTCCTGGGAGGGCGGGGGCGATACGGCCCTGTGCGACGAGAGGTGGGGCGGCGGAGGATGTCGGGCGGCCCGGGACGGCCGCCCGGGGTCACTCCTGGACCTTGCCGCCCGTGATACGTGAGATGGCGAGGGCGACCAGGATGATCAGGCCGTTGAGGGCGCCGATCCACTGGGCGGGGACGCCACCGAGGGTGAGGACGTTCTGGATCATGAAGAGCAGCAGGATGCCGCAGAACGCCCCGAACATGGTGCCCTTGCCGCCGTTGAGGCTGATCCCGCCGATGACGGCGGCGGCGAAGACGGTGAATATGTAGCCGTTGCCCTGCGCGGAGGCGACGGAGGCCAGGCGCCCGGAGAGCAGCAGTCCGGCGAGGGCGGCGAGCACGCTGCCGGTGACGATGACGATCCACAGCACCCGGTCGGTGCGGATGCCTGCCGCCTTCGCGGCATCGACGTTGCCGCCGATGGCGTACAGCGAGCGGCCGAAGCTGGTCCAGCCGAGCACCACGATCGCGACGGCGAACAGCACCAGACAGATCCAGATGGACGCGGGCATCCCGAACCACTGCGCGGTGCCGAGATAGAGCATCGACTGCGGCAGCTGGAAGAACGTCTGGCCCCCGGAGATGCCGGTGAGGACACCACGCAGCACGATCAGCATGCCCAGGGTGACGATGAAGCCGTTGAGGCCGAAGCGGATGATGAGCAGGGCGTTGATCACGCCGACGAGCGCGCCCACGGCGAGGGTGACGGGGATGGCCCACGCGCCGGGGAGCAGTCCGAGTCCATGTCCCGCGCCGGTCGGCACCACCATCCAGGCCGCGACGCCGGGCGCGAGGCCCATGGTGGACTCCAGCGACAGGTCCATCTTCTTGACGATCAGGACCATCGTCTGGGCGAGGACCAGCAGGGCGATCTCGGACATGGTCTGCAGGACGTTGATGAGGTTGTCGGCCTGCAGGAAGACCGGGTTGACGATCTGTCCGACGATCGCGATGACCACGATGGCCGGGACGAGCGCCAGGTCGCGCAGGCGGGCCAGAGGTATCCGGCCGCCGAGCAGCGCGGTGCGCTTCGGCTGCCGAGGCTCCGGGGCCTTGGCGGCGGCGGTGTCCTCGATGACGGTTTCAGGCATCACCTCAGGCATGCAGGTCCACTCCTTCCATCGCGGCCACGAGGTCGTGGTCGTGCCAGCCGCGGGCGATCTCTGAGGTCACACGGCCCTGGAACATCACCAGGACCCGGTCGCACATGCGCAGGTCGTCGAGTTCGTCGGAGGCGATGAGCACTCCGGTGCCGGTGTCCGCGGTCTCCTCGACCTTGCCGAGGAGGAACTCCTTGGAGCGCACGTCCACGCCCGCGGTCGGGTTGATCAGGACCAGCAGCCGTGGGTCGTCGGCGAGGGCGCGTGCCATGACGACCTTCTGCTGGTTGCCCCCGGACAGGGCGGAGACGCACAGGTCGGGACCGGGAGTCTTGATCGCCAGGTTCTCGATCATGCCCGCGGCGAGCCGGTCCCGGCGGCCGCGGCTGAGGAACCCGTTCTGGCCGAGCCGCTTCGGCACGGACAGTGTGGCGTTGTCCGCGATCGACATGTCGGGAACGAAGCCCTGGTGGTGCCGGTCCTGGGGGACGAACCCGGCGCCGGCGGCGAGCGCCGCGGGCACGCTGCCCGGCCGGGGCCGCGTCCCGGCGATCTCCACGTCGCCCGCCGTTGCCGCCCGCAGCCCTACGACGGTCTCGGCGACCTCGGTGCGCCCGCTGCCCGCGGCGCCCGCGAGGCCGACGATCTCACCGGCCCCGATCTGGAAGCTGACGTCGTCGTACCCGTCGCCCCGCAGCGCGTGGACGTTCAGTGCGGTCGTGGCGCCGGGGTCGAGGGTGCTGGCCCGATCCTCGCGCCGGTCGGCCGCCGCCTCCCCGGTCATGGCGGCGACGAGGTCGGCGCGGGGGAGCTCCGCGACCGGCGCGGTCACGATGTGCCGGGCGTCGCGGAACACCGTCACCATGTCGCAGATCTCGTAGATCTCCTGGAGATGGTGGCTGATGAACAGGAAGGTCACGCCCTGGCGTTGCAGGTCGCGGATGCGGTCGAAGAGGCGGTTGATGGCCGCCCCGTCGAGCTGGGCGGTCGCCTCGTCGAGGATGATGAACCGCGCCCCGAAGGACAGCGCGCGGGCGATCTCGACGAACTGCCGCTGCTCGACGCTCAGTTCACCGGCCGGGGTCTGCGGGTCGACGTCCACCGACCAGGTCGACAGCAGGTCCTGTGCGCGGCGACGGGTGGCCTGCCAGCTGATGAGGCGGCTGGGGCCGTGGTCGTGCCGGTTCAGGAAGAGGTTCTCGGCGACCGTCAGTGTGGGAATGATCGTCGACTTCTGGTAGACGCAGGCCACGCGCCGACGCCAGGCGTCGCGGTCGCTGAGCCGGGGGGCCGACTCGCCGCCGAAGGTCACCGTTCCCTCGTCGGGGGCCTGCAGGCCGGTGAGGACCGACACCAGGGTCGACTTGCCGGCTCCGTTGCGGCCGACGAGCGCGTGGGTCTCGCCGGGCCTGATGGTGATCCGGGCGCCGTTCAGGGCCACCGTCGGACCGAATCGTTTGACTATGCCCGTCGCCTCGACGACGGGCGGGTCCGAGGGGACCCGTCCGTCGTCCGCCGGGGCGGGCGCGGGGGTGAGTGCTCGCTCCCCGTCGCTCATCTCAACCGCCTTGTTCTCGTGCGCCGTTGCGTTCCCGATGAGAAATCAGAGGGATCAGAGGAATCAGCCGAGGTTGTTGCCCCACAGCGACTTGTCGTCGCTCTTGACGCTGGGCACGCCGCCGTAGGTGCCGCCGTCGGCGGTGACGAGCGGGGCGGAGAGCTGGTCCTCGAGCAGGCCGTCACGGACCTGGATGATGGTGCTGTCGTGGTCGGTCTTGCCGGGCTTGAACGTCTTTCCGTCGATCGCGGCCTTGAGGTAGTAGAGGGCGTACTTGGCGTAGAGGTCTGCAGGCTGGGAGACGGTGGCGTCGATCTTGCCCGCGGCGATGGACTTGAGCTCCTCGGGGATGCCGTCGTTGGACACGACGAACACGTGCTTCTTGTCCTTCGGGTCCACCAACAGACCCTTCTGCTTCAGGACCTGGAGCGTGCCGGACAGGGCGAAGCTGGACTGCATGTAGATGCCCTTGATGCCCGGGTTGGCGGTCAGGTCGGTCTGCAGCTTCTGGGCGGCGACGGCGCCGTCCCAGTTGGTGGCCTCGCCGAACACCTTGATGTCCGGGTAGTTCTTCTTCATGCACTCGTTGAACGCCTCAGTACGGTCACGGCCGTTGATGGAGTCCAGGCCGCCCTGCAGCATCACCACCTTGCCCTTGCCGCCGAGCTTGGCACCGAGGTACTGGCAGGCCTTCTCGCCGTAGGCGCGGTTGTCGGCGCGCACGACCATGAACACCTTGCCGGTGTCAGGGCGGGTGTCGACGGTGACGACGGGGATCTTCTTCGCCTCCATCTGGGCGAGGGTGGGCGCGATGGCGGCGGTGTCCTGCGGGGCCATCGCGAGGCCCTTGACGCCCTGGCTGATGAACGTCTGCGCGTTGGCGGTCAGCTTGGCGACGTCGTTCTGCGAGTTGGTGGTCTTCAGGTCCAGCCCCAGCTCCTTGGCGTACTGGGGCGTGTACTTGATGTAGGAGTTCCAGAAGTCGGTGTCGGAGCGCGGGTAGTCGATGCCGACCAACGGCGCGCCGCTCGACGACGCAGCGGTGGTGGAGCCGCTGCCGCATGCACTGAGCAACGCCAGTGCGGACAGGGCGGAGACGGCTGAACAGAGGGCGGTTCTGAGTCTCATCGGTGCTTCCTCGCGCCGGTCCCGTAGCGGGAGATGTTTCGCCTCGACGACATCTGCGTATCGCCGTGCAGTAGAGATGGGATGTTTATAGGCGCGCTCCCGATGCACTGTCTAGCTCTTCGCTCGATCTGCAACAAACCCCCAGCTCGCAGCCCACCCATCGATAAGGAGTGACACCATCAGCCAAGATCCATCCCATTAATCTTCGCCACTGGATGGGCGCAATCGCCCATAAGGCCCTGACAGACATGCCATGTTTGGTCGGTCGCAAAGCGCATCAAACATGACGTAAGGGGCGTTATCACTTGACCGTACGATGCTTTTCATCCCTGCACGCCAGTTGACATCCCAGGGAGACATGGCAGACCTTCATGCGTAACAAGCGGCGCCCTGTGCACAGCAGCCACGCCGACTCGTGTCCCCTTGCACTCCCCTGTCCCCCCTCTGCACCAGGGATGTCTCCATGTCGAGTTCGATCAACAGACGCCACTTCCTGGCCGGTGCCACCTGCGTCGCCGCGGCGGCCGTTGCCGGAGGTGTGTTCGGCGCCGGCGTCGCCCAGGCGGCGCCCAGCACGTACACACCGGACTGGAACTCGGTCGACCAGCACCCGCCGGCTCCGGAGTGGTTCCAGGACGCGAAGTTCGGGATCTACTTCCACTGGGGCGTCTTCAGCGTCCCCGCCTACGACAACGAGTGGTACCCGCGGAGCATGTACCAGGCGGGCAGCAACGCCAACCAGCACCACATCGCGACCTACGGCCAGCCGTCGGCATGGCCGTACCACAACTTCATCAACGGGGCTCAGGACCTGGCGGGCAACACCGTGAAGTTCGCGCCGAAGCTGAAGTCGGCCGGCGGGAAGTTCGACCCCGACGAGTGGGTGCAGCTGTTCGTCGACGCCGGCGCCAAGTTCGCCGGCCCGGTCGCCGAGCACCATGACGGCTTCTCCATGTGGGACAGCCAGGTCAACGAGTGGAACTCGGTGAAGAAGGGCCCAGGGCTGGATCTCCTGCGGCTCTTCTCCACGGCCATCCGCGCCAAGGGCCTCAAGCTGCTGGTGGCCATGCACCACGCCTACCACTACAACGGCTTCTACGAGTTCGTCCCCGCCCAGACGGACCCCAGCCTCAAGAAGCTCTACGGGCAGCTGGGCCCGGCCGCCGAGAACCAGCTCTGGTACGACAAGCTCAAGGAGGTCATCGACCGCGCCCAGCCCGACATCCTCTGGCAGGACTTCAAGCTGGACGCCGTCGACGAGACACAGCGGCTGAACTACCTGTCGTACTACTACAACCAGGCGGGCAGCTGGGGCCGTGAGGTCGTCGCCACGTACAAGGACGGCATGAACGGCAAGGGCGAGGTCTTCGACTACGAGCGCGGTGGCCCGGCCGACCTCACCACTCCGTACTGGCTGACCGACGACAGCATCTCCAGCAGCAGCTGGTGCTACACCCAGGGCATCGGTTACTACACCGTCCAGCAGATGCTGCACTCGTTCCTCGACCGGGTCAGCAAGAACGGCAACGTGCTGCTGAACATCGCGCCCATGGCCGACGGCACCATCCCCCAGGCGCAGAAGGACATCCTGCTCGGTATCGGAGACCACCTGAAGCGCTTCGGCGAGTCGGTGTACTCGACCCGCGCCTGGACGGAGTACGGCGAGGGCCCGACGAAGATGGGCGGCGGCTCGTTCACCACTCCGCATGCCGGCACGCCGCAGGACATCCGCTTCACCCGCAACAAGGCCGACAACGTCCTGTACGCCACCGTCCTGGGCTGGCCCGGCAGCTCGCTGACGATCAAGACCCTCAGCTCGGACCGGATCAACCTCTCGTCGCTGACCTCGGTGAAGCTCCTCGGGAACACCGCCGGCACCTACATCGGCCTGCCCACACCGGCCCAGAGCGCCTCCGGCCTCACGGTCACCCTGCCCTCCTCGGCTCCGTACGGTGCGGGCGCCTACGTACTGAAGCTCTCCTTCTCCGGCACGATCCCGGGCCTGCGGCCGCTCGCCGGCGCCGTCGCCTTCTCGGACGTCAACTACACCGGCAACGCCGGCGTGTTCACCGTCGGCGACTACACCGCGGCCGATCTGACCGCGTCCGGACTGGGCGCGGGCACGCTCTCCTCCCTGCGGCCGGCCCCCGGCTACCAGGTGGTCGGCTACTCCGGAGACAACTTCAGCGGCACCTCGTGGACCTTCACCGCCGAGAACCCCGACCTGCGGGTCACCGGCAACAACGACCAGATCGCCTCGCTGAGGGTCCAGTTCAACCCGGCGACCTACTTCCGGATCACCAACGCCACCAACGGACTCGCCCTGGACAGCGGCGGCGGCGTGGCCTCCGGGTCCAACCTCAAGCAGTGGACCTGGGACGGCAGCTCCAACCTGCAGTGGCACGCGGAGGCGGTCGGAGGCGGCTACTACCGGCTGGTCAACCGGACGAACGGCATGGTCGCAGACAGCTGGGGTGCCACCGACAACGGCTCTCCGGCCCGACAGGCCCCCTGGAACGGCGGCACCAACCAGCAGTGGAAGATCACCCACCGGGGCGGCGACCGCTACTCGATCGCCAACCGCACCACCGGCCTGGTCCTCGACGGCGGCGGCAACGTGGCCTCGGGCTCCGTCACCAAGCAGTGGACGTACGGCAGCAGCACCAACCTGCTGTGGTCTTTCACGACCGTCTGATCCCTTTCCCTCGGCCCCCGCCGCCCGGCTTCCGTTCCGAGCCGACCGGGCGGCGGTGGGTCACCACGTCGGTGGGTCACCGCTCCACTCCCCCCGTCTGCGGCCGATGGAGCTGTCCGTCACGGGGACTCCTTGGTCCTGTCGGCGGCGCGTGGTCGGCCGCCGAACGGCACCCGTGACGTGACCCCACCGGTGATCTCCGGCCGTCTCGAAGGCGCACGCGACAAAGCGCTCGCGGGTGACTACGCAACGCTGCGCTCGCGGCACACCGCCCTGCACACCGATCTCTACGACCGCTCCCGCCTCGATCTGGGCGCCCAGGTCTGCAGGCTGTTGGTGCCCAACCCGGTCGCGGTGGGCCGGTGCCGGTGGAAGGCGCGCACCTCGACCGAGACCGCCTCGGCGACGGCACGCACCAGATCCTCGTCCCATGACGCCCCCATCCCCACGGCCTGGGGAAACACGGTCGCCACCCCCAGCCAGGCGATGCCCAGGCGTGGGACGGCCGGGACGTACTGGTGCAGCATGGCGAGCCGCTCGTCCAGGGTGAGCCGGTCCAGCAGGTCGTCGACGCGCTTGCTCATCGCAAGCGCGGGGTCGCAAAAGGGCGGCCGGGGGGCGGTGGAGGAGGACGGAGAAGCCACGAGACAGATCCCTCGGCAGGCGGGCGCGGACGTGGGGGTTGAGAGTGAGTTGTCGAAGCGCATCGACGCTGTCATTTTCGCTCACAACCTGTCAATGGACCAGAAGAGAGAAACTTTCCTCGTAACCGGGCCCTTGTTGCGTGCGAAACATGTCCGCTAGCTTCCCTTCGAAGTGAAGCGCTTCGACACTCTCCGCGGGAAGGGGTCACCGCCATGACGCACGGGTTGAACCGCAGAAGCTTCGTAGGCGCGGCAGTGCAAAAGGACGTGGGCGCACCGTCATGGTGACTGTCGCCGATGCGGCGAGACACCCGCGTGTCTCGCCGCATCGGGGCGGGTACGTCCCGACCACGGCGGAGATCGCCGTCTTGGTCACGACCAGCGGCCCGACAGCACGGCTACGACGTCCTGCTGGTCACCAACGACGAGGGTCCCGAGGGAGTGCGACGTGTCCCGGCCGACGCGCCGCCCGATGGCGTGATCGTCATGGACGTCGAGCCGGACGACCGGCGCATCCCCTCGATGCGCGCCCGGGGCACCCGGACCGTACTGATCGGCCCGCCCGCCGACCCGCACGGACTGGCGTACGTCGACCATGACTTCACCCCCGTCGGCGCCCTGGGCGCCGAGCAGCACGCGCCCGCGTTCACCTTCGTGTCCGGCCCGACGCGAGAACTGGGCCGCGTCGCGGCCGACCACGTGATCGGCCGACCGGCCGCCGCCCTGCGCGGTGAGCCGCCGACGGACGAACGGGCACTTCACACCCTCATGCTGACGACACGTCAGAGCAGCCCACGACTCTCCATACCCGAGGAACCGTCATGACGGCACGCAGCATCACCGACCGTCTGGGCGGACTCGCCTTCGGCGGCGACTACAACCCCGAGCAGTGGGACGAGCCGGTCTGGAGGGAAGACGACGAACTCATGCGCCGGGCCAGGGTCAACCTGGCCACCCTCGGAGTCTTCTCCTGGGCCCTGCTCGAACCCGAGCAAGGACGCTACGACTTCTCCTGGCTCGACGCCCACATCGAACGCCTCCACGCGAACGGGGTGGCCGTCGACCTCGCCACCCCGACGGCCTCCCCGCCGCCCTGGTTCACCCTCGCCCACCCCGAGGCGCTGGCGGTCAGGGCCGACGGCACCCGGCTCGTCCACGGCAGCCGAGACACCTACTGCCTCGCCCGCCTACCGCGTCGCGGCCCGCCGGATCGCCTCCGCGCTGGCCGAACGGTACGGCGACCACCCCGCCCTCGCACTGTGGCACCCCACGCCTGCATCACGAATCGACGAGAGGACCTATCGAGTGCCCCCTCTGCCCCAGGCGGACGGACGCTTCGCCAACCCCGTGATCCCCGGCTTCCACCCCGACCCCAGCGTCTGCCGCGTCGGCGACGACTACTACCTGGCCTGCTCCAGCTTCGAGTACTTCCCCGGGGTGCCCCTCTTCCACAGCCGTGACCTGGTGCACTGGACACAGATCGGCAACGCCCTGGACCGGCCGGACCAACTGCGTCTGCCCACCTCCATGTCGTCCTCCGGCGGCATCTACGCCCCCACCCTGCGCCACCACGACGGCCGCTTCTGGCTGATCGTCACCAACTGCAGCGAGGGCGGCGGCAACCTGATCGTCACGGCCACCGACCCCGCCGGACCGTGGTCGGATCCCATCTGGGCACCGGGCGTGCCCGGCATCGATCCCGACCTGGCCTGGGACGAGGACGGGACGTGCTGGTGCACGGTGGCCGGGGTGTCACAGGTCCGTATCGACCCGTCCACCGGACAGACGTACGGAACACCGCACAAGCTCTGGTCCGGTGGCCCTGGCGCCAAGGCCCCGGAGGCGCCACACCTGTACCGGATCGGCGACTACTGGTACCTGCTCATCGCCGAGGGCGGCACCGAGCGCGGCCACAGCGTGTCGATCGCCCGCGGCCGTACGCCCGGCGGCCCGTTCGAGCCGTGCCCGGCCAACCCGATCCTCACCCACCGGGGCACCGACCACCCCGTGCAGAACACCGGGCACGCCGACCTGGTCCAAGGCCCCGACGGCTCCTGGTGGATGGTGCTGCTCGGCGTCCGACCGGGCGGCGGCACGCCGGGCTGGCACGTGCTCGGCCGGGAGACCTTCCTGGCCCCCGTGTCCTGGGTGGACGGCTGGCCGGTCGTCGGCGAGGTCGCCCTGGACCTGCCCGAGCTCCCGTGGCCGCTCTCCCCGAGCCCTGTCGAGGAGCACCGGGACGACTTCGAGTTCAGCGAGCTGCGGCCGTCCTGGATCTCCGTGCGCGACCGGCCCGCCGAACACTGCACCACCAAGGAGCGCCCCGGGTGGCTGACGCTCCGCGCGCGGGGCAGCTCCCTGGACGAGCCCGACGTGGTGTTCACCGGTCGGCGCCAGCAGCATATGTCGTGCCGGGCGCGCACTCTGGTCGATGCGGCGGAGGGAAGCGGCGGCCTCGCCGTCCGGCTCGACGAGCGGCACCACTACGCGATCGAGGTGTCCGGCACGCGGGTGCGGGTCGTCGCGCGCGTCGGCTCCCTGCGCACGGTCGTGGCCGCACGGTCCGTGCCCGCCGGGCCGGTGGTCCTCGCCGTCACGATCACGGAACCGCCGTCTCCGCACGGGCCGTGCACCGGACCCGACGTCGTCTCCCTCGGCGTCGAGCAGCCCGACGGCACGTTCACCGAGCTCGCGACCCTCGACGGCCGCTACCTGTCGACCGAGGTCGCCGGCGGCTTCACCGGCCGGGTCATCGGCATGTACGCCACGGCAGGCGCCGTCCACTTCGACTGGTTCGACTACGAGCCCCTCGACGGCTGAACCCGCCTCCTCCTGACCACTGAACCGGGGCCCTCTCCGACCACTGATGGAACCAACCCGAACCGTCGGCCGAAAGGCACGACCGACCGAAAGGCATGACACGTGAAGGACATACGGCAGCCCGCGCGCCACCGCAGCCGCGGCCCCGGACGCCTGGCCGGCCTGCTGATGGCGCTGCTCGTCATCCTGGGACTGTCCGGCAGCACCGCGCTCGCCGCGCCGGGCGGCACGGCGCAGCAGACACGCCCCACGGTCAGAGTTCCGGCCCGCGCCATGGACGCCGTCGCCGCGATGCAGCCCAGCTGGAACCTGGGCAACACCCTGGACGCGATTCCGGACGAGACGTCCTGGGGCAACCCCAAGGCCACCAGAGAGCTGTTCGAAACCATCCGGGCGCAGGGGTTCCGCAGCGTCCGCATCCCGGTGACCTGGAGCGCGCACCAGTCCACCACCGCGCCCTACGCCGTCGATGCCGCGTACTTGAGCCACGTCCAGCAGGTGGTCGACTGGGCACAGGCCGAGAACCTCTACGTTGTGCTCAACGTCCACCACGACTCATGGCAGTGGATCTCGAAGATCTCCACCGACCACCACAACGTGCTCGCCCGCTACGACGCCCTGTGGACCCAGATCTCCGCGACGTTCCGGAACGAGCCGCGCACCCTGCTCTTCGAGAGCGTCAACGAACCGAGCTTCGACGACGCCACGGCCGCGCAGAAGACCCAGCTCATGAACGAGCTGAACACCTCGTTCCACAAGATCGTCCGCGCTTCGGGCGGCGGGAACAAGAGCCGCCTGCTCGTCCTGACCACACAAGGGGGCACCCCCTCCCAGGACCTCATGGACGACCTGTACACCACGATCAGCGGGCTGCGCGACAGCAACCTGGTCGCCACCGTGCACTACTACAGCTGGTACCCGTTCAGCGTGAACATCGCCGGCGGCACCCGATACGGCGATGACGCCCGCAACGACGCGGACGACGCCTTCGCCCGCATGCACAACACCTTCGTCGCCAAGGGCATCCCCGTCTACCTCGGCGAGTACGGCCTGCTCGCATATCCCGACGACAACCACCCCTCCCGCATCGAGCGGGGCGAGGCGCTGAAGTACTACGAGCACGTCGGACGCGCGGCACGCGTCGCCGGTGTCACCACCGCCCTGTGGGACCCGGCTTCGCCTACCTGAACCGAGAGACCCTGAAGTGGCGCGCCCCCGCCCTCTTCGCCTGGATCAAGTCGAGCTGGACCACCCGCTCGGGCACCGCCTCCTTCGACAAGGTCTTCGTGGCGAAGTCGAGCCGGATCACGGCCCAGTCGCTCATACTGAACCGGAACGGCACCAAGTTCCGGGGTCTGTGGCACGGCGACACCAAGCTGGCCGAGGGCCGGGACTACACCGTCTTCGAGGATCGGCTCACCCTCACGGCACCGGCCCTGACCCGGCTGACCGGCGATCGCGACTACGGGGTCAACGCGACGCTCCAGGCCCGGTTCTCCAAGGGGCTGCCCTGGCAGATCGACGTGGTCACCAACGACACTCCGGTGCTGTCGAACGACACGGGCACGGCCGAGAAGTTCACCATTCCCACGAAGTACCAGGGAGACGAGCTGGCGACCATGGAGGCCACGTACTCCGACGGCAGCAACGCCGGCCCGACCAGCTGGACTCAGTTCCAGGAGTTCAACAAGGCCTTCTCCCCGGACTACCCGAACGGCACGATCATCCTGACCACCGAATTCCTCAAGTCGCTGCGTGACGGCGATCCGGCGACGCTGACCTTCCACTTCTACAGCGGCGCCAAGGTGAAGTACAGGGTCACGAAGTCCGGAGACTCAGTCACCGGTACGGCTGTCAAGGAGTCCTGACCGACAGGCCCCTCGCCCTGGTTGCCCACGTCCCGGGCAACCAGGGCACCGGCGTCTGTGCGCGCCGCTTCACTCCGCTTTCGGCGGAGCCGTGCTCTCCCGGACGGCCAGAGTGGTGGCGATCTCCAGCCCCATCTGCGGCACCTGCTCACCCCGCCCGAGCGCCAGCGCCATCTCGGTGGCGGCCGTCGCCATCTCGGCCAGCGGCTGATGGACCGTGGTCAAGGGCGGATCCATCCAGGCCACGGCCGGTACGTCGTCAAAACCCACCACGCTGAGATCGTGCGGGATGCGCAGGCCCAGCTCGCGCGCGGCCTGGTAGACACCGAGCGCCTGCATGTCGTTGACGGTGAACACGGCGGTGGGGCGATCGTGGCGGGACAGCAGCTCCCGTGCCGCGGCGTACCCGTGCTCGCGGGTGAGCTGGGTCTTCACCACCAGGCCCGGTTCCATCGGCAGTCCGGCTTCCGTGAGAGCGGACGAGTAGCCGGACAGCCGGGCGAGACAGAAGGGGTGATCAGGCCCGCTGATCATGGCGATGCGCCGGTGCCCCAAGCCGACCAGGTGCCGGGTAGCCGCCTGCCCGCCTCTCCAGTTCGTGGCACCCACGAACGGCACGTCGTCGGGCAGCTCCTCGATCGGGTCGAAGACGACGAACGGGATGCCGTTCGCCGCCAGTTGCTCCCGCTCGGCTTCCGAGAGCTGCGCGACCGACAGGACGCATCGAGGGCGCCGGCCGACCGTGTCGTCGATGGTCATGCCCACCGTGTCATGGAGCCCGAACTCCGACACCAGCACACCGATCCGGTTCCTGCGGGCCACGCGCTCGACACCGCGGATGATCTCCACGGCCCACATGTTCTCCAGCTCGCGGAACACGAGCTCCACCAGGTTGCTCCGGCTCTTCGGGGGCTTGCGGTAACCGTACTGATGGATCAGTTCCTCGACGCGGGCCCTGGTCTCGTCCGACACCCCCGACCGGCCGTTGAGCACCTTTGACACGGTGGGTACGGAGACGCCCGCGGATTCGGCGATGTAAGCGATCGTCACCGATGCGGGTCCCCTGCCGCTCTCGCCGTGGTCCTCCGTCGAAGGTCTTCCCGCTCGGTTGTCCGGCACGGTCGCCTTTCCCTCATCCCCTCGCCTGCTGCCGCCACCATTCTCGCAGCCGTCAGAGGAAGCCACGCAGGGCGTTCCGTGCGTACGGCCACGTCGGCGACGCCGTGTACAACGCCTCGTACGACATCTGGCCGGACCCGACACCCCGCACCGACGGCGTGAACCGGAACGAGATCATGATCTGGTTCGTGCCGCCCGGCGCCATGTCAGCCATCCGCGGCGACGGCCCTCGCCGCGGATGGCACCGAAGAGACAGACCGTCTGCTCAAGTCCACACACCTTGGCCGAACAGTCGGCGGCAGTCCCGGCTCCGATGTCTCCGGCCGAACCACCTGGTCACTTCGGTGCACTCTCGGTGACAGCGCAGGCAGTGCCGTTGAGGGTGTAGGACGTCGGTGGGGCGGTGTTGCCGGTGTGGGCTGCCTGGAAGCCGATGTCGACCGACGCGCGTGGCGCGATGGTGGCGTTGTGGGAAGCGTTCCTGGCCGTCACCCGGTCGGAGGCGGCCGAGTAGTCCGCGTTCCAGCCGGAGGTGATGGTCTGGCCTTCGGGCAGGGTGAAGACAAGGGACCAGCCGTCGATCGCGGTCGTGCCGGTGTTGGCGATGGTGATGTTCGACGTCAGGCCCGTGTTCCAGGCGCTGACGGTGCCGGTGACCCGGCAGGTCGCCGTCCCCGGCGACGGGTTGGAGGTCTGGAACTGCGTGAAGAACTTCCAGACCTCTTGCGGCACCCAGGTCCTGGAGCCGCTGTCACCGGCGGCCCCGTCCTGCGGAGCGGCGATGTGCCCTTCGTCGAACGCGGCCCAGACGACCGGATGCCCGGCCGAGCATCCCGAGTAGGTGGTGACCCGGTGCGTCAGGCTGCCCTGCGCCGGCTCGGGCGGGTTCTGGGGAGTGCAGCCGTTGTTTCTGACGAACCTGTCCCGCAGCACCCTTCCGCCGGAGATACCGAGGACGCTGTCCCTGAGGCCGTGCACGCCGAGGTAGGCGATCGGCTGGGTGCCGCCGCTGCAGCCGCTGAGCTGTCCGCCGCTCAGGACCGCGACCGCGCGGAAGACAGTCGCGCGGGAACACGCGAGGGCGTACGACATTGCGGCTCCGTAGCTGAACCCCAGAGCGAAGCGCTGTGTCGTGTCGACGCACAGATCCGTCTCGATGCGCCTGAGCATGTCGTCGACGAACGTGACGTCCTCCCCGCCGTTGTTGGCCCAGCCGTTGTTGAGGCCTTGGGGTGCCAGGAAGATGGTGCTGTTGTCCGCCAGTCGCTGGACTCCGTAGTAGGCCCAGGTGCCCGTTTCCACGGTGCGGCCGGTGGCGACGTCGGTGGAGGTGCCGCCCCGCCAGTGGAAACCGAAGACCAGCCGGTAGGCGCGGTTGCGGTCGTAGCCGTCGGGGATGCGCAAGATGAAGTTCCGGCTCTTGCCGCCGCTCTGGATCGTGTGCGTTCCGCTCGTCAGGGTGGGGGTCTTGCCACAACCGGAGCTCGGGGCGGCGGAGCCGGCCGATGCGGCAGCCGTGCCGGAGGCCGTGAGCGGCGCGTTCCCGCCCCGGCCGTGGCCCAGTGCCGTGCCTCCCATGCTCAGGACAACCAGCACCGCGACCACGGCGGTCCATAAGAGGGATCTTGTCCTCGTCATCGTGGAACTCCCCTTCTGAAGCCGCGGTTGTTCACGCGCGGGTCCACTTCTGGTTGGCCTGGCCGTCGCAGGTCCACAGGACCAGTGGGGTCCCGCCCGCGGTGCCGGCCCCGTTGGCGTCGAGGCACAGCCCGGCGTGGACGTTGCGGATCGACCCGTCGGCGCCGACGGTCCACTTCTGGTTGTTCTGGCCGTTGCAGGGCCAGGTGATGACCCGGGTGCCGTTGGTGGTGCCCTGGTTGTAGGCGTCCAGGCACTTGTCGCCGAAGACGCGGATCTCGCCGCCGGCCCACGTGGTCCACAGCTGGTTGGCGGCCGTGTGGCAGTCCCAGATCACTACGGTGGCCCCGGCTGCGGTGGAGGCGTTGTCCACGTCCAGGCAGCGGCCGGATGCGTTGCCGCGCAGACGCGAGGTGGTGGCGCTCCGCGGGCTGCCCCCGCTCACCCGGAACACGGCCACGCCGTGCGCGGTGACGCTCGCCGAGATCTGCCCGGACGTGCTCGACGTGCCGCCGGTCCACAGGTCGGTAAGGGTGAACGGCCCGCCGGACAGGCCGACTTGCGCGGCCGTGGTGGTGACCGTCGCGGCACCCTCGCCCCGGTTGAACAGGCCCACCGCGACCGAGCCGTCGGCCAAGGGCTTGGCGAACACCTCGGTGCCGCCGTCGTCGCGCACCCTGCGCCCGCCCGCCCCCAGCGAGTCCTGGTTCACCGCCAGCAGACGCGGGTTGCGCAGGATCGCGCTCACGTCGGCGGACATGGTGCGGATGTCATTGCCGGCCATGAGCGCGGCACCCATCAGCGCCCACAGGGCGAAGTGGGAGCGCGACTCGGTCAGTGACAGGCCAGGACGGCCGACGACCAGCATGTCCGGGTCGTTCCAATGTCCCGGGCCCGACTGCGCCGCCAACGGCGCGGTGACGTCCAGGACGTTGCCGACTCCCATGGGATAGCTGTTGCTGTTGCCGTTCTGCCAGATGTCGAGCAGGTCCTCGGTCGTCCGCCACAGGTCGGCGACCTCGCCCCAGTTGTACGTGGCGCCGGTAATGGCGTGGAAGCTGTTGGGGTTGATGCTGTAGACGATCGGCCGCCCGGTGGCGCGCAGGGCGTCGCGCATGAGCGTGAACCGCGCGACCTGCTCGTCCCGGGTGCCGCTGGAGGAGCACCAGTCGTACTTGAGGTAGTCGACGCCCCACGAGGCGAACGTGGCGGCGTCCTGGGCCTCGTGCCCCTTGCTGCCCGTCGAGCCGGAATAGGCGCCGCTGGTCTGCGCGCAGGTGCGCTCGCCCGGCACCTGGTAGATCCCGAACTTCAGCCCCTTGCCGTGGATGTAGTCCCCGAGCGCCTTCATCCCGCTCGGGAACTTCGCCGGATCGGCCCGCAGGTTGCCCGCCGCGTCGCGCTGCGGGTCGAACCAGCAGTCGTCGACCACCACGTACCGGTAGCCGGCGTCCCGCATGCCCGAGGACGCCATCGCGTCAGCAGCCTCGCGGACGCGTGCCTCGGTGATCCCGCACCCGAAGCTGTTCCAGCTGTTCCAGCCCAGCGGTGGAGTGAGCGCCGGGCTGCCGGGCGCGGCCGAGGCGGTGGAATGCGCGGAAGCCGTCACGGACGCGGTGACCGTCAACGCGGCCGCCGCGAGGAGGCGTAGCAGTCGTCCGCCTGATCGTCTGGGCACCTGGGGCTCCTTTCCCGGAAGGGCGCCATGGGCGGGTGACGCCAAGATCAATGTCACGTCCATGACACTACGAAGAAGAGAGAAGGGCGTTACGAAATTTTGCGATCCATTCGGAAACTAGAGGCCTCACGGATACTAGGGAGGCGATCAAACATGTCAACACTCATGGCCGAACCGCCCCCACGATCCGGCCACACAGACTCACGGAAAGTGGCGCATCTACATGATGCGGGCAATTGTCCTGCGATGGCACGGAGTCAAACGCTTCGAATGTTTCGGGACATCCAACGTTTCATGCGAGAGGGATTGACGGGATTCACCGGCCCCCTATCATCCAGAATGCTCGGCACACCCGATCCCTGTTCGACATCTCGTATACACAGCAGCTGCTCCACGCGACCCAGTAGGGCACCTCCGGATACTCCAGCCGCCAACGGCTGGGCCACAGAGGGAGAACGCCACCTGTGCAGATGTCATGGCCTCATCACGTCCTGTCCCGTCGCCGCGCACTGAGGGCCGCCACGGGACTGGCCGCCGACACCCTGCTTCCTCCGGCAGGGACCCCCGGCACCAACTCCGCCCAAGGGCCGGCCATCGCGACCGCGGCGGCCTTCACGAACCCGGTGATCCGGGAGGACTTCGCGGACATCGACGTCATCCGCGTTGCCGGTCGTCCAACTCGTCAACGGCGCATGGGGCACCTCGTATCCCAGCCCGGCCGTGCCCCCTCCGCCCCGGCAGGTCACCCCCATGATCGGCGTCGATACCTTCGACGGCACAGTCCTCAAGCCGAGATGGGAGTGGAACCACAACCCGGACAACACCAAATGGTCGCTGAACAACGGCCTGACCCTGCGGACCTCGACCGTCACCAACGACCTCTACTGGGCCCGCAACACCCTCACGCACCGCATACAGGGCCCCACCTCCACCACCACGGTCCAGCTCGACCACACCGCGATGCGGGACGGCGACCGCGCCGGACTCGCGCTGCTGCGTGACTCCTCCGCACAGAGGTCGCGAGCGCGGCCGTGTCGGGCAGCCGCCTCTGGCTGCGCGCGAGCGCGGACATCCGTCCCGGCACCGGACGCCTCGGCACCTTCTCCTACAGCACCGACGGCACCACCTTCACCCGCCTCGGACCGGCCTTCTCCTTGGGCAACGACTGGCGGTTCTTCATGGGCTACCGATTCGCCCTCTTCAACCACGCCACGCAGGCACTCGGCGACTCAGTCCGCTTCACGCGGTTCGAGCTGACCACGCCCTGAAGCGGTCCACCGATCGCACCACGCAACCCCCCACCCACCCGTGAGGAGATTCATGAACCCGCTGAAACGGCTCGGCCTTCGCCGAGCCTCGGTCCTGGGCCTGCTGGCCGCGACCGTCCTGGTGACACCCGGGACCGCGACCGGCGCACCCGACGCCGTCCGGGCCTCCACCCTGGGCGCCCAGGCGGCCCAGTCCGGACGGTACTTCGGAACCGCCGTGGCCGCAGGCCGGCTCGGCGACGGTACGTACACCCGCATCCTGGATCGTGAGTTCAACTCGGTCACACCCGAGAACGAGATGAAGTGGGACACGACCGAGCCGTCCCGCGGCTCGTTCAACTTCGGCCCCGCCGACCAGATCGCCAACCGCGCGCAGGCCCGCGGTCAGCGCCTGCGAGGCCACACCCTGGTCTGGCACTCCCAACTGCCCGGCTGGGTCAGCTCCATCAGGGACGCGAACACACTGCGCAGCGTGATGAACAACCACATCACCACGGTGGCCGGCCACTACAAGGGCCGGATCCACACCTGGGACGTGGTCAACGAGGCCTTCGCCGACGGCGGCAGCGGCCAGCTCCGCAGCTCGGTCTTCCGGGACGTGCTGGGCAACAACTTCCTGGAACAGGCGTTCCGCACGGCCCGGACGGCCGACCCGGCGGCCAAGCTCTGCTACAACGACTACAGCATCGACGACTGGAACGCCGCCAAGACCCAGGGCGTCTACCGCATGGTGCGCGACTTCAAGGCACGCGGCGTGCCCATCGACTGCGTCGGCCTCCAGGCCCACTTCGGCGCCGGCGGTCCCCCCGGCAGCTTCCAGACGACGATTTCGAGTTTCGCCGCCCTCGGCGTGGACGTCCAGATCACCGAACTGGACATCGCGCAGGCGTCGCCGACCGCGTACGCGAACACGGTCAGGGCCTGCATGAACGTCTCGCGCTGCACCGGCATCACCGTCTGGGGCATCCGTGACAGCGACTCCTGGCGCAGCAGCGAGAACCCGTTGCTGTTCGACCGCAACGGCAACAAGAAGGCGGCGTACAACGCCGCGCTGACGACGCTGGGCGGCACACCCAGCGCCACCCGCAGCACGCCCACTGCCACCAGCGGCACGCCCGCCGCCCCGCGCAGCGCCACCAACGCCGCCGCCCTGCCCGGCCGTTACTCGTGGAGCTCCAGCGGCCCGCTGATCGCGCCGAAGCCGGACTCGACCCACAACATCGCCGGGATCAAGGACCCGACGGTCGTCCAGTACAACGGCAAGTACCACGTGTTCGCCAGTACCGCGAGCTCCTCCGGCTACAACCTGGTCTACCTGAACTTCAGCGACTGGTCCCAGGCCGGCTCGGCCACGCACCACTACCTGGACCGCACCGCCATCGGGTCCGGCTACCGGGCCGCACCCCAGGTCTTCTACAACGCACCTCAACGCCTGTGGTACCTCGTGTACCAGACCGGCAACGCCTCATACTCCACCAACCCCGACATCAGCAACCCGAACGGATGGAGCGCGCCGCGCAACTTCTACTCGTCGATGCCGGACATCATCCGGCAGAACATCGGCAACGGCTACTGGGTCGACATGTGGGTGATCTGCGACAGCGCCAACTGCTACCTGTTCTCCTCCGACGACAACGGACACCTGTACCGCTCGCAGACGACCGTCGGCCAGTTCCCGAACGGGTTCACCAACACCGTCATCGCCGCCCAGGACTCCAAGTACGCGCTGTTCGAAGCGAGCAACGTGTACAAGGTGCAGGGCAGTAACCAGTATGTGCTGCTCGTCGAGGCCATCGGATCGGACGGCCGGCGCTACTTCCGGTCCTGGACCTCGGGCAGCCTGGCCGGTTCCTGGACGCCCCTGGCCGCATCCGAGAGCAACCCGTTCGCACGGGCGAGCAACGTCTCCTTCCCCTCGGGCGCCTGGACCCGGGACATCAGTCACGGCGAGATGATCCGTGCCGGCTACGACCAGACACTGACCATTCCCGCCTGCCGGCTCCAGTACCTCTACCAGGGCATGAACCCCAACGCGGGCGGCGACTACAACCTTCTCCCGTGGCGGCTCGGCCTCCTGACCCAGACCAACTCCACCTGCTGACCGACCGTGCCGTGGGGAGCGCTTCCGATGGGAGCGCTCCCCTGCTCGCCGCCGACCTTCGCCCGCACCCCTGTCAGAAAGCCGAGGTACCCGTCATGCGCCGCAGACTCCTCGCCCTGGTGGCAGCGCTCTCCTCACTGCCGCTGGCGCTCGCCGCCGCCCCGTCCGCCCACGCGGCCGACCCGACGACCATGACCAACGGGTTCTACGCGGACCCCGACTCCAGCGCGAAGCGGTGGGTCACCGCCAACCCCGGCGACGGCCGAGCGCCCGCGGTCAACGCCTCCATCGCCAGTACCCCGACGGCCCGCTGGTTCGGCTCCTGGAGCGGCACCATCGGCACCGCCACCGGTGCGTACGTGGGCGCCGCGGACACCCGGGACAAGCTGCCCATCCTTGTCGCCTACAACATCTACAACCGCGACTACTGCGGCGGCCACTCCGCGGGCGGAGCCTCCTCGCCGTCCGCCTACGCGAACTGGATCGCCCAGTTCGCGGGCGGGATCGCCGGCCGCCCGGCCGTCGTCGTCCTCGAACCGGACTCCCTCGGGGACTACGGCTGCATGACCCAGGCGCAGATCGACGAACGCGAGAGCATGCTGACCGGAGCGCTCGCCCAGTTCAACCGTCAGGCTCCCAACACCTGGGTCTACCTCGACGCCGGCAACCCGGCCTGGGCGAGCGCGGCGACCATGGCCCGGCGCCTTCACGAAGCGGGCCTCCGGCAGGCCCACGGCTTCTCGCTCAACGTCTCCAACTACCTGACCACGGCCGAGAACACCGCGTACGGCGACGCCGTCAACAGGGAACTCAGCGCGCGGTACGGCTACACCAAGCCGTTCGTCGTGGACACCAGCCGCAACGGCAACGGCTCCAACGGCCAGTGGTGCAACCCTTCAGGCCGCCGTATCGGCACCCCCACCCGGCTGGGCGGAGGCGCCGAGATGCTCTTGTGGATCAAGGTCCCGGGCGAGTCCGACGGCAACTGCGGCGTGGGAACCGGTTCCTCGGCCGGACAGTTCCTCCCGGAGGTCGCCTACAAGATGATCTACGGCTACTGATCCGGGGCCGTACACCGTCAAGCTGTCGCCGCGCTGTTGAAGCAGGTGGGCATCACCCCCTGGCTACGAGGGCACCTACAACGCGCTGCGGGCCGAGGTCGACCGCGCCTGAGAAGGACGCGGACCGGCCTCGGCCCTGATGTCGGATCAGCCTTCGTTGATAAGGGAGTCGATCGTCTTGTTGATCGTTTTCGTTGAGTTGGGGTAGGACTTGATGCCGCCGGTGTTGGGGTGGTCGGCCCACACACCCCAGCCGGTCCCGGAGTTGGCCCAGGTGCACTGGCTGCCCGCGCCGGAGCCCCAGATGTTGTTGTAGAGCCTGTACCCGTCGAGGCTGGTGCCGGCCCACTGGTCGCAGGAGTTCCAGACTGCTGCCGAAGCGGGGGCGGCGGCGAGGCCGACGGTGGCACCGAGAGCCATCGCCGGCGCGAGCACCGCCATGGTGATCATGCGTTTGCTGGTCGATCCCCCGCCACCCGGCTTCCCCGAGGGCTACGGCGTCGGCCCCGACCCCACGGGGTTCATCCCCCTGCGGCACCGTGACGGTTCCACGGTGGACGCCGTGGTGACGGCTCACCCGCTGTTCGGCCCCGACAGGCGGGCACTGGGTCACGTGATGACCGTCCAGCGCTGGGGACGCCGCCCGGTGATCGCCGACCGGGCCTTCGAGCAGTGTCCCTTCGCTCTGGGCGTCTACGACCCTGAGCTGCAGTTCCTGTGGGTCAACGCCTCCGCATGCCGGGTGATGGCGCACTCCGAGGAGCAGGTGCTCGGTGAGAAGTACCGCGAACTGTTCCCCGAATTGGACGACAAGGCCAACACCGACCTGGGGGCGCCAGGTGCCCGGGTTCTGCCAGACGTCGCCGGACACGTTCTGCAGGGCACGGTGGTAGAAGGTCCGGTACGTGACGTCCGGCGAGCCTCCGTTGTAGTTGCGCACCGTGCCAAGGCCCGAGTAGCCGTTGATCCGGTAGTCGGCGTTCAGTGCCGGGCGGCGAGGGCGCCGTAGCTCACGTCGGAGTTGGTATTCCGCTTGACCTGGTCCCAGGTGCAGGTGCGCGAGGTCGAGAGGTTGCCGTAGCCCACCGTGAGGGAGGCGCCGATGAACTCGATCTGGCGGTTGCGGGCAGCCGGTTTGCTCAGTACGGCACCCCCGGGCGCGGCGACGAAGCCTCCGAAGGCGCTGGTGTCCCCCGGGGTGTCGTTGCGCTTGACGAGCCGGACGGTGTGCGTGCTGTTGGACAGGCCGTTGATCCAGTGCGTGGTGTTGCCGGACCCCCGGCCGGGAGCCATGGTCGAACGGCTGGTTCAGGGCGTCGTCGAGTGCCAGGACTCCCTGGGCACCGGCTACGTCGGGGGCATCCCCGACGGCGTGCGGCTGTGGCAGCGGGTGGCAGGTGGAGCGGGACTCGTTCGAGCTCGGTGGTGCCTGGGTCCCGTGGTACAACCTGCACAAGCTCTTCGCCGGCCTGCTGGACGCCCACCGCCACGCCGGTTCGGACCTGGCGCTGACCGCCGTCCTACGGCTGGCCGACTGGTGGGCCCGCGAGGCGGCGGGGATGGACGACGACACCCACGAAGCCATGCTCCGCACGGAGTTCGGCGGGATGTGCGAGGTTCTGGCGGACCTCGCCGATGTCACCGGCACGGAACAGTACGCCGCCCTGGCACGACGGTTCCTCGACCGGTCCCTGCTCCACCCGTTGCGCGAGCACCGCGACGTCCTCGACGGGATACACGCCAACACCCAGATCGCCAAGGCCGTCGGATACCAGCGGCTCGGCGAGGCCTCCCGCGACCCGGCTCTGCGGGACGCCGCCCGGTTCTTCTGGCAGACCATGACCCGGCACCGGACGTTCTCCATCAGTGGCAACTCCGTGCGCGAGCACCTGCACTCACCCCGGTGCGGCCGGGCCACTACCGCGTGGTGTCGACGCCCCAGGACTGCTTCTGGTGCTGCGTCGGCACCGGGCTGGAGAACCACGCGAAGTACGGCGAGCTGGTGTACACCACCGAGGGCGATGACCTGTTCGTCAACCTCTTCATCGCCTCCCGGCTCAGCAGGCCCGAACGCAACCTGGTGCTGGAACAGACCGGGACAGCCCCCTACGACGACGAGGTCAGACTCGTGGTGCGCGGGGCCCCCGCCACCCCTGTGGCGATCCACATACGCGTGCCCAGCTGGCACGAGGGGACGCCGGACGTCCGTGTCAACGGTGCGCCGCCCGAGGGTGGACCGGCCCCGCTCACGACGCGCCCCGGAACAGGCGGACAGCCCCTGACATACGTGCGTGTCGAGCGGCAGTGGTGCGAAGGGGACACGGTCACCGTGTTCCTTCGCCCGCGCATCAGCGCCGAGTTGCTCCCCGACGGCTCGCCGTGGGTGTCGTTCCGCTTCGGGCCCACCGTCCTCGCGGCCGAGGGCGACCGCAACGACCTGGTCGGGCTCTTCGCCGACGACTCCAGGATGGGTCATGTCGCCGACGGCCCCTTGCGCCCCCTGGAACACCTGCCCGTCGTGCTCACCGGGACCACCTCCGATCCGGCGGCCGGCGTGCGCCGACTCGCCCCGGACCGGTTGGCGTTCGCCCTGGATCACGTGGACGCACGACCGGGTGAGTCCGTCGTCCTCGTGCCTTTCGCCGACATCCACGAATCCCGCTACGTCCTCTACTTCCCCCTGGCGGAACCTGAGCGGCTCTAGGAACGGCGGGCGGAGCTCCGCGCGGCCGACGAGGCGGCACTCGCCCTGCGCGATCGCACCGTTGACTCCGTTGCCGCCGGCGGGCAACAGCCCGAAAGCGACCACCGGTTCGAGGGGCACGACACATGGTCGGGCCTCACCGATGGGCTGAGGTGCCGGGCCGACCCGAGTACTGGTCGACGGCCATGAGCTGGGCACGCTTACACTCCTGCCAGATCCCGAGGGCGAGGAAATCTCCCAAGTGCTCCCGCTCGACGTGGACCGTCCTGCAGGCCCCGTCGAGGTTCGATTCGAAGCGGTCGGCCCCGCAAGCACCATCCGGCTGCGCGAAGTGCGCCTGGTGCGCTGACGTGACCCAGATGGCGAAAGGCACGCCGCCTTCGCGCGCACCACCTCGCAGCTGCCCCGGACGTCAGCAGCCGTTTCGATCCTGCCCCGGCCCCGTCGAGGGCCGGCTCACCGAGCCGGTCTGCGCGGTCCTGCCCTACTCTTTCACCGTTCTACGCACCCATACAGGAAACGATCAGTCATGACCCGATTCGCCCGTCCGATCCCCGAGCGGCACCTGCGTCCCCCGATGGGCTGGAACAGCTGGGACTGCTACGGCACCGCCGTCACCGAGGAGGAGGTCCTCGCCAACGCGGCCTTCATGCACGAGCACATGCTGGCCCACGGCTGGGACACCGTGGTGGTGGACATCCAGTGGTACGAGCCCACCGCCCGCGCCCACGGCTACAACGAGGACCCCCCGGTGATCCTCGACGCCCACGGCCTCCAGCTGCCGGCGCCCAACCGGTTCCCCTCGGCGGCGGACGGCGCGGGCTTCCGGCCGCTGGCCGACCGCGTGCACGAGCTGGGCCTGCGGTTCGGCCTGCACATCATGCGCGGCATTCCGCGCCGTGCCGTGGCCGCCCGACTGCCCGTGGCGGGCACCGACTTCACCGCCGACGAGATCGCCGACACCGACTCCGTCTGCCCCTGGAACCCGGACAACTACGGCCTGAACCACGACCACCCCGGCGCGCAGGCCTACTACGACGCCCAGGTCGCCCAATTCGCCGAGTGGGGCGTCGACTTCATCAAGAACGACGACATGCTCTTCCCGTACCACGAGCGGGAGATCGCCGCCTACGCCCGGGCCATCGCCCACAGTGGCCGGGCCATCGAACTGAGCCTCTCCCCCGGCACCGACGTCTCCCTCGCCCATCTCGACCACCTGCGGGAGAACGCCACCATGTGGCGCGTCTGCGACGACCTGTGGGACCGGTGGGATCACGTCGAGGCACAGTTCGCCCGCATGGCCCGGTGGGCTCCCTCGCAGGGCAACGGCAGGTGGGCGGACGCCGACATGCTGCCCCTCGGCCACATCGGCATCCGCACCGATCAGGACCGCCTGTCCCGGCTCACCCGGGCCGAGCAGATCAGCCTGCTGACCCTGTGGTTCATCTCCCGCTCCCCGCTGATGATGGGCGGCGACCTGCCCACCAGCCCGCCGGAGACGATCGAACTGCTCACCAACGACGAAGCGCTCGCCGTCCTGTGGCACAGCAAGGACAACCGCGAGGTTCTCCGTGAGCGGGACCTCGTCCTGTGGACCGCCCAGGACACCGACGGACACACCCGCTACGCCGCCGCGTTCTCCCTCGCCGACACCCCTCGGCGCGTCACCGTCCCGCTCGGCTCCCTCGGCGCCCGTCCCGACGACCACGTCCGCGAGCTGTGGACCCGCACCGACACTCCGCACGACGGCCGCAGCCTGGTCGCCGACCTGCCCGCGCACGGCGCGGCACTCTTCCGTCTTGGCCAGGACGTGAGGTAGAGGAAGCTGGGCTTCTTCTGGTTGTTGCGGGACATGACGTGCGTGACACAGCCCAATGCCGGTGAAACCGAGGTGCCTCGAGTGGCATCAGTCGCGTAGCGTGCGGGCCATGTCGAGTCCTGAGTCAGACAAGGTGGGGGCTTTCGGTCACGCCGTCAGCCCCCTGAACCACTGAGCTCGTAGCCCTGTCGTCGCGCCGCATCATGTGGTGGGACGAGTGTGCCCTCAGGGGCTGGCCGCGGTGACGAGATGACCTTCTCGTGCTTCTCCTCACCTCGGAGCCACTCGATGCCTCTCCCGCTGTATCTGCTTGCCATGGCGGTCTTCGCCATGGGCACCTCGGAGTTCATGCTCGCCGGCCTCCTGCCGGACATCGCGTCAGATCTCGATGTCACCGTCGGGACAGCAGGCATGCTCACCTCGGCCTTTGCTGTCGGCATGATCATTGGTGCCCCCCTTGTCGCTGCACTTGCCCGCAACAGGTCCAGGCGCTTCAGTCTTCTCGGGTTCATCCTCACTTTCGCGGCAGCTCACGCGGTGGGCGCCGTCACCACGAGCTTCGCGGTCCTGTTCGCCACCCGGGTCGTCGCCGCGCTCGCCAACGCAGGGTTCCTTGCCGTCGCGCTGACGGCTGCCGCCACGCTCGTCTCGCCCGACAAGAAGGGACGTGCTCTGGGCGTGCTTCTGTCAGGCACGACGGTGGCCACGATCGCCGGTGTCCCTGGTGGGGCGGTACTCGGCGCGTTGCTCGGCTGGCGGGCCACATTCTGGGCTGTCGCCGCTCTCTGCCTGCCTGCAGCTCTCGGCATTCTGAAGGGGATTCCAGCGGGACGTGTGAAGGAAGAGGCGACTGGTGGGCCGGCCTTGCGAGCGGAGCTCGCCCAGCTCTCCAAGCCGCGGCTGATCCTGGTGATGCTGCTCGGCGCGCTGGTGAACGCGGCAACCTTCGCCGGCTTCACCTTCCTCGCCCCCGTCGTGACCGACACCGCCGGGCTGAGTGAGCTGTGGATCTCTGTCGCCCTGGTGCTCTTCGGCGTCGGTTCCTTCGCCGGGGTCACCGTCGCCGGCCGGCTGTCCGACCAGCAGCCCGGCCCGGTCATCGCAGTCTGCGGTCCGCTGCTGCTCATCGGCTGGCCGGCCCTGGCCGTGCTGGCCGACAAGCCGGTCGCTCTGCTCGCCCTCTTGTTCGTGCAGGGCGCGCTGTCGTTCGCGCTGGGCAGCACCCTGATCACACGGGTCCTCTACGAGGCCGCAGGAGCCCCCACCATGGCCGGCTCGTACGCGACCGCGGCCCTCAACGTCGGCGCCGCCGTCGGACCCCTCATCGCCGCCTCCACCCTCAGCACCGCAGCCGGAAACCTCGGGCCGCTGTGGTCGAGCGGACTCCTGGTCGCTGTCGCACTGCTCATCGCGTTCCCCCTGCGCACAGTGATCACGGCTGGCCGGAGCACCGAGGTGCTCCACCAGTGATACATGCGAACGGCCCTTTGACCATCGAGGGGATGCGGGACAGCAACACCAAGAGTCCCGCATGACTGCCGACAAGGCGGTTCAGCCGGTCAGGTGGCGTTCCAGCCAGTCCGCGGCGGTCCGGCGGAACAGTCGCCGGTTGTCCGCGCGCAGGAAGTCGTGGCCTTCCTCGCGCAGGGTGAGCAGCTCGGCGGGGATGCCGCGTTCGCGCGCCGCCCGTACGAACTGCTCGGACTCCCCCGGCGGCACGTTGGTGTCGTGTTCGCCGTGGACGGCGAGCAGAGGGGCGCGCAGCGCGTCGATGCGGGTCATCGGCGAGAGCGCCCGCAGCAGTTCGCGGTCGCGCTCGGGGTGGCCGTACTTGTGGGCCGCCGACTCCGCGAGCCAGGGCTCGGTACCGGCGAAGAAGGTCGCGAAGTCCGACATGCCGCAGACGGCGACCCCGGTGCGGAACAGATCCGGGTGCCCCACGAGCGAGGCGAAGGTCAGATAGCCGCCGTACGAGCGCCCCATGACGGCCAGCCGGGTCGGGTCGGCGGGGCCCGCAGGCACCGTGTGCGCCGCGCAGTCCGCGACGTCGTCCAGCGCGGCGAAGCGGCCGGTCCCCAGGTCGGCGTCGACGAACGATCTGCCGTGCCCCGAGGAGCCTCGGACGTCGGGGGCGAAGACGTCCAGTCCACGCCCGGTCAGCTCGTGGTAGAGCGGGTGGAAGACCGGGCGTTCCTGCTCCTCCGGACCGCCGTGCAGGTGGATCACACAGGGCGCCGGGTCGCCCGGGGCCCGGCCCGGTGCCCTGTAGTACCAGCCGCTCAGGGGCAGCCCGTCCCGCGCGGTGAGCCGCAGGAGGACGGGACGCACGGGCGGACGACCCGGCGGAACGGCGTCCTCGTCGCGGGAGGACCAGGGGGTGCGCAGCAGGGACACGCCTTCGGAGGCCCACCACACACCGGGCCGGCGCTGGGACCCGGACAGGGCCGGCAGCAGTAGCCGCGGGCCGACCGCCGCGACGCGCGTGACGACCTCGTGGGGCAGGGGAACGGGCGTCGTCGGCAGCGGGCCGTGCGGTGCCTGGCGCGTCGGGAAGGTCTCGACGAGTTCGAGCCGGCTCGCGCCGCGTTCGTTCCAGGACAGCGCGGCGGTGCGGCCGTCGTGCGACAACACCAGGAGATCGAGGTCGCTGTCCTGCCGTTCCGCCACGACGGACATGCCGTGCGGTTCGCCGTCGGTGCCGAGGACGACGGCGAGGAGCGCCGCGTACTCGCGGTCGGCGTCGCTGCGCAGCCACAGCGTCCGCCCGTCGGGCGAGAACCGTCCGATCCACGGATCGCCGTCGGCGACCGGCACGGTGCACGTCGTCGCCGAGTCGGCCGTGCGTCGGACGACCGCCTCCCGTCGTCCGCGCGGCCCCCTGCGCAGCAGGACGAGTCCGCCGTCGCGACTGATGTCGCACACCCGCAGGGTGGCGGCGTGCGTCTCCGTGGCGAGCAGGACGGGGGACGCCAGAGCGTCGGGATCGATCAGGTAGGCCGACAAGCCGCCGTCGGGCCGGACCGCCGGTACCGGAGGAGCCATGGAGTCGGCCGCCGTCACGGTCTGCCCCGTCCCCCGTGCGGTGGTGTCGTAAGGGGTTCCGCCCAGGAGCGTCGCACGGCCGTTCCGGTCGGCCCAGTTCGCCGTCGGAGCGGTGTCCGCACGCGCCGGCCCCGTACCGTCCGGGGGCGTGCGGGCGGCCGGTGCGGCGAGGGTGACGGCGACGGCCGAGCCGTCGTGCGCCCAGCAGCCCAGGTAGGCGGTACTGTCCGGGTCGGCACCGGCCAGGACGCGGCGGCCGGTGCCGTCGGGTCGTACGCACAGCACCCGGGAGTGCTCGCCACCGCCCGGTGCGGTGGTGTAGGCGATCCAGCGGTCGTCCGGTGACCAGGACACCTCCTTGACGGGATCCGGAAAGGAGTCGAGCAGTCGCACCTCGTCGCCGTCCACGGGCCCGGCCCACAGTTGGGGAACGCCGCCCCGGTCGCAGATGAAGGCCGCCTCGGAGCCGTCGGCGTTGGCGGAGGGATACCAGCAGCCGTGAGCGCGCAGCCGGGTGACGGCGTCCCGCGGGCCGCTCGTTTCGGGCAGGGGAACCGGCGCCGGGGCGGCGGCGGGGGCGGAGCCGTGCGCGTCCGCCGACCAGGTGTCGGGGGGCGGCGGAGTGACTGGGGCGACGCCGGGTGCCCCCGGCTGGGCGACGACGGACGGCGAGGTGGGCACCGTGCCGAGCTGGGCCGCCGGTGTGCTCCGCTCGTCGGTCACGTGATCCCGTGCGTCTGCAGCCATATCTCCAGCAACGCTACCTGCCACAGGGCGTTTGCTCCCCGTTTGGTGCGGTGCTCGTCCGGCGCCGCGAGGAGCTCGGACACGTACGACTCCTGGAAGAGGCGTCGCCCCCTCGCCTCGGGTGCCTCCAGCGCCTCGCGCACCCGCTTCAGGACGGGGCCGGCCATGTGCCTGATGGCCGGGACCGGGAAGTAGCCCTTGGGGCGGTCGACGACGTTCCGGGGCAGAAGCTGACGGCCCGCTTCCTTCAGCACGCCCTTCCCGCCGTCGGCCAGTTTGAGTTCCGGCGGGCAGGCCGCGGCCAGCTCGACCAGTTCGTGGTCGAGGAACGGCACGCGGGCCTCCAGCCCCCAGGCCATGGTCATGTTGTCGACCCTCTTGACGGGGTCGTCGACGAGCATGACGTGCGTGTCCAGGCGCAGGACCGCGTCCAGGGCCGTCTCGGCCCCCGGGACCGCCATGTGGTCCCGGACGAAACGGCCCGAGGCGTCGTCGTCGGGCAGCATGCCGGGCTCCACGATCCTGGCGAGGTCGGCATGGGGCCGGTCGAAGTACGTCTCGGCGTACCGCTCGGCCGCGTCCGCGCGGGCGACCTCGGCGAGCCGCGGGTACCAGTCGTAGCCGGCGAGCACCTCGTCGGCGCCCTGCCCGCTCTGCACGACCTTCACCTCCTTGGACACCTGCTCGGACAGCAGGTGGAAGGCGACCACGTCGTGGCTGGTCATCGGCTCACTCATCGCCGCGACGGCACCGTCCAGGGCCGTCGAGACCTGGTCGGAGGGAACCATCAGCCGACGGTGGTCGGTGCCGAACCGCCGGGCCACCAGATCCGAGTACCGGAACTCGTCGCCCTCCTCCCCGCCCTCCGACTCGAACCCCACACTGAACGTCAGCAGGTCCCGCTGCCCCTCCTCGGCCAGCAGCGCGACGATCAGACTGGAGTCCAGGCCGCCGGAGAGCAGGACACCGACCGGGACGTCGGAGACCATCCGCCGGCGTACGGCCGTGCGCAGCGCCTCCAGCATGGCGTCACGCCAGTCGTGCGCGCCCATCTCCGCGTACTCGGCCCGGCGTGTGTACGACGGCTGCCAGTAGCGATGGTCACGGTGGGTGCCGTCCGGTTCGACGACCCGCACGGTGGCCGGCGGGAGCTTGCGCACACCGTCCAGGACGGTGCGCGGGGCCGCGACCGTGGCGTGCCAGCTCAGGTACTGGTGGACGGCCACCGGATCGAGTGAGGTGTCCACGTCACCGGCGGCGAGGAGGGCGGGCAGGGAGGACGCGAACCGGAGCCGGCCCGGCGTCCGTGCCAGGTACAGGGGCTTGATGCCGAGCCGGTCACGGCCCAGCACCACGCGCCCGGACCGGTGCTCGACGAGGGCGAAGGCGAACATGCCGTAGAAGCGTTCCACGCAGGCGGTGCCCCACTGCCGGTAGGCCTTCAGCACCACCTCGGTGTCGGACGTCGACGAGAACCGGTGTCCCAGGCTCCGCAGCTCTTCACGCAGCTCCTGGTAGTTGTACACGCAGCCGTTGAAGACTCCGGTGATCCCGCCTCGGGAGTCGGTCATCGGCTGTGCCGCGAGGTCCGACAGGTCGATGATCTTGAGTCGCCGATGCCCCAGCGCGACCGCGCCCCGCGTCCAGATTCCCCGACCGTCGGGACCACGAGCGGCGAGCCGCTCACTCATGCGCTCGACGGCCGCGAGGTCGGGTCGGCAACCGTCGAAGCGGATTTCCCCACTCAGACCGCACATGACGCGCCGCCTCCGTTCTGTTCGGCGTAGGCCGGGTGCCGGAACGTGGGTGCAGGGTTGTCGGGGTAGAGGGACGGGTCGTAGGCGTAGGGCCACGGGTCGTGGGCGTAGAGGGACGGGTCGTGAGCGTCCATACCGATTCACCTGCGAGTCAGCGGCCGAACGGACCGTTGGGAGGGACCTGTCACGCCGGCGGCCGGGAGGTTCTTGCGGCGGGTGTCCGCCGCCCCGCGCGGCGCGCGTTCACCACGGGTTTCGGCGATCAGCATGTCGACACAGGCCAGCAGATCCTCTTCCTCTGCGATACGGCGCAGGCGGCGGGCCGCGCTGCCGTCGGCGAGGGCCGCCTCCGCCAGCGCGCGGACGGTCTGCCAGTCGCCGTGCGCCTCCAGGGCGAGGCGCAGCCGGGCGAGCAGCTTCCGCACGACCTGCCCAGCGGGCGCCTCCTGGTGGGTTTCGGGATCCACCAGTCCGGCTTCGAGCCCTGACCGGGCGGCCCGCCAGGAGGCGCCGCGCAGCCACTCGTGCCGGCCTTCGCAGCCCGGAGCACTGCCCGTGCGAAGCCTCTCGCGGGCCTCGGTCACCAGGGCGCGGAACAGTCCGGCGACGAGCACGACGGTTTCCACGCGCGGGCACGAATCACAGATGCGCAGTTCCAGCGTCTGCAGATGCGCGGAGGGGCGTACGTCGTAGTAGATCATCCCCGCGTCGCTGATGACGCCGGCCCGAACGAGGTCGTGCACCGTGGCGTCGTACTCGGCCGCGCTCGTGAAGCAGCCGACCGGGCCCGCGGTGGGCCAGCGCTGCCACAGCATGGTGCGCCAGCTCGCGTAACCGGTGTCGGCCCCCTGCCAGAACGGCGAACTGGCGGAGAGCGCGAGAAGCACGGGCAGCCAGGGCGAGACCACGCACATGACCTGTACCGCCGTGTCGCGGTCGGGTACGTCCACATGGACCTGGGCGCCGCAGATGAGCTGCTCGTCGGCGACCGTGCGGTAGTCCTCGACCATGTGGCGGTAGCGCGCACCGCCGGTGGGGTGCGCGGGTGCCGCGGGCGCGAGCGGCGCCGTACCGGCGGCCACCACCGCGAGCCCCAGCGAGGAGGCGGCCGCATCGAGCCGCCGTCTCGTTCCGGCCAGGTCGGCGTAAAGATCGTCGAGGGACGTGTGCACCTCGCTGTTCGACTCCACGGTGGACTGGTGCAGCTCGGTCGTGAAGGTACGCCGGGGGAGGCGTCGCAGGACCGGGGCGGCGCGCGGCACGAGCAGCCCGCTCTCCACCTCCAGAACGTGAAACTCCTCCTCCACTCCGATACGAACGCTCACGGTCACTCCTCGGGGCGATGCGGAGGCTGCCTGCCGCCGGCGAGAGGGTGTCTCACCGGCGGACACGGCGGCGCGTGAGGACCTTCGAGTCACCAGAATGCCGACTTATAAGCCCATATGCCCTATATAACGTTGATAGCTGCTCAAATGAGCGACTTCTGGGTGCGCCGCGGCACGACGCTCAGGCCCTGGCCCAGCGGTCGCGGATCGTGCCGGAGTGCGCCGAGGGACACTCGATCACGGAGGCCGCGTACCGTCTCAGACCCCGCTCCACTTCTGGTGGTCCTGCCCGTTGCAGTCCCAGAGTTGCAACCGGGCGCCGTTGGATGTGCCTCGATCCTTCACGTCGACGCACTTGTCGGACTTCGGATTGACCAGGTCGTGCGAGGAGTTCAGACGGAACTGCTGCGCGGAGGAGCCGTTGCACCTGGCCACCTGAATCGGCGTGCCGTTGGTGGTGGAGGCCCAGGCTGCGTCCATGCACAGGCCCATGGAGCGCACCGTCCCGTCGGACATGAAACGCCACGACTGCTGCGGGGATCCGACGCAGTTCCAGATCTGCAGCGGTGTGCCGTCGCCGCCGCCGTTCGGATCGTCGATGCAACGGCCGGAGGAGTGGCTCCTGACAGAGATGCCTGCGACCGTGGTGGAGCTCCCGGAGGAATTACTCTTCTTCGGCGGCTTGCTGGTGCTGGGCGGCTTGCTGGTGCTCGACCGACCGCCGCTCGACGATCCGGAGGCTCCGGAGGACGAGGACGCCTTGCCGCTCGTCGACTTGCCGCTCGTCGACTTGCCACTTGTCGACTTGCCGCTCTTCGACCTTCCGCTCGTCGATTTCTCGCCCGTCGACGCTCCGCCGCCGTCCGCGTCCGCGCCGTTCTCGGACTGTCCGCCGTCCGCGGAGGTCTTCCTGCCCGTTCCCGCTTCGCCCGCGGACTCACCCGCGGCCTTCGACCCCCCGGAGTCCTTCTTGACGGAGTCGGACTTGGCGGGAGCGCCGTTCGCCGACGGCGGTGCCGAGCCGATGGCGCCGTACGGACCTGCGTCCGCCGCGTTCCCCAGCACCGATCCGGGTGTCGCCCCGGCCGACACCTTGCCGCCGCCGTCGTCCTCACCGGTCACCAGGAACGGAACGGCTATCAGCAGCGCTCCCGCGATGGCCGCTCCGGCCAGCACGCTCTTGTGGGGTCTGCCGGGGGCGGCGGGGGGCGTGGCAATCTCTGCGGTGGCAGTGGTGCCGGGCGCCTCTCCCGTTTCCTCCTCGCCGTTCTCCCCCGTCGCGGCCTCCTCCGCTGCGGTCGCGGTGGGGGCTTCCCCGGCGACTGCCGCCGCTTCCGGCTCCTCGGCCGTGCCGGGGGCCGACGCCACCTCGGCGGCCGTTTCCCCGGCCTCGGTGGTCGCGGCGGTTTCGGCCACGGTTGCAGCCGGCTCTCCTTCTGCAGTGGACGGGGTCTGGGCCGGTGCGTTCTGTGGGCTCGGCACCTGTCGGGAGGTCATGGGCGCTCTTTCTGTGCGGTGAGGGGGGTGTGGTGGTGTTACGGCCCTGCGGCCAGATGCGCTGTCAGCCGGAGTCGCCGGGTGCCGCGGAGGCGGGCTCCTCGGGCTCCGAACGCGGCTGTTCCAGTCGCAGGAAGGCGGTGCGTACCGCCTCGGGGAAGAGTCCCGGGTTCGCGCGCAGCAGGGCCGCGAGGTCTTCCGGGTTGAGGCGGACAGCCCTCAGCGGCAATGCGATGTCTTCGAGCATCCAGGTGGCGCCGGCACCGGACGAGTAGTCGAGTCCCGCCACGTGCTCTCGGCGCACCGGGGTGTTCAGGACTTCTTCGGAGGCGAGCAGTTCCTGGAGCTCCTGCTGGTCCTCCTCCGACTCCGCTGCTTCATCCGCTTCGTCAACATCATCGGTGCTGTCGCGGACGTCCGCGTCATCGCCGCTCGGACGGGTCACCGTCTCCTCGGCGGCGGGGCGGGCCAGCAGGTACTCCCTGCCCCTGCGGTACAGGATCACGTCGCGTGCGCTCGGCCCGTCTCCGGAAGTGTGGGTGTCGGCGGTGCCGTCCTCGTCGACGACGGTCACGTCGGCGCCGAGGGCATCGGCCGCCTCGCGGACCGCGGCCCGTTCGCTCGCCCGGTCCCCCGGGCGGGGGACGTGGGTAGGCGTGGCGACGCTTGCGCGTTCCTCGTCGGTGAGCCCCGGCAGAGCGGCGAAGGCGGACCAGAAGCCGTTGCCGTCGCCGGTCGGCTCGACGAGTTCGTAGGCGGCGCCGTCCGGTGCGGCCAGCGACGTCAGCCGGCCCTCGGTGACGACCGGGCGCCAGGTCCCGAACCGGGACGCCCAGGGGGCCGTGTCGTACGCGGGCAGCGGCGGCCGGTCCGGTGTCTGCCCTCGCTCGCCCGTTGTCTGCGCCGCACCGGGAAGGGGCGCGGGCAGCGGGGGCCGGCGCCGGGCGTCGCCGACCGGCAGCGCCAGTCGATAGTGACGGTTCGTCACTTCCAGTACGACGTGGGTGAGTTCACCCTCGCCGGTGTCCTCCTCCGTCTCAGACGTCGTCGGCCCGAACTCCTGGAAGGCACCGTTCGCGCCGACGACGGTGATCCGCGTGTCGAAGGCCCGGGCGGCCAGGGCGGGCAGCAGGTCGGCCGCGCCGTGGTCCCAGCCGGCGTCACCCGCGGTGTCTCCGGGACGGTTGAGCTGCGTCCCGGCGAGAGCGGCGCGCTGTCCGTCGGTCAGCCGGGCGTGCAGCGGTATCCGTCCGGAGCCCTCGAACTCACGGCGTTCGGGGGTGTCCTGGCCGAAGTCCACCCCGCTGTCCAGCAGTTCGGCGTCGCTGAACGTGTCGGTGCTGTCGGGCGAGGTGTGGTCCAGCAGGTCGGCGTTCTCGGGCCGGCCCAGCTCGTCGGCGAGCAGCTGCCGCAAGCCCGCGACGATGCTCGGCCGGTCCGTCATGGGTATGCGGCCTGCGAGCGTGCCGGGGTCGGCGTGGTGCAGTCCTTCGGCCAGGGCGTGGAAGAAGGCGTCGCCGTCGGCGGGGACGTCGTGGAGCGTGTAGAGGTCGTTGCGGGGCGAGATCAGGTGGTCGGGGACGCCGTCCGGCCGGGTGTAGCGGGCAGGCGCGGCGCCGGCGGGCCCCGTCGGCGCCGGCTCGTGGCGTACGGGCGGCGGTTCGGTGAGGCCCTGGCGCCGTTCCGGCTCGCCGGGCGCGTGTTCCTCGGCCGGCAGCTGGTGCCAGCGGGTGAGCCGGTCGGCGGCCGCCCGTACCCGGTGGTACTCGGCCGCCGCGGCCTCGGCCCGGTCGAGCAACGGCCGCAGCAGCTGCCGCTTCAGCGTCGTCACCAGGTCGCCGCGGGTCAGCTCGGGCGTGCTCTCGGACAGGCCGCCCAGGGAGCGGCGCTTCGCCCAGTAGGCGTCGTCCGCGGCGGCCCAGGCCTTGCCCGCCGCGGTGACCTCGCCCCAGGCGTCTGCGACGCGCCGGGGGAAGTTCGCGTCGTCGATCAGACCCCACTGCCGGGCGGTGCCCTCCTGCACCAGGACGATCAGCTGCGTCCGCGTCTCGACGGCCTGGGTGCGCACGATGCGGCCGAACGGACCGCTGGGCGCGTCCACTTCGGCGACGCCGAGCCAGTCGGTCGGGATCGCGAGGACGAAGCTGCGGCCGACCGGCTTGACGGTGAGCTGGGCGCCGTCCCCTTGGGAGCGGACACGGCGTTCGGCCGCGGCGGTGTTCGGGCCGGACAGGGAAGCCGACGGGACGGCCGAGCCGAGTGAGCCGGCGTCCAGTACCGGCTGCGCTCCGAGTGAGGAGTCGAACCCGCCGCTGCGGGAGGCGGTGGCGCCCCGGGTCCCGGTGTGCCGCTCGCTGCTCTCCATGGTGGTGTCCGCGATCACCGCCAGCAGGGCCGCCCGGGTGAAGTCCGGCCGGGAGTAGAGCCGGTAGGCGCCGTGGGCGCGGCCCGCCTCGTTCAGTCCGGGAACCTCATAGCCGTCGGCGCTGCCGCTGTCCTCGAAGAAGGCCGCCAGCGCCGCGTCGCCGACCGCGCTGTCCAGGGCCAGTGCCGAGCCGCTCCCGGGCCGGGTCAGCCCGGTGCGGCGGGCCCGCGCCACCGCGGCCTCGAGCTCCGCGCCGGTCAGTTCACGGGGGCCGTCCCAGGTGGGGGCCACTGAGGTGCCGTAGGCCCGGGCGAGTGCCAGGACACCGGCGTCGCGCAGGGTGTCGAGGCCGACGATCCTGCGGACGTGGAAGCCGCTGGAGGGCGCCCGGAACGGCCCGCGGGCGCCGTTCGGCAGCGGCAGGGAGCGCCAGGCGTCGATGTCCGCCTGGGTGACGGTGGGCCGTCGCCACAGCGTGACGGAGGGGTCCGGCCGCTCCACCGTGGGCGGCCCGAGCGGATCGTCCGTCGGGCCGGTGCCCGGCTCGGGAACGGTCATGCTCAGCGGCACCTGCTCCCGCAGCGTGCCCGCCTCGCCCTCCGAGTGCAGGCGGTCGCCGTCGCCGAGGTCGAGGGTCAGCCGCAGCCGGTAGCGGATGAGGTACTCGGCGTGCGGCTCGCGTGCGTAGAAGGACTGCCGCTTGGTGCGGGTGCGCGAGAGGCTGCGGGAGGTCTCCTCGGTTCCGGTGACCATCCCTTCGTACGGCGTCCGGACGGCGCTCAGGTCTCCCGGCTGCGCTGTGGCGCCCGAGGGGAGCGTTGCCACACCGTGTGTCAGGCTCACCCCGGCCCCGCGGGACGCGCCCTGGGAAGTCCCCTCCAGCTCGGTCACGGTGGCCGTCCGGGTGTCCTCCAGGACCGCTTTGTGGCCGATGCCGTCGAACCGCGTCTCCGTCGCCAACAGTTCCACCCTCATCAGGCCTGGCCGGCTCCCGACGCGGACCCCCGAGACCCACCGTCCGGCCCGGGCGCGTGCCGAGGTGCCGGTGGAGCTCATCTGCTCGCGCAGTGCCCGTACGGCACGCGGGGTGACCAGGGAACGCACTCGCTCCCGGTCCGTCTCGTCCACACCCCACTCCCGTAGCTGCCGGTCGAAGTCGGCCAGCACGCCGGTGGTGTCGAGCGAGTTGACGGGATAGGAGCCGAAGGGGTGGTCGTGCCACCAGGTGACCTGGGTCCACGCCTGCGACGTGTAGCGGGGCACCTCGCCCAGCCCGTCGTTCAGGAGTCCGAGCCGGTGCGCGGCCTTCTCGGGGACATGCCCGAGATAGCCCGCAGGGAAGGTGAGCCGCCTACCGGCCGGGCCCTCGCGGTAGAAGGGGGTCAGCGCCGGGCGGAGCAGCCCCTTCGGGCGCACCGAGCCCACGATGTCGTGCTGGGTGTCACCGGACACCAGGACCTTGAGGCTGCCGTCGTCGACGTTGACGTCCGAGCTGACCGTCCGGGTGACGCTCGTGACGGCGGCGGAGGAGAGGCCCCGGCGGAGCAGGAGGCCGGAGAAGGTGGTCAGTTCCGTTCCGCCGGGACGGGTGGTGGCGCTGCCGCCGATGACCGCGGCCAGGCCGAAGCTCCTGGCCGCGGTCATCGATCCCGCGATCCGCAGATCGCTGCCGATGGCCAGCTCCATGGCCACGGCGACGGGCTCCGACACCACGCGCAGGTCGAGGACCCGCACACGGTGCACCACGTCACCCACCCGGTGGCGCAGGACGCCTTCCGCGAACAGGGAGATCCGGGAGCCGGCAGGCCCGGACAGCTGGTCGAATCCGGCGGTGAGGGAGTGCGCCTCGAAGAACCGCACCATGGCGTCATGGGGTACCGCGCCGCTCCTGGCGAAGTGCCAGGCGTCGCCGGACAGCCGTGCCATGAGGTCCTCGGCGGCGCGGGCGAGTGCCGCGGGCGCGCCGACGGCGACGGTCTGGTAGAGCTGGTCGCCGAACACCTCCGGCCCGTGCTCCTCAGCCGCCGTGCGGTCCCCGGTCAGCAGGGCCAGCGCCTGCTCCCGGGTGAGAGCCTGCTCGGACGGCCGCGCGGGGGACGCCGTCGCCAGGTGCGGATCGGCGGCCGGGGAGTGCTCGCCCGGTACGGCCAGCACGACCCGGCCGCTGAACGGCGCGCCCGAGGCGCCTCCGACCAGGTCGGTGCTCTCCTGAGGCCGGGCTCCCAGCACTCCCAGCGAGAGGATCCTCGGTCCCGTGCGGTAGCGCTGGAAGCCCTCGATGCCGGCGGTGAGTTCCAGCCGGTAGCCGTACAGGTGGGACGGGCCGGCGCTGGCGGCCAGCGGCTCGTGCGTGGCGGTGGCCCCGTACTGCGCCTCCCGGCCCGTGGACCGTCCGAACATGGGGCCCACCGAGGCGCCGGCAGGGTGGGAGGAGCCGCCCCGCAGCGTCACGCCGAGTCCGGCGCTGTCGGTGTGCGTCACGCCCTGGGCGCCGTCCAGGCGTTCCGAGCCGGGTGCGCTGGCGCGCAGGAGGAGGTCGTTCTGGGTGCCGAGGTAGCGGCGGCCGGTCAGCTCGCCGGCGACGCGCAGCGTGAGGTGGGTGCGCCGGAACGTGCCCGGCGGAACGTCGAGTGCGAGCGACAGCCCGGTGGTGGTGAGCACTTCGAGGTTGGCGGCGATGCCGTGGTGGGACAGGGCGTTCAGCACGCGCAGGGTGTTCCCCAGTGCCATGGCGAAGTGCTGTGGGCCGCGCCAGCGGGAGTCGGCCGGGTCGCCGAAGTCCGCGAGCGGGGCCAGCACCCCCGGGTATCTGTCGGCGGCTGCGCGGATCACCGTGTCGGTGAACGCCCCCAGCCAGTCCCGCGGCCGGTCCCCGCCGCTCACCGGCTCGCCGTCGTCGTAGGTGAAGGCCTCGGGCCTGCTCATCCCGAGCACCGTAGGGCGGTCGTCGGTCAGATAGACCGGGGCATGGGGTGCGTTGCCGTTCCGCGCGCGCAGGGTGGTGCCGTCGTCCCAGCCGGCGAGGCGCCGGGCCTCGGTGTGCGTCATCCGGTCCAGGCTCCAGGTGTCGAAGCGGAGGACGTCGTCCGTGCCGCTCCTGCGCACCTGGACGGTCTTGCGGACCAGATAGAGCACGGTCGGGACGTTCTTGGCCCGGCCGACGATCTTGCGGCTGCCCGAGCCGCCGAATCCGCTGCCCTCGATGTCGCTGCGTTCCCGGCCCGCGGTAAGCCCGGCCGTGGCCATACCCACGGGGCCGAGGTCGACCGCGGCCCCACCGGTGACGGTCATGCCCCGCGAAGACGTCCGGGACAGGGTCCGCTCGTTGCCGGCCGTCTGCTGCACGGTGTTGCGCATCTCGGCGGCCCGGCTCTCGGTGATCAGCTCGGCCTCGCCCGGCACGACCCGCTCCACGACGAACGCTCCCAGCGGCGTCCCGTCGTCGTCGAACAGCACGTCCGTGGTGACCGCGCCCCTGGCCAGGCGGTCCGCCGACCGGTGGAAGTTCTCCGAGCTGAAGAACGCGGTGAGGTACGCGTGGGCGGCGCTGCCGGGACCGGCCCCCAGCTCCGCCACGAGCCGGTCCCGCAACGGCCTGACCGGTCCGTAGCCCTCGGTGTGCACCAGCCGGTAGTCGGACCGCGCGTCGAGCGTCATACGGCCCGGGACCCGGCCCGGTCCCGGGGGCGAGGTCAGACTGTCCGGCAGCCGTACCGCCAGTCCGTTGCGGACCGTGAAGCCGAAGGTGGCCTCGGCGACGGCAGAGGGGCCGGTCACTGCCGGGGCGGCGGACCCCTCCACCTCGCCGAGGCGGGCCTCTCCACCGACGAACACCTCATAGTGCAGGTCGTCCAGGTGCAGGTGCGAGCCCTCCGCCATGCGGGTCTCCACCTGGCTGAGGGTGTGGTCCTGCATGCCGTACTGATACGAGCGGGTCACCCCCACGCTCGCGCTGACACCGCCGAACCCGGCCGGACCCGCCGCCGGTACGGCGGAGACGCCCGCCGTGACCCTTTGCCTGGCGCTCGCCGTACCGACCGTGCCCGTACCGGTCTGGCTGCGCTGGCCCGTGTCCACCTTGGCCGGATGGTCCTGCACGTCGGTGAACCGCTCCCAGTTGCCGAGCGGCCGCGTCATCACCCGCAGCGTCACGCCGGTCGAGGCGTCGCCGAACGCCGGGGACTCGTACCCGTCGCCGTGGAAGACCTGCGGGGTGGTGTCGAGCGCCCGACGCAGATCGGCCAGCGCCTCGCCGAGCCCCGGTACGGCGGACAGGTCGCCGTACCGCCCGCCGAGCCGGTCTCCGACCTCCCGCACGACGAGGTCGGCGCCGCGCAGGGTGACCTGGCTGTGCCCGTAGCTGCGCCCTCCGGCAGCGCCGGCGCCGTATCCGGTCAGGTGCTCCGGCAGACGACTGCCGTCGGTGAAACGCACCTGTCCGCCGTCGGGCGAGAGGGACGGCGACGGCATCGAGGCGTCGATGCGCGCCGGCCGGTGGACGTCGAGCGCCGCCTCGATGTGGGGGAAGACGCGGTCCCGTTCGGCGGCTTCGGCAGCTTCGGCGGACTCGGGTGCGGACTCGGACTCGGGTGCGGACTCGGGTGCGGACTCGGACTCGGGTGCGGCTTGCGAGCCGTCCTCCGTACCGGGCAGGCGGCCGCTTTCCGATGCGCCGTCCTCGTCGGACGGTTCGGATGGCTCGGACGGCTGGGACGGTTCGGACGACCTGTCCGGCTCGGATGGTTCGGACGACCCGTCATCGGCGGCAGCAAGGGGTTCCGCCGGCGGGCGGGTCGGATGGATGTCGACGACGAGGCCGTTCTCGATCGTCATGTACAGGTCCGTGTCGCCGAACCTGCCGTGCACGGTTGTCCCGTCAGGAACGGGGGACGGCAAGGTTCGAAACGCCACGGCCGCGGCGTAGCGCAGGTCACGGCGGGTCCACCCGGCGGGAAAGGCGCCTTCCGGATAGTCGGTGCGCGGTGCCTCGGGGGCGAGCACCCCGAACAGCTCCGAATCCACTGTCGGCTCGGGATACTCCTCGGAATCCGATGGCCACCCGGAATCCGACTCCGAGTCGTCCGACGAGGACAGCCTCGGATCGTACTCGGTCTCGGCCTCCGACTCCGACGAGGAATCGGAATCCGAA
>NZ_JBIAPU010000025.1:0-106316 GCF_042888465.1 Streptomyces sp. NPDC002888 | reverse complement strand
AATCCACCACCGGCTCGCGATACCCCTCGAAATCCGACTCCGACCCGGAATCCGACTCCAAGTCATCCGACGAGGACAGCCTCGGATCGTACTCGGTCTCGGCCTCCGACTCCGACGAGGAATCGGAATCCGAATCCACCACCGGCTCGCGATACCCCTCGAAATCCGACTCCGACCCGGAATCCGACTCCAAGTCATCCGACGAGGACAGCCTCGGATCGTACTCGGCCTCGGCCTCCGACTCCGACTCCGACTCCGACTCCGACTCCGACAAGGAATCCGACTCCAAGTCATCCGACGAAGACCGCCTCGGCCCATAAACCGTCCCGGTCTCCGAGTCCGTATCCGACGAGGACTCTGCAACCCACTCGGGATTCAAGTCCGATTCGGAATCGGACTCGTCACTCCCGCCCGGAGGCAACTCGTTCGGCTCGCCCAAGTCGCCCGGCGCGAACACGTCGTGGTCCTGCAGCGGGTCGGCTGGGTGGATGTCGACGATCTTGCCGTTCTCGATCGTCACCTCCAGCGCCGTCCCCAGGAACCTGGCGAACACGCTCTTCGAACCGGGGCGCTCGGGGTCGTGCGTGATGCGGAGCGGATGCAGACTCACCGAGTACGCGGCGAAAAGCAGGTCCTCACTGGTCCATTCGGCGGGGAAGGCGCCCGCGGGGTGGCGGGTGCGCGGCGCGTCGGGGGCGAGGCCGGCCGTCAGTTCGTCGTGCACCTCCCGCATGCCGGTGACGACAGGGACGTCCGACGCTCCGGTGTCCGAGGGGTCGGGTTCCCTGAGGGTGGTCGGCAGGCCGAGCGGGTTGGCAAGGGAGAGGGCCCGCTCGATGGCCGCCTGCCCCCGCAGGGGATCCATGTCGCCGGTCGGCCGCCATCCGTCGGCCGCGGGAGGCACGCCGCCCGCCAACTGGGACAGGGCTTCGAGCTCTCGCGTGTCCGGCCGCACGCCCAAAAGCCTTGGCAGACCTTCCCTGATCGTCGGGGCGCTCAGCACGTCCGGCCCGACGTCGATCTTCTGGTGAGCCGTGCGCGGGTTCTCGGTGAAGACCAGGGACAGGCGCACCAGTGGCGCCCCGTCCGCACGGACCACGGGACCGTACGCGTCGGCCACCGCCGCCCGCAGACGCACCGACAGGTTTCTGGCCACGGCGACATCAGTACCGGGGGCGACGGCCAGATGGATCCGGGCGGTGAGGACAAGGCCCCGCTGTCCGCCTGCGAACAGCACGTGCCGGACGTCGTAGCCGAAGGTCCGCCCCTCGCGGGCGAAGCGTGCCGGTTCCGCGACCATCTCACCGACCGGCCTCTCCCGGGGCCATCTGAGGTACGGCTGGATCCGGGTGGGCCGGTACGCGACATGTTGGCCGTCCCGGACCAGGCCCTCGATACGGACACCCGCCGCCTCGCCGACCCAGTGATAGGTACGGCCGTCCGGCATCGGCCTGTGCGCACGTGTGGCGACGGCCGCGGCGTGGGCCCGCTCGACGGCGTCCAGTACCCGAAAGGCCGGCCAGTTGTCGGGGAACATGGTGTGACCGTCCCCGTCCCGGTGCAGCCGCCAGCGGCTGGGAAAGATCGTCAGCGGGTCTCCGCGGTGCACAGCGGGGTCCAGGAACCAGACGTCGGCCTCGTAGGTACCGTTGTCGAACAGCGTCCCCCGGCCGATCCGCAGGCCGTGATACCGCTCTTGGTCCGGCGACGGCGCATGATGGACACCGGTGCGGGTGCGGCGGTCGCCGTACCGGGCCACGTCCTCGACCCGCCGCCCGATCGCCGGACCCGACCGCGCGCGGGAGACCTCCGGCGGCGACGGCACATACGCGGGAGCCGGTGTGTCCGGCTGGTCGTCGGAGGGCCGGAATTCGGTGAACGACCCCTGCCTCAACCTCCCCTCGATCCGCACCCCCGCGTACTCACCCACCCAGGAATGGGTCCCGCCGCGCCCCTCGACCGGAACAACCGCCCCCATCCGAAGCGCCTGTAGATACGCCTGCTCCGCCGCGTACACCGCATCGTCCTCGGTCCAGTACGCCGGGAACATCATCAGCCCCCGCGCCGACCGCTCACCGACGTGCAGATCACCGACCCGCGGGAGCCACAGGTCCTCCGACGCCAGCCGCGCGATCACGCCGTCGGACTCACCGTACTCGGCACGGAACGTCCCGTTACGGTTCTCCGTCCCCTCCAGCACCACCGGCCGCGGACGAGCCGACATACCACTCGGGAGAAGATGACCGCCGCCCCCCGAACCGGGCTCCCCGTACAGCACAGCCTGCCGTGTCTCCAGCGAGAACTCCGCACGCACCGGCAAGCCGTCCGACCCGGGCTCCTCGGCGGAGAAGGCCGTGGCGGTGTCATCCCGCGGACCAGCGGCCCTCAGCGCCTCCTCGATCCCCGAACCGATCTGCCGCAGATGACGAGGCGGAATCCACCACCGACCCCGAATCGGATCGCTGCCCCAACCGCTGTCGGGGTGGTCCATGTCCACATCCGGGCGCCCTCTGCCGTCCAAGGGTGATGGACCGTCCATCAGGGCCCCGTCCTGGTACACCGGACGCCGGCCGAATCGGACGCCCTCCCGGTACTCGTCGGCCAGCCCCAGCAGGTGCCCCACCTCATGAGCCAGGACCTCGGTCTCGGTACCGAGCGCCCAGTTGAGGTGGTTCTCACGGTCGAATTCGGCATGCGCCGCGACGACGTGATGAGCGGTGTCAGGATGCGGCACGAACTCCAGGTCGAGCCGGAACAGGTCGCCGTTGGGCAGCCGGGAGCCACCGTTGTAGTGAAGGTCGGCACCTTCCTGAGCGCGCCGGGCGAGCGCGCGCAGTTGCTCCTCCGCAATGGGCGTGCCGTCTTCTGGGACGATGGCGGCGAGATGCACCCGAACAACGGCACGGGTGCCGAACCCTCCTCCCGGCAACCGGTACCGCCGCGCCTCGTACCTCCTCACGTCGTGTGCGGTCATGAAGCCCGCCCGGGCAGCCTCCGGCACCATCTGCGGCAGCACCTCGACACGGGCGACCTCCTCCGCGCCCTCGAACACCGTGCCGTCGAGCGCTGACAGCACATCGGACGGAGCCGTGGCCCGGCTGTCGGGCGCAGCCTCCGACGTCGTGTCAGATGCTGCGGTGGCCTCGCCCTCCTGCAGTACCCGGGTGTGCAGCAGCCGCTCTCCCGGGACGTCGATGTCGTCCACGTTCGGCGTGGGCAGGGCCCGGCCTTCGACGCGGGCCGACTCATCGGCGATCCGATCGGCCGAGCCGGCCCCCGGGAGGATGTCGGCGGAGCGGGTTCTGCGACGCGCGGCAGGCGACGCGGCCGTCCACAGCGTCATGGTGCGTGGCGTGTCCGGATCACCGGTGTCGGCGGTGTCGCGACCGTGCGTGCCGGGGAGTTCAGAGGATTCGCCCGCTCGGAGGCTCTCTGCCGTCACGGACGCCGGGTGCACGTCGACGATCAGTCCGTCCTCGAGCGTCACGTGCAGAGCGACTCCGGCGAACTCGCCCTGCACGGTCTCAAGATCGGAGTTCTCGGGATCCGGCGTGGTGTGCAGCGAGTTCTGGTCCACCTGATAGGCGGCGAAGCGGAGGTCCTCTCGGGACCATCCGGCGGGGAAGGTGCCTTCCGGATGCTGGGTGCGGGGGGCGTCGGGGGCGAGGGCTGTCGTCAGTTCCTCGTGCCACTCCCGCATGCCGGTGACGGCAGCGGGGCCGGACCGTCCGGTGTCGGAGGGATCAGGTTCCCGCAGAGTGGTCGGCAGGCCGAGCGGGTCAGCCAGGGCGAGGGCGTGCTCGATGGCCGCCCGGCCCTGCATGGGGTCCGTATCTGCGGCCGGCAGCCATGCGTCGGCCGCCGGAACCGCACCGCCCACCACCCGGGCCAGGGCTTCGAGTTCCCCCGTTTCCGGCCACACGCCCAGGAGCCCCTGGAGACCGTTCCAGATCGCCTGGTCGCTCAGCGCGCTCGGCCCGACGTCGATCACCTGGTGCGCCGCCTGAGGGTTGTCGGTGAAGGCCAGTGACAGGCGCACCAGCGGCCCCCCGTCCGCACGGACGACGGGACCGTACGCGTCGGCCACCGCCGCCCGCAGACGTGCTGAGAGGTTTCTGACCACGGCGACGTCGGTCCCTGGGGCAGCGGCCAGGTGGATCCGGGCCGTGAGATCGAGGCCCCGCTGTCCTCCTGCGAACAGCACTTGCCGGACGTCGTAGCCGAAGGTCTGTCCGTCACGGGTAAAGCTCGCCGGTACGGCGTCCGTCCCGCCAATCGGCTCCTGCGCCGGCCATCGCAGGTGGGGCTGCGTCGAGGTGGGCCGGTAGGCGACGTGCTCACCGTCCCGGACCAGGCCCTCGATACGGACACCCGCTGCCTCGCCGACCCAGTGATAAGTGCGGCCGTCCAACCGCACGGCCATGCTCGAGGCGTGCGCCTGCTCGACGGCGTCCAGTACATGGAGGGCGTCCCATAGGTTCGGGAACATGACATGCACCTCCCCGTCCTGGTGCAGTCGCCAGCGGCTGGGGAAGTACGCCAGGGGGTCGTCGGGGCGCAGTGCCGGGTCGAGGAACCAGACCGTGGCCTGGTAGGTGCCGTTGTCGAACTGCTCCCCGGGTTCGATCCGCAGGCCGTAGAACTCCTCCTGATCCAGCGCGACCTGGTCCGGCTCGTGGTGGGCCCCGGTGCGGGTACGGCGGTCGCCGTACCGGGCCACGTCCTCGACCCGCCGCCCGATGGCCGGGCCCGATCGCGGACGGGAGACCTCCGGCGGCGGCGGTACGTACGCCGGAGCAGGCGTGTCCGGCTGGTCGTCGGAGGGCCGGAACCCGGTGAACGAACCCTGCGCCAACTCCCCCTCGATGCGCACCCCTGCGTACTCGCCTACCCAGGAGTAGGTCCCGCTCCGCCCCGCGACTCGAACCACTGCGTCCGCCCGCAACGCCTGCAGATACGCCTGCTCCGCCGCATACACCGCATCGTCCTCGGTCCAGTACGCCGGGAACATCACCAACCCCCGCGCCGACGCACGCTCACCGACATGCAGATCACCCGCAACCGGATGCCACAACGTCTCCGAACCCAGACGCCCACCCGCACCGCCCGCACCGCCCGCACCGCCCGCACCGCCCGCACCGCCCGCACCGCCCGCACCGCCCGCACCGATGTACTCGGCACGGTAAGTCCCGTTCGCGTTGACCGACCCCTCCAACACCACCGGCCGCACACGAGACGACAACCCACGCGGCGCCAGAAGACCACCAACCCCTGACCCCGACTCCCCGTACAACACAGCCCGCCGGGTGTCCAGAGAGAAGTGAGCACGCGTCGGCAACCCGTCCGCACGAGGCAGAACCCTGTCCGCGCTGGACACGACCGCCTCGCCCTCACCCCGCAGACGCGCCGTGCCCAACGCCCCCTCGATCGCCGCACCGATCTGCCGCAGGTGACGAGGCGGAATCCACCACCGACCCGGAACCCGGTCGCTACCGAGAGCGGAGTGCTCCATGTCCACATCCGGGCGTCCCCTGCCGTCCAGGAGTGAGGGACCGTCCATCAGGGCCCCGTCCTGGTACACCGGGCGCCTGCCGAAGTCGGTGCCCTCCCGGTACTCGTCCTCCAGGCCGAACAGATGTCCCACCTCATGGGCCAGTACGACGGGCTCGGTGCCGACCGACCAGTTCTCGTGGTTCACCCGCTCGAATTCGGTATGCACGGTGACGACATGGTGGGCGTCGGCGTCATCCGGCACGAACTCCAGGTCGAGCCGGAACAGGTCACCGTTGGGAAGACGGGAGCCGAGGTTGTACCGGTCGGCGACCGCCTCCTGCGCACGCACGGCCAGCTCGCGCAACTGTTCCGCACCGACCGGCTCCCCGTCCGCCGGATCCCCGGGCCGGAAATGTACGCGGATCACCGCGCGGGTGCCGAACTCCCCCGTCGGCAGGCGGTACCGCCGCGCCTCGAAGTTCCGTACGGAGAGCGCGCCCATGAAGTCCTGCAGGGAATCCGGCTCCACCGCCCTAGGGCTCACCTCACCACGGGCGGTCTCCTGCGCACCCGCGAACTCCGTGCCGTCAAGTTCCGGCAGCCCCAGACCCAGCCACCCGGCACCGGGCTCCGAAACAGCCCCTGCCGCAGACGCCTCACCTCCCCCGGCCTGGACGTCGACCGCGCCGCGCACGTCGGACGGCCCCTCGACGTCCGGCCTGTCCCACAGCCGCGGCCGCTTCGTCTCGGGCTCGCCCTCCTGCGCCCCGCCTGACCTGAGTGCGGCCTGTCGGGCCACACCCCGCACACTCCCAGCGGCAGCGCTGCCCCCACCACCCGCCGAAGACCCGGCTGAACCAACCGGCCCGGGCGCACCGGACACCACGGACGGCGCCACATCAACCGCCCCCGGATCCGCCTCGGGATCCGCCTCGACCCGGTCGTGCCGCCGCAGGCGCTCCGCTTCCTCCATGATCCTGACGCTCGCCTGCAGACTCGGCGTGCGTCCGTCCAGGTACAAGTGCATCGTCTGGCGTTGGACGCCGATCCTCACCGCTGCCTCGCGCCACCCCAACCGGTCCCGCAGCAGCGCCACGTCCTCGCTCAGACGGGCCTGACTCTCAGCGACCCGCGTGTCCACCCACTCCAGAAGCTCCTCACCGACCAACCCCTGCTCGACGCCCCGAGCACCCCAGAACACCCGGAAAGCCACATCGAAGTGCGGTTTGACCGCGGCGTTCCGCAGATTGATCAACGTCTGCCGGCCGATACCGAGCGTGGCAGCCACGGCGGTGTCGCTACCCAGCGCCTCCCGCAGCCGATCCACATCCGTCTGAAGGCTCTCCCGAGTCGGCACATCGCCGACACCCGCCACTCGAACGTCACCGCCGCCCGGCCCCTCCCCCATCACCACATCGCCCCGGCCACCGACCGCCTCGGACAGCAACGACCCCAGATCGTCCAAAGCCTCCTCATCCAACTCCTCCAACACGAGCCCACCCAGGCCCTCCCCCATCACCACATCACCCCCACCACCAACCGCCTCGGACAACAACGACCCCAGATCGTCCAAAGCCTCCTCATCCAACTCCTCCAACACGAGCCCACCCGGCGGTTCCGCTCGCAGACGCTCCGCCTGCTCGATGATCCGGGCAGCCGTCGTGAGCGACGGGGCTCCATCACTCATGTAGACAGAGGCCCTCGCACGCGATACGCCGATCCTCCTGGTTGTTTCCTCCCAGCCCAACCGGTCCCGCAGCAGCGCGACGTCCTCCTTGAGACGGACCTGGCTCTCACGGGCCCGCGCGTCCACCCATTTCCGAAGCTCCTCACCGACCAATCCCTCCTCGACGCCCCGAGCACCCCAGAACACGCGGATGGCCACAGTGAAGTGCGGATTGACCGCGGCGATCCGCAGAGTCCTCAGCGTGGACAGGGCGACACCGACCGTGTCAGCCACAACGGAGACCTCGCCGAGCATCTCCCGCAACTGATGCACATCGGTCTGCAGGGTCTCCGGGGTCGGCACATCGTGGACACCACGCAGATGAACACTCCAGTCGGCCGGGAAGACTCCACCCCGGGCCTCCCGACCCCCAGCAGGACCGTCACCCGCCGCCTCGGACAGCGACGGACCCGGCGCGTCCGTCCCGTCCGCCGGCAGCGCGTCGTCCGTCTCCAGCCGGCCTTCCCCGGGCGTGGGAACGCGAGGGCCCGTCACCGTGGGGTAGTTCACCGCAGGCGCCATGTCAGCCGTGGCGGTCTCGTTCGCGGAGAACTCGTCGACGTCGCCTCCGTCTGTCGCACCGGACCGATCCGCCCCGGGGTCCCTGGTCCCGGTCGGCCTCGGCGCGGCCTGCCAGACCCGCCGTCCGCCGGTGGAAGCGGCGGCCCCGGGAGGCCCCTGGAGGAACTCTCCCATCAGGAAAGCAGTCTCGTCCTCGGTGAAGAACGACGTGTCGTCCGGCGACTGCCCGCCGTCAGCCGCGGTGCCGTTCCGCTCTTCGCTGTCCTCGTTCTCCTCACTGAAGTCAGCAGTTGTCCTCAGTCTCCCCGCGGTCGCGGAAGCCGGGCTCACGTCGACGATCAGGCCGTGCTCGAGCGTCACTTCCAGGACGGTCCCGGCGAACTCACCACGCATGGTCGTCGCACCGGGGCCCTCGGAGTTCCGTCTCGTGCTCAGCGGGTCGTGCGTGACCTGGTACGCGGCGAAACGTATGTCCTGGATGGTCCAGCCGGCGGGAAACGTGCCCTCCGCATACCCGTTGCGCGGCGCATCGGGGGCGAATGCCGCTGCCACCTCGCCGTCGAGCCTCTCCATGCCGGTGACGGCAGCGGGGCCGGAGCGTCCGGTGTCGGAGGGGTCGGGTTCCCGCAGAGTGGTCGGCTGGCCGAGCGGGTCAGCGAGGGCGAGGGCATGCTCGATGGCCGCCCGACCCCGCGTGGGATCGGTGCCGCTGGGCGGCATCCATACGTCGGCTGCTGGAACCGCACCACCCACCGCCTGGGCGAGGGCCCTGAGTTCACCGGCGTCCGGCCGCACACCCAGGAGCCCCGGCAGGGCGTTCACGATCTCCCCGTCGCTCAACTGCCGAACCGAGAAGGTCCGGTGCGCCGCCTCGGGGTTGTCGGTGAAGGCCAGTGACAGGCGCACCAGCGGTGCCCCGTCCGCGCGGACGACGGGACCGTACGCGTCGGCCACCGCCGCCCGCAGACGTGCTGAGAGGTCGTCGACGTCCGAGGCGTCGGTGTCTGGGGCAGTGGCCAGATGGATCCGGGCCGTGAGGTCGAGACCCCGCTGCCCGCCTGCGAACAGCACTTGCCGGACGTCGTAACCGAAGGTCTGTCCGTCACGCGTGAAGCTCGCCGGTACGGCGCCCGTCCCGCCAATCGGCTCCTGCGCCGGCCATCGCAGGTGGGGCTGCGTCGAGGTGGGCCGGTAGGCGACGTGCTCACCGTCCCGGACCAGGCCCTCGATACGGACACCCGATACCTCGCCGACCCAGTGATAAGTGCGGCCGTCCAACCGCACGGCCATGCTTGAGGCGTGCGCCTGCTCGACGGCGTCCAGCACCTCCAGTGCCGACCAGGTGTGCGGGAACATGACATGCCCGTCCCCGTCCCGGTGCAGTCGCCAGCGGGACGGAAACTCCGTCAGCGGGTTGTGCGGGTGCAGCGCCGGGTCGAGGAACCAGACCGTGGCCTGGTAGGTGCCGTTGTCGAACTGCTCACCGCGTTCGATCCGAAGGCCGTAGAACTCCTCCTGATCCAGCGCGTCCTGGTCCGGCTCGTGGTGGGCCCCGCTGCGGGTACGGCGGTCGCCGTACCGGGCCACATCCTCGACCCGCCGCCCGATGGCCGGACCCGACCTGGGAGCCATCGACCTCGGCGGCGGTACGTACGCGGGGGCAGGCGTGTCCGGCTGGTCCTCGGAGGGCCGGAACCCGGTGAACGAACCCTGCGCCAACTCCCCCTCGATCCGCACCCCACCGTACTCACCCACCCACGTGAACGCCCCCGACCGCCCCGGCACCGCAACGACCGACCCCACCCGCAACGCCTGCAGATACGCCTGCTCCGCCGCATACACCGCATCGTCCTCGGTCCAGTACGCCGGGAACATCACCAGCCCCCGCGCCGAAGGACGCTCACCGACATGCAGATCACCCGCAACCGGATGCGACAGCGTCTTCGAACCCGACCGCCCACTCACACCGCCCGCACCGCCCGCACCGACGTACTCGGCACGGTAAGTCCCGTTCGCGTTGACCGACCCCTCCAACACCACCGGCCGCACACGAGACGACAACCCACGCGGCGCCAGAAGACCACCAACCCCTGACCCCAACTCCCCATACAACACAGCCCGCCGCGTGTCCAGAGAGAAGTGAGCACGCGTCGGCAACCCGTCCGCACGAGGCAGAACCGTGTCCGCGCTGGACACGACCGCCTCGCCCTCACCCCGCAGACGCGCCGTGCCCAACGCCCCCTCGATCGCCGCACCGATCTGCCGCAGATGACGAGGCGGAATCCACCACCGACCCGCAATCAGACCGCTGTCCGGGTCCTCAGCGGAGTGGTCCATGTCCACATCCGGGCGTCCCCTGCCGTCCAGGGGTGAGGGACCGTCCATCAGGGCCCCGTCCTGGTACACCGGGCGCCTGCCGAAGAAGAGGCCCTCCCGATACTCATCATCCAGCCCCAACAGGTGCCCCACCTCATGAGCCAGGATGTCGGGCTCGGTGTCGAGCCCCCAGTTGAGGTGGTTCACCCGCTCGATTTCGGCATGCACCGTGACGATGTGATGAGCGGCGTCAGGCTGGCGCACGAACTGCAGATCGAGCCGGAACAGGTCACCGTCGGGAAGACGGGAGCCCCGGTTGTACCACTCGTTGACACCGTCCTGAGCACGCTCAGCCAGCTCGCGCAACTGTTCGCCGCTGACGGGCACGCCCCCTTCCGGGGCGCCCTCCTCGAAGAACACGCGGACCACCACGCGGGTGCCGAACTCCCCGGTGGGCAGCTGGTACCGCCGCGCTTCGAAATTCCGCACGGAGAGCACGCCCATGAAGTCAAGCAGGGCATCCGGCTCCACCGCCCGAGGGCTCACCCCACCACGGGCGATCTCCACCGCTCCCGCGAACCCCGACGCGTCGGGCTCCGGCAACTCCGACCCCCACCACGTGGCTCCCGGCTCCGAGGCGGCCTCGGCCCGCGCCTCCTCCTCGCGGCGCGCGTCCGGCCCGTCCCCCAGCCGTGGCCGCTTCACGTCGGGCGCCCCCTCGTCGGACCTGGTCTGCCTCGGCACGGTCTGCCAGACCCGCTCCGCGCCGGTCGTCGTCACCCCGCTCTGCGCGACCGCCCCTGGTCCCTCGACGTCCGCGTCGACGCCACGCCGCACGGGCGACCCGGTGTCCTCGTGCGCCGCGTCCGGCTCGGGGCCGGACTCCGTGGCGAACGCCGGCGTGAACCGCGACGGCTCCCCGTCGTGGTCGGGCTCCAGTTCCGAATCCGGCTCTCGCTCATCACTCGTCGTCTTCCCGGTCCTGCCGCCCTCGGACTCGGCGGCTGTACGGCCGGGGGCGGCCGTGGGTTGATCCACCGGGCGGGTCGGCGCGGAGGCCGGGGCAACGGGTTGAGCCGCGGGAGCAGGGGACGCTGTCGCGCCGGGGAGCGCGCCCTCGGACGTCCCGTCCACCGTCTGCACCGACAGCGCGGGCTGCTCGTCCGGCGTCCCCTCGCCCGTCCGCGAACGCTCCTCGTCCACCGCCGGATCAGCCGAAGTGCCCCGGGCGGGCCGGGACGGACTGTCCGACGAGGCCTGGGCAGACGACCCCGGTGCGGCAGACGACGATGCGGCGGACGACGATGCAGCAGATGCCGGTACCGCGGACGACGGTACCGCGGACGACGGTACGGCCGAACCGCGCGGCGCCGCCGTGCCCGTGGCTGGCTGGGCGGCGGCACCGTTGGCCGCGACGGGCGATGTCTGGGGCACACCGGTGTCCTGGGTCGCGTCGCCGCTCCTGTCAGCATCCTGGGGGCCGACGTATTCGGTGTCATCGGACGCGGGGCCGCTCCGGTCGGCGGCAGTGCCAGGTGCGCTGCTGCCTGTGCTCACCGTCGGCGGCTGCGTGGTCGATCCCGCCGAGGAGGGCTCATCGGACATGGCGTCGGCGCTCTCCGCACCGGACGACGACGGATCGGCGTCCACGGTCGTGGGCACCGGGGCGGTGGACTGAGGAACACCGGTGCCCTGCGAAGAGGTTGAGCCGGTGGGACCCGCCGCGCCGGTGGAACCAGCCGAACCGGTCGAACCGGTCGAACCGGTGGAACCAGTCGAACCGGCCGCATCGTTCCCACTGGTCGATCCGGTCGAGCCCCTCGAACCCGCCACACCCGTCGAACCGGTCGAGCCCGCCGAACCCGCCACACCCGTCTTGCCCGTCGAACCCGTCGAACCCGTCGAACCCGCCGAACCCGTCGAACCGCCGACCGACCCCGACACCCCGACATCCGAAAAGTCGGTGTCAAAACTCCCCGCATCCGAGCCGCCCACCGTGCTCGTCCGCGTCGGCCATGCCGTGGCGGTCCCGCCCTCGGCGGCGTCTTTGGTGTCAGGGTCCGTGCTCGTCGTGGTGACCGGTGTACGGGAGCCGTCGGTGTCGTCCTCGGGAGCGAGTGCGGTCTCCTGGGAGTCGGCCGTGGCGGGCGGTGTGGTGAACATGGCCCTGTTGATGGCCAGTCCGGTGCTCTGGGCGCCGCCGGCGAGCCATTGGTTGGTGTTGCCGCTGATGCCGGCGCCCAGGAAGGAGTCCCAGCTGGTCGCCCAGTTCCCGGTGGTGAGGCCGCCGCCGACGACCTCGGCCAGCGCCTCCGAACCGCCCTCGGCGACGAAGCGGTTGGTGGTCCGGGGCACCGTGCGTACGCCCTTTTCCGCCAGCGGCAGGTTCCCGGCGTCGGGCCGGGCAGCCGTCTTGCCGACCTTGGAGGTGACGTCCTCGGCGACGTTCTTGGTCACCGGGGTCTGCCGGACGGCCTGCTTGACGGAGTTGCCGATCTTGGAGCCGGCGCCGGTGTAGGCGCCCATGAACCCCCCGGCCAGCGCGCCGAAGAGGGCCTCCTTTCCCAGCGCGCCCCAGTCGAAGTTGTCGAAGCTGCCCTCGCCAGAGGTGAACGCGATCAGGCTCAGCCGCACGATGAATGCCTGGAGCGCCTCATCGAAGGCCTGCCCGATGATCGGCAGGAGGTGCGTCCTCTTGATCAGTGTGTCCAGGACGGTCAGCACCACGACCCGGCTGCGCGCCTTGGCGACGGCGACCTTGCCCGCGCTCGCGCCGCCGCTGAAGACCGACAGCGCCAGGATGACCAGCAACTCGACCATCAGCCGGATGACTTCGGCGATGATCTGCCACTTGGACTCCGTGATGTTCCACGAGGTCTTCACCCGTCCGTGGGCGATCTCGTCCACCTGCTGCGCGAACTGCTTCAGGTAGTTCGTGCCGCCGTCGTTCACGAGCAGGCCCATGGCACGCCGGTAGTCGTTGCCGACCTGGGGCGGCAGGCCCTTGCTGGCGGTGACGATCGAGTCCTCGATGGCGTCCGACAGGTCACGCAGGTCCTGGGCCAGCCGCCGGTAGGGGCCGTGGCTGCGGCGTGCCAGGTCCTCGTTCGCCTGGATGAGCCGCTCGCCGATCAGGACGAACAGCATGTTGTTGACGGACTTCGAAGCCTCGATCGCCATGGTGGGGTCAGTGCCTGCCGCTGTTGGCCGTGCTCGCGTTGCCCGCCGCCTGGATGGCCTCCAGATGGGTGGCCTGGGTCTTCAGGATGTTCTGCGCGTTGTTGTTGGTGCCCGTCGCGACGGCCACGATCGCCTCCGACAGCGTCTGCGTTGTGCTGCTCACCGTCTCGGTCTCCTTCTTCTCCTGCGGGCCGGCAGATTTGCAGAAGCTGTCGTCGACCCCGGGCCAACTACGGGTTCCGCTCACATCGCCTGCGAAGTTCAGCAGGATCCTCCGTGCGGCGAGGCTGATCTGGTCGATGGCCTCGGCGCTGACCTGCACCTGGAACGCGTTGGCTGTGTAGGAGTTGCTGCTGTCAGACATGGCGGTCCTCGTCCTCGGCGTCGTCGTTGATCTCGTCGTGCAACCGGTCGCGTGTCCTGCGGGCCTGGGCGGGATACGGCTCCTCCAGCACGTCGGATCCGAAGATCTCGGCCCAGTCGACGTCCACGCCCGTCAACTCAGGTACGGAGGAGCTGGGTTGGGTAAAGGGCCGGAACGTCTCCATCACCTGCCGGGACATCTGCGTCCGGGCGCGTTCCGTCGCCTCCAGCACACTGGCGGCGAGTTCGCCGGCCGCCATGGTGCGGTACTTGCCGTCCAGGAACCTGAGCGCGGTCAGCTCGCCCTGGTGCCCGACGGTGGCCTCCACCGCCCGGTCCTTGGAGCGTACGGTGACGGAGGCGCGGCGCAGTTCCGACTCCGCCCGGGCCACCGCCGTCTGGACCGCTTCCAGTTCGGCCATCGCGTCCGCCAGTCTCTGCTCGACCGACGCCTGGGTGGCCGCCGTCTCCTCGGGCCCGGCCGTGCCGGCGCGTCGGCCTTCCGGAGCGGTTCCGTTGCGCGTGTTCATCGTCCGATCACCGCCGGAGCTCCTCCTTCGTCCGTGCCCCACACGTCCTCGTCCTCCGTCAGCCAGCTGGACCGGTCGCGGTCGCCGCTCTCGGTGGACAGACCGCCCTGGCCGCCGGCTCCGCCCATCGGGAGATACGGCGAGGAGCCTGCCGTGGGCACTCCGCGCCGGGTGAGGATCACGTCCTCGTCCTCCTCGTCCGCCCCCGCTGCGCGCGCCCTGGACCGGCGTCGTACGGCGGCGCCGTCGCTGTCGGTCAGGACGTTGCGGACCCGTTCGGCGTTGGACTGTCCCGAGCCGCTGCCGCCCATGCCCCCCATGCCACCCATACCGCCCATGGGGGCCATGGGGGCCGAGCCGCCCATGGCGTTGAGCGCCGACGCGCTGTTCAGCGGCGTGCCGTCGTCGCCCTGCATGCCCGTCGCCGAGGTGGCGGAGGACGCCTCGTCGGCGGGCGCGCCGAGCGAGCCTCCCTCGTACGGGGTGCTGTCGTACTCCTCGTACGAACTGTCGTCCGCGCCGCCCGAGTCACCGGACGAGCCCCAGGCCGCGCCACCCGACGAGTCGTCCGTCGAACCTTGCGGGGACGAGAACAGGTCCGCGAGATCGGAGAGGGGCGACGTGAAGGCGGTGGTCGAGCTGTCGCCGACGGAGGTCCCGCCCCCGCCGTCGGTGAAAAAACTGCCGGGCGTCAGGTCGTCGGTCTGCGTGGTCGTCGTGGACCCGTCGGAGTCGAACGCGCCGGTGCTGCTGTCGTCCGCGACGCCCGTGCCGCCCGTGTTCGTCGACGGGTTCAGCTGGGTGGTGGTGACCGTGCCGTCGGGCTGAGTGGTCGTCACCGTGCCGTCGGCGCCGATGGACTGGACGGTGCCGTCCGGGTACCTCGTGGTGAGCGACCCGTCGGGGTTCAGGGAGGTCGTGCTGCCGTCCGCGTTGGTGTACGAGGCGCCGGGGTTCAGGTCCTCGCTGCTGGTCTTCCCGTCCGGTGTCGTCGTGGTGACCGTGCCGGTGTCGGGGTCGTACGTCTCGACGCTGCCGTCGGGATGGGTGGTGGCCAGCGAGCCGTCGGGCCCCAGGGTGGTGGTGCCGCCGTCGGCGTTGGCGATCGTGTCCGACGACGGGTTGAGCTGGGTGGTGATCACCGTGCCGTCGGGCCGGGTTGTCGTCACACCCCCGGTCGAGGGATCGATCACCGTGCTGGTGCCGTCCGGGTATGTGGTGGTGAGCGTCCCGTCCGGGTTGAGGGTCGTCGTGCCGCCGTCCTCGTCGGTGACCGCCGTGCCCGTGGTGAGCTTCTCGCTGGTCGACTTGCCGTCCGAGGCGGTCGTGGTGAGCATGCCGGTCGCGGGATTGAACACGCTCAGGCCGCCGTCGGGGTACGCGGTGGTCAGTGACCCGTCGGCATTGAGGGTGGTGGTGCCGCCGTCGGGGTTCCGCAGGCTGCTGACCGCGCTGTCCACGTCCGGGTTCAGGCTGGTGTCGGTCGTGGTGGACTGCCAGTCGTCGATCACGTTGGAGAAGTCGGTGGTTCCGCCGGTACGCGCGGTGTCGGTGGTGTCGCCGGGGGCGAACACGCCGTCGTAGCCGGACGTGTCGGTCGTCGACCAGTCGTTCAGACCGGTGGTGTCCGTGGTCGGCCAGTCGCTGAGGCCGGTGGTGTCGGTGGTCGACCAGCCGTTCAGGCCGGTGGTGTCCGTGGTCGTGGCATCGGTGCCCAGGGTGTCGTTCAGGCCCGCGCCGAACTCGCTCATCCCCTCGCCGATGCCGCCGAGCGCGTCGTTGAGGTCGGAGAAGGTCGCGCCCAGCCCGCCGCTCATGTCGTTGAGGCCTTCGCCCACCTTGTCGAGGGCTTCCGCGATGCCGTCACCGGTCTTCTCGGCCGCCTCCTTGCTGACTTCCGCCTCCTCCTGCTGCCACTTCTCGGTCAGGGTGCTGGTGTACTTGCTCGCCAGCGGCTCCTCGAAGGCCGTCAGGACGTCGGCCCAGCTGTTGTTGAGGTTCGACAGCGCTTGGCGGGCCACCGGGACGAGCACGTCGTCGGCGGCCGCCTGCCACTTCGCGACCGCCGCCTCACCGACCGCCTTCCACGCCGCGTCCGTCGTGAGGTCCCCGTACTGGGGATGCACCTGACGGAAGGCGGAGGAGGTGTAGTAGTCGATGACCGCGCCCTTCAACGGCTGCCGGTAGAGGCTGGGGCGGTTTGTGGTCACCACCTTCTGGACCTGGGTGATGTTGTTGTCGACCAGCCAGTCCCACAGGTCCTGCAGGAGCCGCACCACCTCGTAGTGCGGGTCGTGGGCGCCGCTGCGCTCCCACTCCTTCCACTTCTTCCGCAGACCCTTCGCGTTGCGGACCAGGCTGAGCTGCGCCCCCGCCACCGCGTCGCCGACGTTGGAGCGGGGGGTGTAGGCGGCGTCGACCGTGGTGTTCTTGCCCGCGTAGTCCTTGCCTCCGAGCTGGTCGACGTAGTCGGCGTAGTTCAAGTGCAGCTGCTTGACCAGCTGGCGGAAGACCCCGGCCGCCTGCCCCCGCCAGGAGGCCTGCTCCTCGCCCAGGCCCTTCTCCCACTGCGCCAGCACGTCGGCCCGGTCGGCGAAGAACTTCTTCGTCCGGTCCACCGCCTCGGCCGTGCGCGTGAAGGTGCTGAGACTGACGGCGTTGCCGTTCGTCACGGTCTTCCCCGCGAAGGACAGGTCCCTGGTGCTGTGATCCTCGACCAGCGCGTCGAGTGCCGTCCTGGCCCCGAAGACGTACTGGATCAGCGCCGTCGAATCCGCACCGGCGGACTCCGCGGTCGGCACGTTTCCGGGCCCCCACAGGACCGGCCGGCCGTCACTGCCGTTGAGCGCGCCGAGCAGCGAGATGCCCACCCGCTTCATCCTGACCTTCTTGTGCGCCCCGTCCCCGCCGGCCGTGTAGAAGACGATGCTGTAGTCGTAGTCGCCCTTCACGTGCCGGCCCTGGGCGGCCGCGGCGTCGAGGGGGTCCACCGGCCGTATGGTCAGGCTTTCCGTCCGATGGCTGAAGAGAGGAACTCCCTCCGGGCTCTTCAGCTTCTCGAAAAGCGTGTCCCGTGCGGGCATCGGATAGCCGGTGAAGAGCCGTACGGCCCTTTGCCAGTCTTCGAGGTCCTGCGTATCGGCCACAGAGGTGCACTCCGCGAAGTAGGGAGGAAAGGGCTGGAGGGAGAAGGGAGTTGCTCAATGCGAGAGAGGCCAAGGCCCCGGCCCGGACGGTCGGCCGTGGGGATCAGCCGTGGGCCGTCATTTCCTCGACCCGTCCTCGCCGCTGAGGTCGCTGTCCACGTCGGCGAAGATCTCGAGCAGCTTCTCGCCGTCGATGGCGGCCAGGCTGTCGCCCTGGTTCGCCAGCAGGGTCTTGATGGTCGTCTGCAGGTCGCTCTTGATGTCCTTGAACAGGGCCTGCTGCGCCTTCAGGATGTCGTCGATCGCCTGCGCCGAGCCGGTGACGGCCTCCACGAGGCTCTTGCCGTGCACGGTTTCGTCGGCCGCCAGGGCGCCGATGGCCAGGACCTGGTTCTGGTCCAGGGTGTCGGCCGTGGTGTAGCCCTCGGTCAGGGTCCGCAGCGCCCGGGCTCCGTCGGACCGGTCGTTGCGGATGGCCTTCAGTTCCCTGACGAACTCGGCCACCTCGGTCGTGAGGAATGTCTGGAGCTCCTCAGCGTTCAGATGCGTCAGGTCGGCCATCGCTCAGTCTCCTGACGGGTGTTCAGCGGCCGATGGCGATGTCGGACCACATCTGGGAGAGGGAGTTCTCGCTGTACTTGTAGCCGCCGTGGATGTCGTTGAGCAGCCCGGCGTGCGAAGTGAGCAGCCTCTCCATGTTGGTGACCGCCTGCTCCCAAGCGGCCTGCTTCTGCCGGTAGACCTCGGCGTCCGCGCCGTACCAGGTCTTCTTCAGCTCCATGAGCTCCGCCTCCAGCGAAGCCAGTGTGGTGGCGATCGCCTTGGTCTGCTGCACCATGTCGTCCGCGGCGTTCTGCACGTGCGCGTAGTCGACGTGGATGTATCCGTCGGTGAGGTTCTCGGACATCAGAGTTCTCGTCTCGTCGTCGGGATGCGGAGGGGAAGACGCCTGCGCCGGATCAGGAACCGGTGAGCGTCTGGAACACCGCGTCGGACGCGTGGGACGCCTGCTGGATGGCGTCGGTCGACGCCGTCTGCGTCTTGCCGTGCTCGACCAGGCTGGTCTGCAGCGCCTGGATCATCTCCCCCAGGTTCTTCTGGATCACGGAGCACTGCTCGTCCCACTTGGTCAGCAGCACCCCGAACTGCGCACCATCACTGCCCTGATAGCCGCGGGCGAGGTTCCCCCGGGTGTCGTCCACGTCCCGACGGGATCGCGCGACACCCTCCAGGGCCGCCTCCAGAGCACGAATCCCGTTCGTCGTCGCCTGCGCGCTTGACTGCTGTCCGCCACCGGCCATGGGCTGCCGTCCTTGAGTCGGGAGATCGATGAAGGTCCTGCGAAGCTTTCGTGTGGATCGTAAAGATCAAACCCCTGACGATGCGCCACTTCTGAGCAGAACTTGAGCTTTGAGCTGATGAACTGACGTAACGTCAAGAAGACGTATCAGAGGGCCACTTGGTCATCTGAACGTAGCGATCAGGCCAAGCGGCCTGATCCTCACTCAGTCGCAGACGCACCCGAGGAACCGGATCGCACGGCGGAACTTCTGTCATCCTGCGCGCAGTTGGGAGCAGTGCTCAGGGCGGTGCCGTCGCCCGCGGCGGCGACCGGGTCCAGGTCCGGTCCCGAGCCAAGCATCGACAGCAGTGGTGACGGCAGCGCCACCACGTCGTCCTCGCCGTACCCAAGCGCCTTCAGCGCGTCCGCGGACGGCACCCGGTACTTCACGCCGTTGTCGGCCACGAGGTAGGTGGTGTCGCCCACCGTCGCCCCGCCCGCGCCGAGCACCCTCACCAGCGCGCCGCGGCCGGGCCGGACCACCACCTCGTCCACCGCCAGGCAGGCCGCCGCCGACTCCCCCGCCGCCGCCTGGGTGACGGGGGCCAGCGCGCTGCGCGGCACCAGCACCGAGGTGATCCGGGTGTGGTCTTCGCCGGGCTGCACCTGGGCGCAGGCGGCCATGTCGTCGGCGACGCCGACCGCGCGGGGCGGGGAGTCGGGCAGCGTGGCCAGGGAGGCTGCCACGCTCTTGCCGCCGGCCAGATGCGTCCTGAGCAGGTCTGCGCCGAGTTCGAGGGCGGTGGGGGCCTTGCCGCCGTACGCCTTCGCACGGGTGGCCGGGTCGCCGAGCACGAGGGCGACACCGGTCGCGGTGAGCGGCACGAGGCCCTCCTGCCGGAGCAGGTAGTACTGCGCGGCCGAGCCCGGCACACGTACCGCGAACACCTGCCCCACCGTGCTCCTGGCGCCCCCCAGTGCCGGGCCGGCGCCGCCGCGGCCCGGCACGGCGGGCGAGGCCAGGACGGGGCCGGGGGCGAGGGCGTCGAGGAAGGCCGCGGACACCGGGCGCGGTGTCAGGGAGCCGTAGCCGAGCGAGACGGCGGCGCCGGAGTCCTTGTCCAGCCGGAGCCGGGAACCCTGCCAGACCAAGTACGACACCTGGTCGGGGCCCGTCACCAGGAGGCCCTGGTCGGCGGCCACGGCCTGCCCCTGCGTGGGGGCGCCGGCCACCAGGGCGGTGACCGCGGTGGTGGTGCCGGTCGTGTCCTCGGCCCGGCCGACGGTGGAGCAGACCTGCCAGGCGCCGTCGTCCAGGTCGCTTGCCGCCGGTACGGAGTCGGGGGCCCCCGGGATGCCCACCGGGGCGCCGACGGGGGTGCCCCGCAGCGAGGCGGTGCGCACGTCGGTGCTCGTCAGGCCGCCGCCGCCGATCAGCAGGGCCGAGGCGTAGTTGCGCACGGGTCTGAGGCGGCCGTCGATGTAGAGGTAGCGGGCGCCGGTGTCCCGGTTGACGATCAGGCCGCCGGAGGTCTTCCAGGAGGTGTTGCCGCCGGGCGAGACCAGCCCGTACACGAAGGCGCCGGCCGCGACGAGGACCCCGATGAGGCACCCGATGAACACGCCCCGGGTGGTCCGGGCCAACGGGCTCTCCGGGGCGTCGGGATCGGCGAGCAGCATGCCGGAGGTGAGTCGGCCCATGATGAAGGTGTGTGCCTGGACCTGGTCGCGCTTGGACTGCATTGGATCGGGTACCTTCCGGTGTCTTTCCCTGGTCGGCGGTGGGCCGGCGGGCGTCAGGCGGTGGCCGGCGGGCCGGCCGACGGTCAGCCGTTGAACGCGCGCAGGGCGGCGAAGGCGCCGAACACCCAGAGGGTCAGCGGCAGCAGGGCGATCGCCAGGAGTGAGTGCAGCAGTTCGGCGGCGCGGCCCCAGTAGGGCAGCATGCGGCGGCCCGGCACGGTCCAGGAGGCCACGGCCAGGCCGGCGGTCAGCGCGAGCAGTCCCGCGACCAGTGCGGGACGGTCGGACGGGGAGAGGGCCGCCGCGGCGCTCAGCAGCAGGAGCACCACTCCGCAGCCGCCCGGCACCACCAGGGCCAGGCGCTGCCACACGTTGACCATGCCGCGCCCGTGCACCAGCAGGAGCAGCGACACCGTGCCCGCCGTCAGGACCTCGGGCAGGCCGGGCCGGCTGACCAGGGCGGCCAGGCTGCCGACGCAGACGACGCCGGTCGCCCCGTACAGGGCGGTCATCCAGCCACCGGCCAGCGCGGTGCGGGTGGCGACGTCCCGGCCGCTGTAGGGGTCGATGCCCTCCTGCAGCTGTTGGGGGTTGGTGGGCAGGGCGGGCATCCGCATGCCTGCGAGGCGGAAGGACAGGGCGGGGACGAAGCTCCCGAGGACGACGACCACCGCGGCCACCGCCGCGGCGGCGCTCTCCAGCGGCACGTCGAGCAGGCTCATGAGCGCTCCGGCGGCCGCCGTGGCGATCGCCACCACGGCGGTGGCGGCGAAGAGCGGTATGTACACGGCCACCGCCGCCAGGGCCAGTACGGCCGCGCCCGCCCCCGCGGCGCCGACGGCGAGGAGCCGGGCGCCCAGTACGTGGTGCGCGTGCGGGCCGGCCAGGTCGCCGCCGGGCAGCAGCCAGCCGGCCAGGGCCAGACTGGGCGCGGCCAGGACCCCCAGGGTCGCGCCGGCCGCCCCGTCGCCGACGGCCCGGGCGGCGGAGGCGGCGCCCGCGAGGAGCAGCAGCCCGGTGACGCCCGCCAGCGCGGCGCGGACGGCGACCGGGCCGCCGGGCCAGGCCAGTACGGCCAGGGCGGTCAGCACGGCGGCCACGACCATGCCGCGCAGCAGACGGCGGCCCGCCTCCGGGCTCCAGCCGTGCAGCCGTTCCCGGGTGGCCTCGGCGATCCCGTCGACCAGGTCGTCCAGCCGTACCTCGGGCAGGGCGTCGGCGTGCGGCCGCAGGTACAGGACCTCGCCGTCCTTCAGTTCCAGCGCGGACAGGGTGCTCTCGTCGTCCAGCGGGCGGTCGCCCAGCCGTTGCAGCACCCAGCCGCTGTGGTCCAGGCCGTTTTCCTCCAACTCCTCACCGGCGTAACGCAGTACGGCCGGCAGGAGGTCGGCGACCGGCACGTCGGCGGGTAACGCCAGGTCGACGGTCTTGGCAGGGGCGCGAACGGTCAGGTGGCACAGTGCGGCCACTGAGGTTTCAGTCATGGAGATGGGGACCACGCTTCCGAGGAATGTCATCGATGAGCTTTGCTCTGCGTGTTGATCACATGCAGACTACTGAGGCCCCGGGTCTGCCGTCGACGACCGGGGCTTCTCTTCGGTTTCGGCCCGGCCTTCTGGCCGGAGAGCCCGCCGCCCCGGTAAGGAGTCCGCTCTTGAGTGTCGTCCTCTTTCGCCGCCCCGCCCGCCGACGCGGCCCGGACATGCCCGAGGGCGAACTGAGCCTGCAGGAGCCGCCGACGCTGCCGGAGGTCGTTCCGGACAACTCCGCGGTCTGGACCTACCTGCCCATGGCGATGATGTCCGTCTCCATGATGCTGATGTTCCTGCGGCCCGGCGGGACCAGCGTCATGACCTACGTCGCGCTGGGCATGATGGTGTTCGCCTCGGCGGCCATGATGGTCGGTCAGGTGATGCGCAAGAGCGGTGAGCGCAAGCAGCGCCTGGGCGGCGAGCGGCGGGACTATCTGCGCTATCTGTCACAGACCCGGCGCAAGGTCCACCGGACGGTGGTGGAACAGCAGTTGGCGCTGGCCTGGCGGCATCCCGCACCGGCGACGCTGCGTTCGCTGGTGCGCACGAGCCGGCTGTGGGAACGCCGGGCCAGGGACGAGGACTTCGCCGAGGTCCGGGTGGCCGTCGGGGACCAGCAGCTGGCCACCCGGCTGACACCGTTGTCCACCAAGCCGGTCGAGGATCTCGACCCGATCGCCGCGCACGCGCTCAGGCGTTTCGTGCGGGCGTACAGCACGGTGCCGGACCAGCCGATCGCGCTGTATCTGCGGTCCTGGAGCCGGGTGTTGCTGCGCGGCGACGAGACCGCGGTGCGGGACATGGTGCGGGCCATGCTGTGCCAGCTGGCCGTGTTCCACGCGCCGGAGGAGCTGTGGATCGCGCTGTGCGTGAGCGACGAGCGGCAGGCCGAGTGGGAGTGGGTGAAGTGGCTGCCGCACAGCCTGCACCCGCACGAGCAGGACGGCGCCGGGCCCGCCCGCATGGTGGCGTCGGCGTTCAGCGGCATGGAGGACCTGCTGGGCGCGGAGTTCACCGAGCGTCCGCCGTTCGATCCGGACGCCGTGCCCGGCCGCGAGGAGCCGTTCACGGTTCTCGTGGTGGACGGGGTCCAGATGCCCTCGGGCCACCGGTTCGATGCCCAGGGATTTCGCAACGCCCTCGTGATCGACGTGTCGGAGGGTCTGCGGTGGCGTCCGGGCCGTACCACTCTGCGGCTGGACGTACGGCCGGACGGGGTGCGGCTGGTGCGCACCGACCGCAGCCGCAAGGAGCAGTCGACCCTGCTGGGGCGTGCCGACGCGATGGGACCGGTGGGCGCGCAGGCGCTGGCCAGACTGCTCGCCCCGTACCGGATGAGCCTGACCGCCGACGCCGTCGAACCGCTGTCCACCGACGTGGAGTTGACGGCTCTGCTGGGCATCCCTGATCTGCACCGGCATGATCCGGCCACCTTATGGCGGCGCAGTACCGGTGCGGCGCGGCTGCGCGTACCGATCGCGGTGGGGGCCGACGGGGTTCCTGTGGAGGTGGACATCAAGGAGGCCGCGCAGGGCGGTATGGGCCCGCACGGCATGCTGATCGGCGCCACCGGTTCGGGCAAGAGCGAGCTGCTGCGCACTCTGGTGGTGGGTCTGGCGCTGGCCAACTCCTCGGAGACGCTGAACTTCGTGCTGGTGGACTTCAAGGGCGGCGCCACGTTCCTGGGGTTGGACGAACTGCCGCACACCTCCGCGGTGATCACCAACCTGGCGGACGAGACGGCCCTGGTGGAACGAATGCAGGACGCCCTGCACGGCGAGTTGATACGCCGTCAGGAACTGCTGCGGGCCGCGGGCAACTACACCTCGGCGCTGGACTACGAGAAGGCGCGCGCCTCGGGAGTGCCGCTGGCACCGCTGCCGAGCCTGTTCGTGGTGGTCGACGAGTTCAGCGAACTGCTGGCGGCGCACCGGGAGTTCATGGACCTCTTCGTAATGATCGGGCGGCTGGGCCGCTCCCTCGGGGTGCATCTGCTGCTGGCCTCGCAGCGCCTCGACGAGGGCCGCATGCACCAGTTGGAGAGCCATCTGTCGTACCGCATCGGTCTGCGTACGTTTTCGGCCATGGAGAGCCGCGGGGTACTCGGGGTCCCGGACGCCTACCAACTGCCGTCGCAGCCGGGTTCCGGCTTCCTCAAGAGCGGGGTGGAGGCGCTGACCCGGTTCCGGGCCGCGTACGTCTCCGGGGCGTACCGGGAACGCCGGAGCGCGGTGGTCCAGGCGCGGGTCGCCAGCCAGGTGGTGCCGTGGAGCTCGGGATTCGTGGTGCCGCGTACGCCGGCCCAGGTTCCGGAGCCGGAGCCGGAGCCCGAGGAGGAGGACGAGGGCGGGCCGACCCTGCTGTCGGTGGCCGTGGACCGGATGCGCGGCGCCGGGGCCGCCGCCCTCCAGGTGTGGCTGCCGCCGCTGGACCTGCCGCCCACCCTCGACGAGCTGCTGCCGGGGCTGGCCGCTGACCCGGTGCGCGGGTTCGTCTCGGCCCGGTGGCCGGGGTCCGGCGGGCTGCGCGTGCCGGTCGGTGTGGTGGACAAGCCGTTCGAGCAGCGGCGCGACCCGCTGGTGGTGGACCTGTCGGGCAGCGGCGGGCATCTGGCCGTCGCGGGCGGTTCGCAGAGCGGCAAGTCGACGCTCCTGCGCACCCTCATCGCCGCTCTCGCACTCACCCACACCCCTCGCGAGGTGCAGTTCTACTGCCTGGACCTGGGCGGCGGCACGCTGACCGGGCTGGCCGGGCTACCGCATGTGGGCGGCGTGGCCAGCCGTCTCGACGCAGAGCGCGTGAGCCGTACGGTGGCAGAGGTCACCGCCGTGCTCAACCACCGTGAACAGTTCTTCCTGGACCACGGCATCGACTCGATGGCCACCTACCGCAGGCGCCGCGCGGCAGGCGAGTTCGCGGACGAACCGCACGGTGATGTCTTCCTGGTGGTGGACGGCTGGGGAACCGTGCGCCAGGACTTCGACACGCACATCCCGGCCTTCCACCAGATCGCGGCCAGAGGGCTCAACTACGGTGTCCACCTGGTCGTCTCGACGGCCCGCTGGATCGAACTGCCGGCTCAGGTGCGTGACCAGGTGGCCACCCGGCTGGAACTGCGGCTGGGCGACTCCATGGACTCCGTGGTCGACATCCGCAAGGCGGCCACCGTGCCGCGCAGTCCCGGGCGCGGTCTGACGACCGAGGGCAAGCTGCACATGCTCACGGCGCTGCCGCGGATCGACGGGCGGGAGAGCGCGGACGACCTCACGGAGGGCGTCGCCGCGCTGACTGAGCGGGTCGCCGGGCACTGGACCGGTCCCGCCGCGCCGCCGGTGCGGACGCTGCCGCACCGGCTGCCGGCCGCGGAACTGCCGCGGCCGGAGGTGGCGGACGGGCTGCGGATCGCGCTGGGCCTCGACGAGGAGACCCTCTCCCCCGTGTGGCACGACTTCAGTCGTACCCCGCATCTGGTCTGCGTCGGCGACAGCGAGAGCGGCAAGACCAATCTGCTGCGTCTGGTCGCCTCGGCGGTCACCGCCCGCTACAGCCCGGCCGAGGCGCGCATCCTGATGGTGGACTACCGGCGCGAACTGGTGGAGGCGGTGCCGCAGGAGTACCGGCTCGGGCACGCGGTGTCGGCCGACGTCCTGCGCGAGCTGGTCTCCGGTGCGGCCCGCGCCACCGCCACCCGGCTCCCGGGGCCGGACATCACCCCGGCCCGGATGCGCCGGGCCGACTGGTGGACGGGGCCGCGGCTGTTCGTGCTCGTCGACGACTACGACATGGTGGGCGGCAACATCGCCTCCCACCCCTTCGCCCCGCTCCTGGACCATCTGGCGCTGGGACACGAGGTGGGCCTGCACATAGTGGTCGCGCGCTCCGCGACCGGTGCCGGGCGAGGTTTCAACGACCAGTTGCTCAGGCGTCTCGACGAGGTCAACACACCGGGCCTGCTGCTGTCCTGCCCGCCTTCGGAGGGCTACGTCTTCGGCAACGTCAAGCCGCGCAACCTGCCGCCCGGCAGAGCGCTGCACATCGCCCGCCGCAAGGCCGTGCTGATACAGACGGCACTGGCGGAAGCGGGCTCGGAGGAGGGGCCGGACGGGGCTTGAGCGGGCGGGGCGGCTGTACAAGACGGCCGTACGGGGCTTGAGCGGGCGGGTTGGCGGTACGGGATGGCCGTACGGTGTGGCCTCCGGGGCGGACGTACAAGTCGGCCGCCGGGCCGGTCATACCGGGTGGCCGCCGGGTGCGGACGTACGCCCGGCACCGGACGCCGTCTCCGTGTTCGGGGGCGGACAAACCGCGCCCCCGGGCCGCGGCCCGCGTTGCGAGCGCTCCGGGGCCGCACAGGCCGCCCACGCGGCGGGCGGGCCCATTGCCCCGCGCCCGGCGTCCCCCGGGCCGGTCAGGGTCCTCCGGCGGGTCGACGGGCCCGCAGGCCCGCCGCGCGACGTACCGCCGGTCGACGGGCCTGCGCCCAAGGACGGCCTGCCCCGTGGGCGACCGCCCGGAGAGCCGGCCGGCGGGGACCGGCGGGTCTTCGTAGCGCGAGGGTGCCGCTCAGCCGGGGCCACCGACCCGCTCATGGCCACGGCCGCCGCGCGACGCCCTACCCCTCCGCGGCCTCGCGCTCCCCGCCCTGCGTCTCCCCGCGGGCCGGGCGCCAGCCGCGGGCGCGCCCGCGCGGGATCACCACGGCGACCCAGGCGACCAGCAGGACGAGGCCGCCGCCGGCGCCCGCCAGCAGCAGGGCGCGTCGGGTCGCGCGGGCGGCGTCCTCGTCCCTCGCCAGGTGGACGGGGGTGGCTGCCGGGGCGGACGCCGCCGGTGCGGCGGAGGCGGCCCGCGCCGTGGTGAGAGCGGCGTACGGGTCGAGACGGGGCGTGTCCGCCGGGTAGGCCGTGGCGGTCAGCCGCTGTGCCGTCGCCTCGGCCGTCAGGGCGGGGTGCGCGGCCCGTACCAGGGCGGCCGCGCCCGCGACGTAGCCGACGGCGAGTGACGCGCCGGAGCCGATGAAGTGGCCCTTGCCCCGGGGGCCGATGCCGAGCACACCGTCGCCCGGTGCGGCCAGGTCGGCGCTGCGGGGCCGATAGGCGCCGTCGGGGCGCCGCCCGTCGACGTCGACGTCGACGACGGACAGCACCCCGGGGGCGGCAGCGGGCCAGTAGTCCCTGGCCAGCGGGGCGGAGGCGGCCCCGGGGCCCGCGGGGACGTCGGGGACCGCGGCGGCCACGATCAGGGCGTCATGGGCGGCGGCGTAAACAACGGCGCTCCGGAGGGGCGCTGAGTCCTGGGCCAGGGCCGGGGACACCGCGACGACCTCGGCCCCGGCCGTCACCGCGGCCCGGATGCCGCGCGCCACCGTGGCGGCGGTCGCCCTGCCGCGCTCGTCGGTGCCCCGTACGGCGAGGATGCGCGCCTGCCGGGCCACGCCGGCGAAGCGGACGTCCCGCGCAGGGGTCGCTGCGATCAGCCCGGCCACAAAGGTGCCGTGGCCCACGCAGTCCTCGTCCGCGCCGTCCACCGCGGTGACCCGGCCGGCCAGCGCGGGCGCTTGAGCGGAGACACCCGTGTCGACGACCGCCACGGTCACCCCGGCGCCGGTGACGGCGGCGGACTGCCAGGTCCGGGCGAGCTGGAGGCTGCGCTGCTCCCACGGCACGGCGGAGACCACGTCGGCGGAGCCGCCGGTGCACGCGGCCCCGGCGGCCAGCCGGGACGGCATCACCGGCAGCTTCACGGTGGCACCGGGCGCCGAGTCGGCTGCCGCGCTCCCACCGAGCAGGAGCGTGACGGCCGACGCCAGGGTGAGCAGGACCGGCACGGCAGGCCGGGGACGGCGCATGGGGGAATCCTCAGTCGGCTCGACGGATCCGGACGTACTTCACTCGGGCACCGCGTCCCGCCGCACCACGTCGTCGGGGAGCAGCAGGCGGAGGTCGTCCACCCCGGGCAGGGACATGGCGCTCAGGCGGCCCGCCTGACGCGTCATCATGCCCTCCAGCATCTGGCGCGCGAGTCTGGCGTTGCCGAAGGATCGGTCCCTCGGCAGTGCGTCGAAGTGGCCGCGCAGCACCTGCCCGGTGCCCGGCCCGCACTCGTAGCCGGCCGCGGCGGCGTGCTGGCGGACGATGGTGACGAGTTCGTCCGAGGAGTAGTTGGGAAACTCCACCCGGCGCGAGAAGCGCGAGGACAGGCCCGGGTTGGAGGAGAGGAAGTGGTCCATCTCCTCGGTGTAGCCGGCGACGATGACCACCACCTCGTCGCGGTGGTCCTCCATCAGCTTCAGCAGGGTGTCCACCGCCTCCTGCCCGAAGTCCGATCCGGAGCCCGGCCGAACGGGGGTGAGGGTGTAGGCCTCGTCGACGAACAGCACGCCGCCCAGGGCTCGTTCGAAGACCTCCCGGGTGAGCTGCGCGGTGTGGCCGATGTAGCGGCCGACGAGGTCGGCGCGGGAGACCTCGACCAGCTGGCCGCGCGGCAGCACACCCAGCGAGGCGAGCAGTTCGCCGTAGAGCCGGGCCACGGTGGTCTTGCCGGTGCCCGGCGGGCCGGTGAAGACCAGATGGTGGCTGATGCGCGGCACGGGCAGACCGGCGGCCTCCCGCTGGCGGGTGATGGACAGCAGGTTGACGAGGTCGGTGACATCGCGCTTGACGCCGGCCAGGCCCACCATGTCGCCGAGACGGGCCAGCGGGTCGTCGTCCGGTCCGCCGGCCGCGGTTTTGCCGGAGACGGCGCGGGCGGCCTCCTCGCTCACATCCTCGGGCAGCAGCAGCTGGAGGTGCTGTTCGGTCATGTCCGTGAGGGCGGCCAGCCGTGACGCCTGCCGGTCCACCATCTGCTCGAACACCTGGCGCGCGGCCCGGCCGTTGCCGAACGCCGCGTCCTTCGGCATGCGTTCGAAGTGGAGGGTGAGCGCGTCGCGCGTGCTGTCGTCCAGCACGTACTGGTGCCCGGCACACATGCTTTCCATGATCGCCACGAGTTCGGGCACCGAGTAGTTCTCGAACTCCACGGTGCGCGAGAAGCGGGACGCCAGACCCGGGTTGGAGGCCAGGAACGACTGCATCTCGGACGAGTAGCCCGCGGCGACCACCACGATGTCGTCGCGGTGGTCCTCCATCAGCTTGAGCAGGGTGTCGACGGCCTCCCGCCCGAAGTCGGCGCCCGAGCCGCGGCCGTCGGACAGCAGCGTGTACGCCTCGTCGACGAACAGGACGCCGCCCAGGGCACGGTTGAAGGTGTCGGTCGTCTTGATGGCGGTGCCGCCGATGACCTGGGCCACCAGGTCGGCCCGCGACACCTCGACCAGGTGGCCGGAGCGCAGGGCGCCGAGTTCGGCGAGGACGGCGCCGTACAGCCGGGCCACGGTGGTCTTGCCGGTGCCGGGCGGGCCCGCGAAGACCAGGTGACGGCCCATCGGCGGGGCCGACATGCCGAGCCGGGCGCGGCGCTGGGCGAGCTGGGTGAGGTTGACCAGGGTGCGGACCTGCTGCTTGACGTTGTCCAGTCCGATCAGCGCGTCGAGGGCGGCGAGCGGCCCGTCGTCCCGGCTGAGCCAGCCCTCGTCTCCCGCCGTGCCGCCGGCCGGTCCGGTGCCCTCGGCCTCGCCCGTGCCCCAGGCATCCCGGCTGGCGTTGCCGGTGCTGGTCAGCCCTTCCACAGCAAGGCGCTCTCCGGGCCGGGACTGCACGAGTCCGCCGCCGCCGTTGTCGCGGGCCGTGCAGTTGACGACGGATACCGGGTCGGTGGAGTCGATGCGGAAGCCGTCCCTCGAACTGCCGCCGACCTCACAGGCGTTGAACGAGCCGCGGCCGCCGTCGGCGATCAGGACGCCGTGCCCGCCGCTGCCGGCCACCCGGATGCGGGTGGCGGTCATCTCGCCGCCCGCGTCGACGGCGACCCCGCACTCCTTGGCCTCGGAGATCTCGAGATCCCGTACGGTCAGGACGCCCTCGGCGCCGAGCGACAGGCCGGCTTCGGCGGGCAGGGTGACGGCGCCGCTCCCGACGTACACGTTGCCGCCGTCCTCCACCCGGACACCGCAGCGGCCGGGCTGGTCCACGGTGCAGTCCTCCAGCCGGCCCCGGCCGTCCTTGGTGACCTCCACTCCGTGACCGCCTACGGCGCTGATCCGCGCGCGGCGCACCAGCGGATTGGCCCCGGTGCGCACGCAGACGCCGGCGCCCTGGGCGTCGAGGATCTCCAGGCGGTCGAGTTCGGCCGCCGACTCCTCCTCCAGCAGTACCGCGGTCGCCGCGCAGTCCCTGACGGTCAGGCCCACCAGGACGGGGGCGGCCAGATTGGTGACGCGCAGCGCGGGTTCCTGCGCGGCGTCCAGCCAGCAGTCCTCGAACGTGCCGCGGGCGCGTTCGGTGACCAGCAGTCCGTGGCTCTTGGTCCGCGCGGTCCGGCAGCGGCGCAGCAGCGGGTCGCTGCCGCCGCTGACCGCGATGCCGACGCCGGTGGTGTTGGTGACCCTGACGTCCTCCAGGGTCGTACGGGTCTGGCTGGAGACGTGGACCCCGGTGCTCGTGTCGTGCACGACGGTGCGCAACACCCGCGTGGTGCTGCGGGCCTCCAGCGCGATGGACGGTTTGTCGGTCGAGGAGATGTCGCACTCCTCGACCGAGCCCTGCGCCTCTCCGTTGGCGAGCACGCCGTTGCCTCGGGCGTCACGGATGGTGCAGCCGCGCAGGGTGATCCGGCCGCGCTCGCCGATCACCACACCGGAGGTGCCGAGGTTCTCGATCGTGCAGGACTCGACGGAGCTGTCGGTGGCGGAGGTGACCACGACCCCGGCGCCGCGCGGGTTGCTGATCCGACAGTCCCGCAGAGCGAGCGAGCCGCCGCCGCGGGCCAGCAGAGCGGCCCAGGCGGAGCCGACGATCTCGCAGCCGTCCATCGCCGCCTGTCCGCGCACGGCGTCGACGGCCGCCACTTCCTCGTCCCGGCCGCGCAGCACGAGGTCGGTGAGCATCACGGCCTCGGCCTTGAGGACGAGCACGCTGCCGCGGCGCGGGGCGATCTCCACCGTGCCGCGGGACTGCTCCGCCACGATGGTGACCGGGGTGGTGATCGTCAGGTTCTCCGCGTAGGTGCCGGGCGAGACGCTGATGACGGCGCCGCTGCGTGCCCTGGCCAGGGCCTCACCGATCGTCCGAAAGCCGTCCGGCCGGTCCGGGCTGACCGTGAGTACCTGGCGTGACACGCGCCTACCTCCAGTTTCTGGCATCTCGCAGCCCTGGCAAGGGAGTTGAGGACGGCCGACGACATCATGCCGGGCACGGCCGCAAGGGTCCAACGTGGTCCGGGAGCGCGGGCGGAACTCAGTCCAGGCGCGCGGCAGGTTGGTCGATCCGACGCCGGCGTGCTCGGCGAACATGGGGCGCGGCTCCTCGAAGCGTCCGAACACCGCGGCGTCCCGACGGACCGGGGTCGCCACTGGACGCAGTCTCATCGTCCGGTGCCCTCAGGGCAGGGTCAAGATCGTCTTTCTGCCAGCGGCACGGCCGGAAACAGTTGCCGACGGCCGGGCCACCGGGCCGGCCGGTCCGGCGCTTCGAGGCGGGCACGCAATGGCCGGCTGATCACACGCCGCCGGGCGTGTACCAGCCCGTCTCTTCCTTCTCGACCCCGCCCGTGTTTTCCTTCTCGACCCCGCCCGTGGAGCGCCGCCCGGCCCCTGCCCCGGTAGCCGCATCGACCTCGAAACGTGAGCAACGGCTGACTTACGGACATCCCAACCAGTCGGTATGGTACGCCGCCTGAACCCACCCCCCGTTCCCCCCTCCACCGATCCGAGCCGTAGTGGAAGGCCAGGCGATGACGTACCCCGACGAGAACCGCTATCCGCCGTCAGCACCACCGGGATGGCCCCTGCCGCACACCGTTCCCCAGTCGTACGGACGGGACGCCTTTCTCTACGACACGTACGGGCAAGCCCCTTGGGTCGAGCCGTACGCGCATGAGCCTCGTCGACCCAGTGCCGACCTCGCCGCCCTCCGCTCGGCCTACCGCGTGCTGCGCCGCACCTCCACGCTCGCCGCGCTCGGCTCCTTCGTCGTGTATGTCGTGCTCTCGTGCTGTGCGCCGGGCCTGATGGGGGCCAGGATCGCCGGAGAGCTGAGCCTGGGAATGGCCCTCGGGGTCCTCCAACTTCTCGTCACCTTCGCGGCGCTCTTCTGGTACGGCCGCAGTGCACGACGCTCGGTGGACCCGTTGGCCCGTACCGTCAGGGAGCGGGCCGTTCCCGCGGCCCGGGGCGCGGGGGTGGCGAGATGAACGACTTCAGCTCCGGGACGCAGGCCACCGTCCTCATCCTGTTCACCGTCCTGGTCACCCTCACACTGCTGATTTGCGTGATGGCGGGACCGGACCGCGACGACCTGACGAATTTCTACACCGGCTACCTCTCGCTCACCCCGTTCAAGAACGGCCTGGCCATCGCGGGCGACTACATCTCCGCGGCCACGGTACTGAGCACCACCGGCATCGTGGCGCTCGCCGGATACGACGGCTATGTCCTTGCGGTGAGCACCGCCCTGTCCCTGGTGCTGCTGATGTTCCTGCTGGCCGAACCGCTGCGCAACGCCGGCAGGTTCACCATGGGCGATGTCCTGGCCCGCAACATGCCCGGGCGGGCCGTGCGTGTCGCCGCCTGCGTGGTGACGCTTTCGGCGACTCTGCCCTTCCTGGTCGTCCAGCTCTCCGGGGCCGGGTCACTGCTCACCTTCATCCTGAACCTCCCGCACGTGGCGGGCGCCAGGACCGTGTGCATCGTCATGATCGGCAGCCTGATGATCATTTACGCGGCGCTCGGCGGGATGAGAGGCACCGCGCTCATCCAGATGATCAAGATCGTGATGCTGCTCGGCACCAGCGCCGTCGTCGCCGCCCTGGTGCTGAACCGCTTCGGCTGGAGCCCCGGCAACGTGCTCAGAGCCGCCCAGCACGGCAGTGGCGCCGGCCCGGCGTTCCTGCGGCAGGGCCTGCAGCTGGGCACCTCGGCCGTCGACCGGCTGGACTTCATCGGTCTCCAGATCACGGTGGTCCTCGGCGTGGCCTGTCTGCCCCACATCACGATGCGTCTGTACTCCGCACGGGACGTGCCGGCCGTACGCCGCTCCATGTCGTGGGCGGTCGGCACGGTCACCATGTTCTGCCTGCTCGTGATCACCATGGGTACGGGCGCGGCGGCGCTGGTGGGGTCGCGGTACATCACCGCGGCCGACCCGCAGGGCAGGACGTCGGTGCTCATGCTGTCGCAGGTGCTCGGCGGGGCTCACGGTTCCGCGGGCACGACGATTCTCTACTCGGCCGTGGCGGGCATGGTGTTCATCACCCTGCTGTCGTCGGTCGCGGGGATGACCCTGGCCGCGGCCTCGTCGCTCGCTCACGACCTGTTCGCCCATGCGGCGCGGCGGGGGCAGGCGGAGCCGCGTACGGAGATGACGGTGGCGGTGTGGACGAGCGTGGCTGTGGGAACCCTCGCGATCGGGCTCGCCACCCTGGTCCAGGGCTGGGACGTCGGCGTGCTGACCACGCTGGCCATCTGCATAGGCGCATCCGCGGTGGCACCCGCGCTCACCTACTCCCTGTTCTGGCGCGGATTCACACGGACCGGCCTGCTCGCCACCCTCTACGGCGGCGCGGCCTGCGCGCTGCTGCTCATGGTCTTCTCCAAGGCCGTGTCGGGCACGCCGTCCGCCGTCTTCCCGGACGCCGACTTCCACCTGTTCCCCATGCAGTCCACCGGACTGGTCTCCGTCCCGTTCGGTTACCTGGCGGGCTGGCTGGGCAGCCGTCTGGACCACTGGCGCCGCGCCACGGACAGCGCAAGGACCCGGCGGCTGTACGAGGAGAGCGAGGCACGGCTGCTCGCCGCAGCCGAGTGACCGCGGCGGTGGGGCCCCGGGCATCACCGCAGCCTGGTCGGGGCGTCCCGGCAAGGCCCGAGACGGTCAGGTGAACATGCCTGCCAGTGGTTGCTCGGTCCACACGGTTTTGCCCTCGCGGGTGTAGCGGGTGCCCCAGCGTTCGGTCATCTGGGCCACCAGGAACAGGCCGCGCCCGCCCTCGTCGGTGGTGCGGGCGCGGCGCAGATGAGGTGAGGTGTGGCTGGTGTCGCTGACCTCGCACACCAGACACCGTTCACGGATCAGCCGCAGGGTCGCGGGGCCGCCGGCGTAGCGGTAGACGTTGGTGACCAGTTCGCTGGCGACCAACTCGGTGGTGAACGCCAGGTGCTCCAGACCCCATTCGCTCAGCTTGGCCGAGGTCAGTTCCCGGGCCCGGGCGGCGCTTGCAGGCTCCAGCGGCAGACGCCAGGAGGCGACATTCTCCGGGGGCAGCATGCGGGTGCGGGCGATCAGCAACGCGACGTCGTCGCTGGGGCGCGCGGGCACGAGCGAGTCGATCACCGCCTGGCATGTCCGTTCCAGCGCGTCCGCGGGGCGGGTGAGCGCTGCGCACAGCTTGGTCAGGCCGACGTCGGCATCAATGTGGCGTTCGCCGATGAGACCGTTGGTGTACAGGCACAGCAGGCTTCCCTCGGCCAGTTCGACCTCCCGGGCCTCGAACGGCAGGCCGCCCAGGCCGAGCGGTGGGCCGGCCGGCAGGTCGAGCGGAGTCACCTGTCCGTCCGGCGCGGTCACCACCGGCGGTGGATGGCCGGCGCGGGCCACGGAGCACCGCCCGGAGACCGGGTCGTACATGGCGTACAGGCAGGTGGCGCCGACGACCTGCTCACCCACGGGCCGTTCGCCGGCTGCTTCCTGTTCGGCCGCCGGCAGGATGACCAGATCGTCCAGGCGGGAGAGGACCTCGTCCGGTTCCAGGTCGAGGCTGGCCAGCGTGTGTACGGCGGTACGCAGCCGTCCCATGGTGGCGGCGGCGTGGATGCCGCGTCCCACCACGTCACCCACGACGAGGGCGACCCGGGCGCCGGACAGGGGAATGACGTCGAACCAGTCACCGCCCAGGCCCGGGGCCGCGCTGGCCGGCAGATACCGCAGGGCCACCTCGACGGCCGACTGGTCCGGGACCGTCCGGGGCAGCAGGCTGCTGTGCAAGGTGAACGCGGTCTGCTGCTGCTGGGTGAAGCGGCGGGCGTTGTCGATGGCGACGGCGGCGCGCGAGGCGAGTTCCTGGGCGAGGGTGAGATCGTCCGCCTCGAAGGGATCGGGGCGGAGCGAACGCCAGAGGGTCATCACGCCCAGCACCAGGCCACGCGCGGCAAGAGGTACGACGATCAGCGAGTGGGCGCCCAGGTCCGGAGCGTGGGCCCCCTGGCGGCCTCCCGCGGAGAACCAGTCCGGCGGGAGAACCGGTTCCAGAACGGGTCGCCCTTCGCTCAGGCATCTGGCCTGGGGTGTGTCGGGCGCGAATTCCACCGGCTCGCCGTGCGGGTGGGGCGGGCCGGGTTGCTGGGCACCGACGCTGCTGGCTCCCAGCCGTACTACAGGCCCTGCCAGGGCCTGCGCCACTTCCTCACCGCGCGTCACCGGCTGAAGCAGGTCCACCGACGCATGGTCGGCGAGGTGGGGCACCATCACCTCGGCGAGTTCCCGGGCGGTCTCCGCCACGTCAAGGGTGGTTCCGATACGGGTGCCGGCCTGGTCGAGGAGCGCGAGCCGGCGCTGGGCCCGATGGCGTTCGGTGATGTCCTCGATCAACTCGGCCACGCCCAGGACGCGGCCGGCGGGATCCTCCATCCGGAAGGACGAGACCAACGCGACCCGCTCTCGTGTCGGATTCTGCTCCAGGCGGGCGAACTGCTCGGAGTAGACCAGCGGTCGACCGGTCTCCATCACCTGGCGCACACGGTCCACGGCCTTGCGCGCGTCGTCGGGGAGGAGCATCTGCCCGGTGGGGATCCCCCGGAAGTCTGCCGCCGGGACGCCGCTGAAGCCTTCGATGGCCCGGTTGACCCGGAGAAGCCTCAGGTCGGTGCCGTGAATGACCAGGCCGATCGGGCACCGGCGGTACAACCCGTCGAGAAGCGCGCGGTCCCTTTGCCACTCCAGGACGTCGACCGCGGGCGCCCCGGCGAGAAACCACTCACGGAACCGGTCGTCGCGGGAGATCTCATGGGCCCTGATCCCCATCTCCACGAGCCGCCCGTCGCGGTGCCGCACAGGGAGCACCCCGAACCAGCCGCCGGTTCTCCTGCAGCTCGCCACGACGTCCCTGAGAGCCGGCAGATCGCGGGGATCGACCAGGACCTCGGACGCCGGACGGCCGATCACGGCCGTGTCCGGGTGGCCGAGCAGTTCCTGGGCCCGCCGGTTCCATCCGATCACGGTTCCCCGGTCGTCGAGCACCGCCAAGGCGGCGAGGTGCAGGGCGAACGGATCGTCGTGGCCTTCGCTGAGCTCCGTCATCCGCTTCTCCACCGCCGGACACCACCTTGTATTCGGTCACCGCTGTGCTGCCGCGGGTCCTGACCGCGACCGGTGACCGGCGTGACGGCGTCCCCGCGGTGGCTCGGCGTTCCCACACTCATGCTGACCTGCTGCTGCCATGCAAGCCTAGTGAAACCCGTCGGAACCGCGGCCGCGCCCGCGGCGTGGCACGGCGTGGCGGACCGGGCGATACGGCGGGCACGAGGGCCTCCGCACGGAGACCGTCCCCCACCACTACGGAACTCCGCCATGAGCGGGTCCTGGTCTCGTGACCGGCGGCTTCCAGCAGCCTGCCGGCGGCGCGGAAGGAGCGGTGCACCGTGGCCAGGTCCGGACGAGGCGGTCGCCGGAGTCGTCGAGGGGAAGCCGCAGACCGGCGCGGCGGCGGGCGTCGGACAGGGCGGAGGCGACCTCCGCCTGCCGGTGGACGGCGGCAATCTGCAGGCTCGCGACGTCCGCGAGCTCCCACAGGCACTTGGTGCGGTCGACGATGAGCCCGGGATCCAGCCCGCGCCCGGTCGCCTCGGCGACGAACAGATCATTTCACCCGCATTCCGCTCAGACGCCAGGGCACTGCCTGGGAGGTGGCGGAAGCCGTCAGGTTCCTGCTCTCCGACCGCGCCGCCTACATCACCGGGCAGAGCCTGGTCGTGGACGGAGGGCTGAACGCCGTCTGAGCACGCGGGCGTCTTCACGCTCCGCGAGGCGGGGGCGGTCCGAGGGGAAGGGGCATCGACCGGGACCGCCCCCACCGGCTCACTTCGCCGGCGGACCGAACTCCTTGCGGGTGTCCACCGGCTTGCCGAACAGCTGCCACCGCTCGCCTTTGAACCGCATCAGCCGCATCGTCTCGAGCGGGAAGGCGTCGTCGGACCCGGTGGAGAGGGTGACACCGGGCAGCAGCAGGCCCACCTTCACGTTCTTCAGGTCGCGCACCGCGTCCCGCAGCCCTTCCCTGGTCGGGCACTTCATCGCGTCCAGGGCCTTGTGCAGGCTGGAGGCGACGGCCCAGCCATAGGCGTTGAACTGGTTGGAAGGGTCGGAGTCGGGCGCGTACTTGTGCAACGCCTCCTTGTACGTCTTCATCTCGGCGTCATCGGCCCACTGCGGGTCGGCAGGGTCCTTGAAGTAGGTCGCCGAGACCACTCCCTGGACGTTCTTGAACCCGACGGGCTGGAGCACGGCGGCAGAGGAGGACACGTTGTTCACGATGTGCAGCGGGTTCCACCTGGTGTTCTTGGCGTCGGTGGCCAGGGCCTGACTGCCGAACTTGGGGGTGGTGACATCCAGCAGCACGTCCGCCCTGGAGCGGGAGAGGCTCGCCATCTGTGCCGACACGGAAGGGTCGGTGACCTCGTAGCTCTCCTCGGCGACCACCTTGATGCCGCTGCCGGCGACCGCCTTCTTGAACCCGCCGAACAGATCCTTGCCGAAGTCGTCGTTCTGGTACAGGACGGCGACCTCGGCCTTCGGCTTCTTCTCCTTGAGGTACTTGGCGTACACCCGTGCCTCGGCCACGTAGTTGGGCTGCCAGCCGATGGTCCAGGGGTGCTTGTCGTCCGTGCCCCAGACGGAGGCGCCCGTGGCGACGAAGGGCTGCGGCACCTTCTGCTGGTCGAGGTAGTCCCACACGGCTGCCGTGGACGGGGTGCCCAGGGTCTGGAACACGGCGAAGACCTTTTCCTGCTCGACGAGTCTGCGGGCCTCCTCGACCGCCTTGGGCGGCTGGTAGCCGTCGTCGCGGACGATGAACTGCACCGTGCGGCCGTCTATGCCGCCCTTGTCGTTGACGTATGTGAAGTAGGCGGCCACGCCCTTGCTGATCGTGCCGTATGCGGAGGCCGGTCCCGAAAGTGGATAGATCCCGCCCAGCTTGATGCTCTTGTCGGTGATGCCGGTGGTCTGCTGGCCCTTGCACGCGCCGGCGGCGGCGGTGTCCTGGTCCTCCTGGCCTCGCCGGCTGCTGCAGGCAGTCGCGGTGAGCAGGACGGCGGTCGCGGCCGCGGCCGCCCGCAGAGGGGTCGTCTTGCGCATGTGATTCAGTCCTTTTCCGTGCGGGGCGGGGCGCCCACGGGCTCGGTGTCGACCACTGCGGGGTCCGCAGGGTCGAGGGTCGCGCAGGGTCCGGACTCGGCCCCGGACTTCGGCTCCGCATCGGGTGCGGATGTGACCTCCGGCGTCCGGTCGACGGCGCTGGCGGCGGTGGCGCGGGGCAGGCGACTGGCGACGGCGCCCAGGACACGGCCGGGCAGGCCGGCCAGTCCCGTCGGGGCCACGAACATCACCGTGATGATCAGCAGGCCGAACACCACCCCCGGCGCCGCCTCGCTCAGATCCTGGGAGACGCTCGGCACGTACATCACGAACGCCGCCCCCAGCAGGGGTCCGTACAGCGAGCCGAGCCCCCCGACCACCAGGCCCGCCAGCAGCGTGATGGACAGAACGAAGCTGAAGGAGTCGGGCGAGACGAAGCCGATCACCCAGGTGTACAGACACCCGGCGACACCCGCGAACATCGCGCTCCACGCGAAGGCGAGGGTCTTGTGCAGCGACAGCCGCACGCCCATGACCTCGGCGGCGCTCTCGTTGTCCCGCACGGCGAGCAGTGCCCGGCCGACCCGGGACCGCAGCAGGTTGCGGGCGAGCAGCAGGGCCACCGCGGTGACGGCGAGAACGACGAAGTACATCCACTGGTCCTCGGCCAGCCCGCTCCACGCGGGCGGTCGCAGCTTGTCCACGGTCAGCCCCATGGAGCCGCCCGTCACCGGTTCGAGCCGCTTGAGCAGGGGTGGCAGAAACACCGCGAACGAGAGGGTGACCAGGGCCAGGTACAGCCCGCGCAGCCGCAGCGCGGGCACTCCGAACCCGAGGCCCAGCAGGAAGCATCCGGCGGCCGCGACCGGCAGCGTGGCCAGGTGGCCGGTGTCGTACCGGTCGAGCATGACCGCCGCTGTGTAGGCCCCCGCCGCGAAGAACGCGCCGTGCCCGAGCGAGATCTGGCCGCCGAATCCGACCAGCAGGTTCAGGCCGGCCAGCGCGACGGCGTACAGGAGCACCATGGTCAGCTGGAAGACCTGGAAGGGCGTGAAGTAGAAGGGTGCGCCGACGGTGACTGCCGCCGCGGCCAGCACGGTGAGCGTGGCCCGCAGCCACCGGGCCCGGTCGGTGCCCAGTGCCGCTGTGAGGGTGCTCATGCGCGTTCCACCGCCGCCCGTCCGAACAGGCCCTGGGGCCGCACCAGCAGCACCGCCAGAATGATCATCAGGGGGACGCCCACCTTCAGATCGGCACCGATCACGTCCACGTACGCCCCGGTCAGTGTCTCGGCGACGCCCACGACCAGGCCTCCGACGACCGCACCGACCGGGCTGTCGAAGCCCCCGAGGGTGGCCGCGGCGAACGCGTAGATCAGCACCCCGCCCATCATGTTGGGTTCCAGGAACAGCACCGGGGCGACGAGTACGCCCGACACCGCGCCGACCGTCGCGGCCAGTCCCCAGCCGAGCATCAGCACCCCGCCCACCCGGATGCCCGACAGCCGGGCGGAGGCCGGATTGCAGGCGACCGCCCGCATCACCAGGCCGACGGAGGTGTGCTGGAACAGCGCATACAGCAGGCCCATCACGACGGCCACCACGCCGATGATCCCGAGCGTCGAGAAGTCCACACGCACCCCGGACAGGTCGAGTCCGCCGTCGGGGAAGGGCTGCGGGAAGTCCTTCACGGTGAACGACCAGATCAGGCCGGCCAGCGCGTTGACGAAGATGAACAGGCCGACCGTGACGATGACCACCGTCAGCTCGGGCGCGCCCTGCACGGGGCGGATGACGATCCGCTCGATCAGCATGCCGCCGGCGAAGGACACCGCGAGGGTGACCGGCAGCGCCAGCCAGAACGGCATGCCGGAAGCCACCAGCTGCCAGGCGACGTATGTCGAGAGCATGGCCAGCTCGCCCTGCGCGAAGTTGACGATCCCCGTGAACCGGTGGATCAGCACCAGGGCCAGCGCCAGACCGGCGTACACCGCGCCGGAGCCCACTCCTTCCACCACTTGCTGGAGAAGATCGGTCACGGCGCTCACCCGGCCTTCCGGGAGCGGAGCGAGACTCCGAGGTAGACCTCGGCGACCTGCCCGTCCTCGCGGATCTGCTGAGCCGGTCCGGACAGCACCAGGCGGCCGGCCTCCAGTACGTGGGCCCGGTGTGCGATGTCCAGCGCGAGCTGGGCGTTCTGCTCGACGACGACCACGGTGGTGTGTTCCTCCTCGTTGACGGCACGGACGATCTCGAACAGCTCGCGGGTGACCAGTGGTGCCAGCCCCAGGGACGGCTCGTCGAGCAGCAGCAGCGAGGGGCGCAGCATCAGCGCCCTGCCGATGGCGAGCATCTGCTGCTCGCCGCCGCTGAGGCTGCCGGCGGCCTGGCGCAGCCGCTGGCGCAGTCTGGGGAAGTAGCCGTAGATCCGTTCCAGGTCGGCCGCCACGGCCGCACGTTCGGCACGGCCCCGCCGGACACCGGTGCGCAGGTGGGCGCCGACGCGCAGGTTCTCCTCGACGGTCAGTTCGTTGAAGGTGCCCCGGCCCTCCGGCACGTGCGCCACGCCGAGCCTGGCGGCCTGCTCGGGCGAGCGGCCCAGGAGTTCCGTACCGTTCAGGGTGACCGAGCCGCGGCCGCGGACCATGCCGCAGAGCGCCCGCAGTGTCGTGGTCTTGCCCGCGCCGTTGGGCCCGAGGATCGCGCACACCTCACCGCGGGCGACGCGGAAGTCGAGGCCCTGCAGCACACGGGCCTGGCCGTATCCGGCGTGCAGGCCGGACACCTTCAGGAAGTCAGGCTGCGCGCTCGCCGCGGCCTCGGCCTCGGGGCGGTCGGTGGTGGGCTCGCTCATGCGGCCACCCCCAGGTACGCCTCGACGACCGCCGGGTCGCGCTGGATCTCCTCCGGCGAGCCCTCGGCGATCTTGCGGCCGAAGTCGAGGCAGACCACCCGGTCGCACAGGCCCATCACGAACCCCATGTGGTGTTCGACCACCACGAGGGTGAGGTCGAACTCCCGGCGCACCGAGCGGACCAGATCCGCGAATTGGTCGACCTCGCCGTGGCTGAGCCCGTTGACGGGTTCGTCGAGCAACAGCAGCCGGGGCCGTACGGCGAGCGCCCGGGCGAGTTCGACGCGTTTGAGTGTGCCGAACGGCAGCCCGGAGGCGGGGTGGTCGGCGACGTCCGCCAGGCCGAGCCGCCGTAGCAAGTCGTCCGCCTGGTCACGTAGTTCCCTCTCCTCCCGCCGGACGCGGGGCAGCCGGAGCGCCGCGGCGAGATGTCCGGTGCGCCCCCGGCTGTGGGCGCCGACCATGACGTTCTCCCGGACCGTGAGCCGGGGGAACAGGCCCAGGTTCTGGAAGGTGCGGGCGATGCCGCGCCCGGCCACGGCGTGCGGAGGGAGGGCGAGCAGGTCCTCGTCCTCGAACCGCACCGTCCCCGCATCAGGGGTGCAGCGCCTGGTGAGGCAGTTGAACAAGGTGGTCTTGCCGGCTCCGTTCGGTCCGATGAGCCCTACGGCGGTGCCCGGCTCGACGGTGAAAGCGACACCGTCCAGTGCCGTGATCCCGCCGAAGCGCACGCTGATACCGTCGACCGCGAGCATGAGTGACGCTCCTTCCGACGTGCTGGGGGGTGGGCGAGCGTCACAGTAGGTGGGGGCCTTCCGGGCACACATTGGGTGCGAGCACCCAACTTCGCGGCCCCCGACTTGTGCGCCGCGCCCAGCTCCCCGGACATGTCGCCCGCCGGGCCTGTTGACGGGACACGAGGCGGACGGCGACGATCGGCGCCATGCCTCGTGGTCCCGCCCAGGGCGCCCCCGCCCTCTCCGAACCGCTCAGCCGGGAGCGGCATCGGATCCTGCACGCCGTGCAGGACCGGCTCGAGGAGGTCGCCAGGACCGCCGTCGCGGTGATGCGTACGGAGATCCCGTCGTACGCCCTGCAGGACGAGCGGTTCTTCGACGACGTACGGGACCAGGTGCTGACGCACTACCGGATGCAGTTGGCAGCGTTGGCCGGCGACCGGGACATGGCCCCCGAAGACCTGGTCTTCAGCCGCGCGGCGGCCATGCGCAGGGCACGCGCGGGGTTCGCCCTGGAGGACTGGATCAGTGCCTTCCGAGTCGGCCGGCAGGTGCTGTGGGACACGCTGCTGGACTGCGCGGGCACGTCCGCCGAGGCCCAGCAGGCCGCGCTGTCCCTCGTCACCCCGCTGATGCGGTACGTCGACTACGCCAGCACCCATGCCGCGCAGGCATACGTCGAGTACCAGCAGCACGTGGTGGCGGACGCGGACCGGGAGCGCCGGGATCTCCTGGACCAGCTCCTGGCCGGCGTGGCACCGACGCGCGGTCCGCTGTTCGCCGCCGCGCAGGCGTACGGCATCGGACCGCGCTCGCCGATGATGGCGGTCGTGGCGGTGTGCGTCGACGAGACCCGCACCGGGGACCTCACCTCGGCCGAGAACGGGTATGCCACCAGCGCGTCGATCAGCGTCGCCGGGCCCTGGGCCGGCAGAACCCTGGTCGTCGTGCGCCACGGCGAGGTGGTGGCCGTGCCCGTCGTCCGGACCGGCCTGAACGCAGAGGACATATGCGTCCACTTCGAGGCCGTGCAGCGGCGGCTCGCGCGGGAGGGAACCATGCTCTCCATGGGGATCAGTACGGTCGCACAGGGCGCAGGTGAACTTCCGCGCGCCTACGAGGAGGCTCGGGCCGCCCTCGACCTGGTGCCGGGCGGGGGCGGGGTGGCGGCGCTGCCGCGGCTGTCCCCGTTCGACTACCTGGCGCTGCGCGCCGACGACCTCGCCCGCCAGCTGGTCGATCCCCGGGTGCGGGTGCTGCTGGAGGACGACCGCAGACGCGGCGACACGCTGGCCACCACCATTCGGGCCTTCGCGGAGGCGGACCTCAATCTGCGGCTGGCCGCCGACCGGCTGCGGGTGCACCACAACACGGCGCACTACCGGTTGCGCCGGATCGAGGAACGCACCGGACGCAATCCGCGCCGGATCGCCGACCTCCTGGAACTACTGGTCGCCCTCGCGATCCGCGACGGGGCCGGGGAAGGCGGGGATGGTCAGTGAGCGGCATCGTGGAGTCTCCCGGGACCGAGGCGGCACGTCAGCTGCCGGGCGGTCAGGGGGACATGGACCTGGCGGAGGGGTACGCCGGGCAGAACCGAACGGTCCGGCGTGCGCTGCTGGACGCCGCGCTGGAGGTGTTCACCGAGCGCGGTTACACCGACGCCGGTCTCGCCGAGATCGGGGCGCGCTCGGGCATCCCGGTGGGCAGCCTCTTCCAGCACTACGGCGGAAAGCGAGGGCTCTACCTCGCCCTCTGGGAGGAGTTCCGGGAGGAGCAGGAGCGCCGGACCGCGGCCACGCTGACCGCCGAGCGCAGCCGCGGTGTGGACGACCCCGTCGCGCTGTTCGTCGCGGGAGCCAGGGCCTACCTGGAGGGCGTCTGGGACAACCGGTGCCTCGGCATGCTCCTCGTGGAGGACGACGCCCCGGCCGGCTTCGACGCGCTGCGCCGCCAGTGGGACCGCGCATGGGTACGGCGCAACGCCTGGCTCCTTGAGGTGGACGAGAAGCGGCGCGCCGGCCGGGTCCGGGTGAGCGTACTGACCACCGTCATCGGAGGGGCGGCGCGCGAGTTGGGCGACTGCGGGGACGAGACGGAGGCCCGGGAGATCGTGGACGAGGTGTGCGGCATCCTGATTCATCTGTCGGCACCGCCCGGCTGACACACCCGGCGCGCGCGACTGGATCGCCGGATCAGCTGTGGCCGGGGAAGCGCAGGGCGTTCGCCCAGAGCCGGGTGACGGTGGACACGAGCTCCTCGAAGTCCACCGGCCCCCCTTCTTCCTGCCTTTCGCCGAGCACGTAGGTGTTGTAGGCCATGACGCTCACCATGCCCGACAGCGCACGGGAGGCCATCATCGGATCGACCTCACGGTCCGCGACACCACGCGCTTGCAGGTCGGCGATGCCGCGGGCGTTGCGGCGGATGAACGCGTCGGCGCGCCGGCTTCGGAATTCACGGAACTCCGGCTCCACTTGTGCGACCTGCTCGAGCAGGGCCATCAGCTTCGCGTTCCGTTTGTACGCCTCGAGATACGCGCGGTTGCTCGCCTCGAGTACCGCGAAGGGATCGTCGGTGTCCTGCACCCGGCCCATGCCGGGGTGCATCATGTCCTCCTGCGCCTCCAGGAGGACGGCGGCAAGCACCTCTTCCTTGTTGGCGAAGTAGGTGTAGAAGGATCCCGCCGCGCACTGAGCCTCTTTGGTGATGTCGGTCAGGCGGGTGTCGAGGTAGCCGTCCCGTTCGAACACCTTCCGCGCGGCCTTCACCAAAGCGGCCCGTGTCCGCGCTCCCCGCTTCGTCGTGGGCGGCTCGCGAAGCTGTGAGACGGGCGCCATGGGCGGTGCCTTCTCGCCGTCCGTCTCCTCGGGTGCAGTGCTGTCCATCACGGAAACTGTACTTGAATCCGACGCCATGCTCATAAGCTCACAAGGGCCCGAAAGGCGCGCCACCGAAGTCCACCAGGACCACGGTCCGGGTCTTCCCCACCGCGTTCGACACGGTATCCACGTCTCTCTCGTCGTTGGCCTTTGTCCGGCAAGGATGTCGAGCTCAGGCGACCTCGAACAGGCCGGCTGCGCCCATTCCGCCGCCGACACACATCGAGATCACCACATACCGGACCCCGCGGCGCTTGCCTTCGATGAGGGCATGCCCCACCAGCCGGGCACCCGTCATTCCGTACGGATGACCGACCGATATCGCGCCGCCATTCACGTTGAACCGCTCCGGGTCGATATGGAGTTCGTCACGGCAGTACAGCGCCTGGGAAGCGAAGGCTTCATTGAGTTCCCACAGACCGATGTCGTCGATGGTGAGGCTGTGCTGCTTCAGCAGTTTCGGAATGGCGAACACCGGACCGATGCCCATTTCGTCCGGCCCGCAACCGGCCACCGTCATGCCCCGGTAAACGCCCAGCGGCTCCAGTCCGCGGCGCTCGGCCTCCTTCGACTCCATCAGCACCGACGCCGAAGCCCCGTCCGACAGCTGCGAGGCGTTGCCCGCCGTCACGCTGGAACAGGCGCTCACCTGACCGTCGGGCAGCACCGGCGCCAAGCCTGCCAGGCCTTCCAGCGTCGTCGACGCGCGATTGCCCTCGTCCCGGGTCAGCGTGACCTCCTCGTCCCGCACCTCCCCGGACTGCTTGTCGAGGACCTTCTTGACGCCGCGGAAGGCGACGATCTCCCGGTCGAACCGGCCGGACTCCTGCGCCGCAGCGGTTCGCTGCTGTGACACCAGCGCGAACTCGTCCTGGCGTTCCCGGCTCACGCCGTAGCGTTCGGCGACGATCTCCGCCGTCTGCAACATCGGCATGTAGATACTCGGCGTGTGCTCGACCAGCCAGGGATCCGCCATGCGGTGGGTGTTCATGTGGTCGTTCTGCACCAAGGAGATCGACTCGACACCGCCACCGACAGCGACCTGCATGCCGTCCGCGACGATCTGCTTGGCGGCCGTCGCAATGGCCATCAGGCCCGACGAGCACTGCCGATCGATCGTCATACCCGACACGGTGTCCGGAAGTCCGGCACGGAGAGCGGCCTGACGCGCGACATTGCCGCCGGAGGACCCCTGCTGCACGGCACAGCCGAAGATCACGTCCTCGACCTCACCTCCCTCGAGCCGTGCGCGCTGCACGGCGTGCGAAAGGGCGTGGGCGGCGAGTTCCTGCGCCTGGGTGTCGTTGAACGCCCCGCGATAGGCCCTTCCGATCGGCGTCCGCGCCGTCGAAACAATGACCGCTTCCCTCATGTCGCCTCACTGTCTCTTGTTGGTCCGGTTCACATCGGCAGCTGCGCCTGCCCATCGGTTTATAGTTGAATCCGGCGTCAGGTTCAACAGAGTCGCCGGGTGCTCTCGGGCTTGACAGCCGACCCCTCTCACTGGAAGGTACCGACCAGTCGGTACAAGAGGTGGGTCGTGACGAAGCTGAGCATCTCCACCGCTGCGGGCGTGTTCGACGCGATCGTGGCGGGGCCTCCCGAGGGCCGCCCGGTGCTGCTGCTGCACGGCTTCCCGCAGACGGGGCTGGCATGGCAACGGCAGGTCGCGGCATTGGCCGCGCACGGCTACCGGGTGGTGGCACCCGACCAGCGTGGGTACTCCCCCGGCGTCCGCCCCCAGCAAGCCGAGGAGTATCGCATCGGCCTGCTCGTCGACGACGTGGTCGCGATCACCGAGGAGCTCGGCTGGGCGGCGTTCAACCTGGTCGGCCATGACTGGGGAGGCGCCGTGGCCTGGTGGACCGCGCACGCCCACCCCGGCCGCGTACGCACCCTGACGGTTGTCTCGACCCCACACCCCGGCGCTCTCGCCACCACCCTGCGCACCGACCAGGATCAGCGGAAACGCTCGCAGTACATGATCAACTGGCGTGAAACACCCGCGACCGAGGAGCGCATGCTCGCCCACGATGCCCAAGAGCTCCGCGACCTCTACTCCGGAAAGGTGCCGCACGACAGCGCCGAGGCCTACCTACGGCACCTGTCCCGGCCGGGCGCTCTCACCGCTGCGCTGAACTGGTACCGGGCAGGCCGCCCGGACGCCGCGATCGGCGTGATCGACGTCCCCACGCTGTACGTCTGGAGCACGCAGGACAGCGCATTCGGCCCGACCGCGGCACAGGAAACCGGGCGGTGGGTCAATGGGCCGTACCGGTTCGAGACCCTCCAGGGTGTCAGCCACTGGGTCCCCGAGGAGGCACCCGAAACGCTGAGCCGCCTGCTGCTCGAACACCTGCGAGCGCACGGCGAGTACGGAACCGCAGCGCATACCCCGTTCGTCGACTCCCCGAAGAGGTGACCCATGAAGACAGCGCGCGCGGCCTGGCGCCGGCTCGAGCCCGTGCACGGCATGATCTACTTCGTCCCCGAGGCGAGGCGACGGTACGCGGACCTCGGACTGAGCGGACGCGCCGGGTATTTCGCCTCCCGCAGCGCCGCGTTCGGCCGGGCATCCGCCGAGCTGGTCATCTCGACCTTCTACAACTTCAACCCCGATTTCGTTCGGCAGGCGGTCGACGGGACCTGGGAGGCGACCACGCCGCAGCAGGTGCTGGACGCGCGGTACGCCGCGGCGGGCGAAGCCCTGCGACGGGCGGGAATCCACCAGCTGTCCGACGTGGACGAGGTCGTGACGCTGACCCACCGCGCCGCCGAGGCGGCCTGCGAACACCCGCAAGGCCGCCCGCTGTTCGCCGCGCACGCCACACTGCCTTGGCCGGAGGAGCCGGTACTGCGGCTGTGGCACGCCCAGACGCTGCTCCGGGAGTTCCGTGGAGACGGCCATGTCGCCTGCCTGCTGAGCGAGGGCCTCGGGGGGTTGGATGCCCTGGTTCTGCACGCCGCCACCGGTGAGGTTCCCGTCGACTTCCTCAAGGCGAGCCGTGCATGGCCCGAGGAGGAGTGGGCCGACACCCAGGAGCGCCTACGCGAGCGAGGTCTCCTCGACGGTGACTCCCTCAGCCCGGAAGGCGTACTCCTGCGCCGGCACATCGAGGACCGCACCGACCAATTGGCCCTCCCCGCCTACGCCGCCCTGGGCGACGCCGACTGCGAGCGCCTCAGCGAACTGGCGAGCGCGTTCGGCCGTGCCGTCCTCGAAGCCGGCCTCCTCAAGCTCGGCTGACGCCGACCCCGGCCCGCGAAGTGGCTGACCAGGGCCTGTCCGGCGGATCAGGTCGCAGGAAAGCGACGGGGCCTCATCGGCGCTGGTGAGCGGGGCCTGGTGCGTCCAGCTGCAAGGCGGAGGAGGGCGTCGACGCGATGGGGGTCCCCCCGCGCGAGCGAAGTCGAGCGTGGGGGAGTCGGCAACCGACGACAACGCCGGTGGGGGCACCTCCCGCTCGAGCGAAGCGAAGAGTGGGGGAGGGCGTGCCAGGCCCCGCGTCTGCGGCATGATCCGCCGGACAGGCCCTCGCGCTCGACGGCGCGTTCCGGGCGGGAGACAGCGCTGTTTGCCCGGGTCGCGGGAACTCGCCCGATGGGCGTGCGGGAGCGTGCCGAGGGGCCGGTTGGCGGTGGCCGCACGGGGAGAAGACCGGTGCCTTCGGGGTGGCGCGAGCAAACTGACCAGTAGGTATGGATGGTCAAGAGGCGTGGGTCGAGTTTCTTCGCGGGCCGCCCGCACCTGATCGAGGTGGCGGACCGCGCCAGTGACACCGGAACCGGATCCCCGTACAGGGTGCCCTCTCTATCCGGCCAATCCCCTACCGGTCAGTAGACACGCAACTCTTCGAATGGAACGCTCCCTACAGAGCGCGGACGGTTCACGCACCGTTCGCATCCCGCCGGCCACCTGCTCCGGCCCTCCTCGCCGCTCGAGCGCGCCACACCCCAAGGCGCCCCGCGTTTCTCACACGAGCCGCATCTGCACCAGCAGGAAGTCCTTGCATCAGCCGAGTTCTCCCCTTCCTCACCCAGAGGAGCTCATCCTGATGAACGTCCGAACCAGCCCGGCGGCACTCGCCGTCGTCCTCGCCACGGCAGTCGCACTCGCCACCCCCACAGCCCGGGCCGCCGCGCCCGCAGCCCCCGGACCGACGGAGTTCACCGTCGACACCACGTCCGACGCGGTCGATGCCGAGCCGTCGGACGGCCTGTGCCGCACCGCGTCGGGCGCCTGCAGCCTGCGCGCCGCGGTGATGGCCGCCAACGCCCGCCCGGGCAGCGCCATCACCCTGCCTCCGGGCCGCTACCAGCTCACCGTCCCACCCGATCCCCGCCTGATCATCGGAGACCACCCCGACCCGACCACGGGTGACCTGAACATCGACGCGCCCACCACGATCCGCGGCTCCGGCGCCCGGACCACCGTCATCGACGCCAACCGCCTGGACCGCGCCTTCCGCATGCAAGCGGACACTGAGCTGTACGATCTGACGATCACTGGAGGACTGGCCAAGGAGCGCGAACTGCCCATCACCGACACCGGTGGCGGCGGAATCGCCAACGGACACCGCATGACGCTGCGGCGTGTCGCCGTGACCGGGAACTCCGCGGGCTACGGCGGTGCCATCTTCAACATCCCCGGCTCACACCTGGATCTGATCGACAGCACCGTCAGCGGGAACGTCGCGGGAGAGGCCGGGGGCATCAGATTCGACGACAGCGGCACGGTGACCAACTCGACGGTCGCCGACAACCGCGTGACGAACCCAGGCGACCGTCCCGGCAGCCTCGCCGGCTACGGCGGCGGGATCGACATCCGCGGCCTCGGACTAGTCGCGATCCTCAACTCGACCATTTCCGGCAACAGTTCGAGTGACGGCGGAGGCGGCATCAACATCGCCCCCGCCTACCTCGACAGCCTGCCCTCCCCGATCCCCGACGTCGTCGATCTACCGCTGGGGCGACTGACGTTGCGCAACTCCGTCGTCGCCGGCAACACCGTCGACGGCAAGGCCGCCAACTGCAAGAAGGCCTTCGCCGCCATCGCGTCGGAGGGCCACAACATCGACAGTGACGGAAGTTGCCGACTCACCGCCGTGGGCGACCTGCCCAGCCGTACGCCGCTGATCGGCCCCCTCGCCGACAACGGCGGCCCCACGGACACCGCCGCGCTGCTGCCGGGAAGCCCCGCCCTGGACGCAGCGGCCGACTGCCCGCCCACCGATCAGCGCGGTGTCACCCGCCCCCAGGGCTCAGCCTGCGACATCGGCGCCTACGAGCACACGCCATGAGCACACCGCTCGCCCCGGCATCAGGAGATGCGATGAGATCGCCGAGCCTGCGCAACACCCTGGCCCGCGCCACGATCGCGGTTCTGGTCCTGCTGCTGTCCTCCCTCGCCGTTCCCGCGCCCACGGCCCGGGCGGACGCCGCCCGCGACCCCCTGGTCGTGCGCACCGACCGCGGCTGGGTGCGCGGCGCGGCCCACCGCGACGGTGGCCGGGTCTTCCAGGGCGTCCCCTTCGCCGCCCCGCCGACGGGCACACTGCGCTGGCGTCCCCCACGGCCCGCCGAGCGATGGCCCGGCGTGCGGGACGCCACCGTACCGGCCGACCCCTGCCCCCAACTGCCGCTCACGCTGCTCCCCGACGGCAGCCCCGTCCTGCCCGGCGAGTCCAATCGCACCGGCAGCACGACGGAGGACTGCCTGTACCTCAATGTGTGGACACCCGCCCGCACCGGCGGCCGGCCCCTGCCCGTGCTGGTCTGGCTGCATGGCGGCGGCCACTCCTACGGTGCCGGCAGCGACTACGACGGCTCGGCGCTGACCGCGCGCGGCGTGGTCGTGGTGACCGTCAACTACCGCCTGGGAGCGCTGGGGTTCCTCGCCCACCCCGCCCTGTCGTCGGAGAGCGGGGACCACGCCTCCGGCGACTACGGTTTGATGGATCAGCAGGCCGCGCTGCGCTGGGTTGCGCACAACATCGGCGCCTTCGGTGGCGACCGCAGCCGAGTGACCCTCGGCGGCCAGTCCGCCGGATCGGTGGACACCTGCGCCCACATTGCCTCCCCGACCGCCGACGGCCTGTTCCAGCGGGCGATTCAACAGAGCGGGAGCTGCGCCTCGGACGGCGGTCTGCCACCGCTCACGCTCGGCGCGGCCGAGCAGAGAGGAAGCGGTTTCGCGGCCTCGGTCGGCTGCGCGGACCCGACGACCGCGGCGACCTGTCTGCGCGCCCTGACCACCACCGAGCTCCTGCGCGGCAGCGGGACCGGAACCCCCTCGTTGTGGAGCCCGAACACCGGGCCGCGTATCCTCCCGCGTGCTCCGCACAGGGCATGGGCCGAGGGACGGGTGAACGCCGTCCCGACACTGAACGGCAACACCCATGACGAGTACCGGTACTTCACCGCACTGTACGTGGACCTGCTCGGCGGCGGCCCCCTGACCACCGCCTCGTACGCCGCACTGATCGGGCTCCAGCACGGCGGCCGCGCAGCGGCAGTCCTGGACACGTATCCGGCCTCGGCGTATCCATCCCCGAACCTGGCCTATTCCGCAGTCAACACCGACCAGCGGTTCGCCTGCCCGGCACGGGCCGACAGCCGGCTGTACGGTACCCGGGCACCCGTCTACGCCTACGAGTTCCACGACCCGCAGGCACCTCCGTTCATCCCGGCACCGCACACGCCGCAGGGCGCGTTCCACGCCTCCGAACTGGCCTATCTCTTTCCCATGAACTCCCTGCGCCTGACGCCCGCCCAGCGGCGGCTGTCCGCCACGATGACCGGCTACTGGGCACGGTTCGCGGCCACCGGCGACCCCAACGGCTCCCGCGCCCCCGCCTGGCCTCGCTACACCGCCGAAGGAGACCGCATCCAGGTGCTGGCGCCGGACCGCATCACATCCACCACCGGCTTCGCGACCGACCACCACTGTCCGTTCTGGCTACCGTCCCCCACGTCCCGGGGAACGGTGCGATGACGCCGACGCGCCCGCGGCCGCAACGAGCTCGCCTGGGGCTCAGTGCCCCAGAACGTCGTGGTGAGCCGCGAGCGCCAGCAAGGCGACGTGCAACGGCCCCGTCTCCAGGGCGACGCCCGGTTCGAACCAGCGGGCGACGGCGGTGCCGCTCGCCATTCTGAGTGTGAAGCGCGCCAGTTCATCCGCAACCTCCGGGCGGTCCTTCAGCCCGAAGACGGCGCTCAGCGCATCCTGAGCCCAGGCCACCAGCGCGTCCCGGTAGTGGTGCACCTCGGCCACGGCCGCCGTGCTGGCGTCCTGCTGCACCATGCCCAGCCCCAGAAGCAGTTTCAGACCGTGCGGGTGGCGCCGCAAGGCGTCCTCGACCTCCGCCAGGAAGGCGTCCAGGCGCTGCGTGACGTCGGCGCCCGGCACCTCGGTCGAGGGCAGGGCTGCCAGCAGCGCGGTCCTGGCGCGCTCCAGCACCGCGACGTAGATCCCGTCCTTGCTGCCGAAGTGCCAGTAGATGGAGCTGGGCGGCAGACCGCACTCGGCGGAGATCATGGAAATGGACGTGGCGGCATAGCCGTACCGCGACATCAGTTCGCCGGCCGTGTCGATAATCGCGTCACGGGACCGTGCGCCGCGGGCCTGGGCCGGTGCCTCCGTCATACAGCCGACTCTAAGGGGTCCTTGCACTATGAGCGGCGGGCATGGTGCAAGGACCCCTAAGAGCGAGAAGCCGGTGTCCGCTCAGCCCCACGCCGCTTCTCGGCTCAACGCAGCCTGGGCAGGAGCTGGCTGCCCACGCGGATGGTCTCCTGCTTGTAGGGCGTGTCGGAGAGCACGAAGTGAGTGACGCCGAGCTTGCGGTAGTGGTCCAGGGCCGTGGCGACGTCGGCGGCGGAGCCGACCAGCCACGTGGTCCCCGCTCCGCCACCCCCGAACCTGCCGGGCGTCGTGTACAGGCAGGTGTCGAGCACCTCGCCCCGCGCGGCGAGGTCGAGGAGCCTCCGCTGTCCGACGGCGGTCGTGCGGTTGCCCGTCCACGTCAGCTCGTGCGCCCCGGACGCCGCCATCGTCGCGATCTTCTCCTCGGCCGCCTGCCATGCCTCCTCGGTGGTGTCACGCACCAGCGTGGTGATCCGCAGCCCGAACTCGAGGGGCTTGTGCCGACGGCCCACCTGCTCGCTCAACGCCTTGAGCCGGTCGATGCGTTCGGCGATCCCGTCCAGGGGCTCGCCCCAGAAGAGCTGCACGTCCGCCTCCGCCGCCGACACCCGTTCGGCGGCCTCGGAGGCGCCGCCGAAGTAGAGCGTCGGATGCGCCCTCGCGTCGGTCGCGTACGGCCTTGGCGTCACCGTGGATCGCTCGACGTGGAAGTGCTCGCCGGCGAACGTGACGTCCTCCTCGGTCCACAGCCGTCGTACGAGATGCAGGAACTCCCGGGTGCGCTCGTACCGTTGCGCCGGGTCGCTGTGGGTGTCGCCGTACGCGGCCGGGTTGTCCAGTCCGCTGACGATGTTGATCAGGACCCGGCCCCGGCTGAGCTGGTCGAGTGTCGCCGCAGCGGTGGCGAAGTGCGCGGGCTGCCAGTAGCCGGGGCGGATGGCTGTCAGGGGTTTGAAGGTGGTGGTCCGGGCGGCCAGCGCGGTGGCGACGGTGAAGGTGTCCGGCCGGCCCCACCCGGTTCCGACAAGTGCACCGCCCCAGCCGTGTTCCTCCGCCGTGCGGGCGAGGTCGGTGGAGAACTCGATGGAGCCCCAGCCGGTCGTCGTGTCGTCTCCGCGGTGGCCCGGCTCGACGGTGTTGGGGATGTACCAGAGGAATTCGGAACTCATCTTGTCTCCGATCAGGGGTGACCGGCACCGGACGGCGGGTCCGGGCCTGAGGGAAGGAGGTCGGGGGCCCGGTGTCAGCTCGACGAACGCCTGCGAAGCGCGGAGCCGGTGAGCGAGGGCGGGGTGTGACCGGCGTCGCGGGCCGAGGGCACGTCGCCCTTCGTCAGGGACTCCCGTCCGGTCGGCACATGCAGATCCCCGTCCCGCAGCCGGCCGGTCGCCCACACACTGACCAGCCCGGCCAACGCGAGGTAGCCGCAGGACCACCACGGGCTGCCCGAACCGAGGGCCAGCAGAGCGGTCATGATCAGCGGGGTGATGCCGGACGCGAAGATGCCGGACACCTGGTAGACGAAGGACATGCCCGTGTACCGGACCGGTGTGGCGAAGAGGGCGGCGAACAGGGTGCCCTGGGCCCCGTAGAACCAGGCGTGCACGACCCCGAGTGTCACGATCAGCGCCGCCGCGAAGGCCCAGGTCCCGCCGGTGCCGAAGAGCCAGAACGCCGGGAAGACCGAGACGGAGAACGCGGCCATGCCGGTGACGTAGACCCTGCGGGCCCCGCGGCGGTCGACCGCCGCCCCGGACACCGGTATCAGCACAGCCATCACCAGTGCCGCGGCCGTGACCGCGAGCAGCACGTGCGTACGGTCCAGCTGCAGCGTTCCGGTCGCGTAGGTGATGGCGAAGACGGCCCAGGTGTTGAAGGCGGCCCCCTCGCCCCACCGGGCGAGCATCCCGAGCAGAACGTGCCGGCGCGCTTGTGGCGCACGCACCAGCTCCACCAGCGGCGCGGAACGCGGCAGTTCCTGAAGGCGGCGTACGGCACGGAAGGCCGGCGTCTCGTCGATCTTCAGCCGTACGGTCAGTCCGACCACCACGAGCGCCAGGCTGACGAGGAAGGCGATCCGCCACCCGTAGGCGAGGAACGCCTCCTCGCTGAGCGCGTCGCTCAGCAGCGCGAACACACCGGTCCCCAGCGCCAGTCCGAGGGCCAGCCCGATCTGCGGGCAGCTGCCGAACCGGCCCTTGCGGCCGGCGGGACCGTACTCCACGGCCAGCAGCACCGCCCCGGCCCACTCCCCGCCCAGCGCCACGCCCTGCGCGACACGCAGGACCAGAAGCAGCGCAGGGGCGAGGATGCCGACCTGCTGATACGTGGGCAGCAGACCGATCAGGGCGGTGGAGACGCCCATCAGCCCCATGGTGAAGGCCAGGGTGTGCTTACGGCCGATCCGGTCTCCGATGTGCCCGAAGAGCAGACCGCCCACGGGGCGGGCGAGGAAGCCCACGGCGAACGTCGCGAAGGACAGCATCGTGCCGACCGTGCCGTTGGACGTGGGGAAGAACAGCTTGTCGAAGACAAGCCCGGCGGCCGTGCTGTAGAGGAAGAAGTCGTACCACTCCACGGTGGTGCCGAGCAGACTGGCGAGCACCACGGTCCTCAGCCGGGCAGGAGACGGAGCATCCTGTTCCGCCTTCTGGGCTCGCGACGTCTGCGACGGTACGGGCGCGGCGCTCATCGCAAACCACCGCCCGGTCCGGCCATCCGGCCGAGGGAGCCGGCCGGGACCGGGCGGTCACCGATGGTGGGCAGGAACAAGGGAAGGGCATGCACAGACATGTGGCTCCGAGTGGGGTGCGGAAGACGGCGTGCGGGCATGCCGACGCGGTGGCGCACGTCCATGGACGCGTCGCGGCACGCAAGGGCGCGTGAAAGGGGTGGCCGCAGCCTTGACCGGTCCGCGTGATGCCGTGGGGGATGCGGACGCGCGCAGGCTGACGACCCGGTGGCCCTACGCCGTCAGGGGGCTCATGGGCTCTTGGCCGTCAGCCGCGACAGTTCGCGCTGGACTGGCGGCACAGATCGACGTGCAGTCGTCCCACGAGGATGTCGGCAGCAGCGGTCATGCCTGGCATTGTGCGTGAGCTGCCCCGCCAAGCTCAAGTACGACCCGACCCAGTGCCAACTCGGCGAACACATGACGAGGCGTCAAGGATGATTCCTGCATTGCTCGTTGACCCGTACGGAGCCGCGTGCCCGACGGCGCCCGGGCCGACGCCCCGACGGAAGGCGAGCGGCCGTCCGCGGCGGTGTCGAGTCGATCGTCCCTCGGGTCCCGAAAAACGGCACTCTCTTTGTCATCGGCCGTTTCCGGTCGCGCCGGATGAGGGAAAAGCACGAAAATGACACCCCACGACCATGGAACCTCCATACCCCATAATCTGCCAGGCTTTTCAGTACTAAAAAACGTCACAAAAGAAGAAACAGTCGAAATGGGGCACCCATGTCAGAGAGTCCGGGAACTGCGGAGATGAGGCATATGACGAGTCTTTTACCGGCTCAGCAGTGGACCGCATTCCGGATACCGGCCTCTGAGGCCATGTCCCGGGGCCGTCTGACCGAGCAGTTCACCCACTGCTCGTTGGGCTTGGTGGTCGCCCCGCCCGGCTTCGGCAAGACCGCGCTGTTGGCGCAGGCGGCCAGAGCGCATCCGGGCCCGGTGACGTGGTATCAGGCCCGGCCCGACGCAGACCAGCGGGAGTTGCTGACCACGCTCGGGTACCCGGCAGACGCGCTGGCGGGCTCCGCCGATCCGCCCGGCGCGGCCCAGCAGGTGTCGCGGCGCCGAGATGCCAGGGACGGCGGAGCCGTCGGCCGACTGGTCGTTATTGATGACATGCACCTGCTTTCAGCGGCCGCGCGGGCGCTTGTGGTCCGGCTCGGCCAGCTGGCACCGCCACACCCACGGGTGCTGATCGGGACGCGCCCCGCCGCCGGGTTGTCGGTGGCCGCGCTGGAGGCGTCGAGTGCGGCAGTGGTGAACGCCGACGCGCTGCGTTTCCGTTCCTGGGAGGTCGAGCACCTGTTCCCGCATCTGTACGACACTGCGCTGCGCCCCGGAATCGCGCTGCCCCTGGTCCGGGCCACCGGCGGCAGGGCCGCGACGCTGAGGCTGTTCGCCAGAGCCGTGGCGGCCCGCCCCGACACGGGTCAGGAGCGGATCCTGGCCGACGGGATGTTCGGCCGCGAGTACCTGGAGAGGGAGGTACTCGCCCCGCTCCCCGACCGTCTCAGACGGTTCGTGACGGAGACCTGCCTGCTGAGCCGGCTCACTGCCGACGCCTGCCAAGCGCTGACCGGCCGGGCCGACAGCGCAGAGATGCTGTGGTCCCTGGCCCACGAGCACGGGGTCCTGCGCGCCGACCCGGACGGACGGACGTACGTCGCCGAGCCTCTGCTCCGCGAGTGTCTGCGCGCGCGGCTCACCGGCACGCTGACCGACGTCGAACTGACGCGGCTGCGCGGCCGGGCCGCTGCCTGCGCCGTCGGAGGCGATCATCAGGACCCGCCGCCTTCGGCGGTGCGCCGCCACCTCGGGTCCGCCGACTGGCCCGACCCGCTGCGCGCCGTCGTCGCAGGCACCCCGGACGCGCGCCTCGGCCGCTCCGTCGGGCGCGTCGCCGAGGGCGGTTCCGGCAGCTCCGCCGCCCTGCTCGTCCAGGGCATCGCCGCCGCCCTGACCGGCGACAGGATGTCCGGCACCATGGTGCGCCGGGCTTTGGCGGAGGCAACGGACGATGCCCTGGTCGCGCTGTCCGGGCAACTGGTCCGGGTGGCGCTGGCCGTGCTGGCCGGGGGCCCGGCCGGGCCGGTCCCCTACCCGGAACTCCAGCGGATCGCGTACGACGCCGAACGGCTGGACCTGCCGTGGCTGAGCCGGGCCGCCCGGTGCCTGCTGGGCCTGGGGCCGCACCCCGAGGACGCCGGGCAGCCGGTCGTCGTGCTGGATGAGTGCACCCGGCTCGGCGACGCCGAAGGGGCCGCGCTCGCCGCATTGGCCGTGTGCCTGCGCTCGGTGCGGACGGGACGCCCCGGCATCGGCGAGCTGGAGGAGGTCGTGCGGCGGTTCCGGGCGCTGGGCTGGGGCACGCTGGAGGCGTGGGGCCGGGCCGCCCTCGCCGTCGTGGAGGCCGCGCACGACCTGCCGGACGCGGGGCAGCGCGCCGCCCAGGCGGAAGCGTTCGCCCGGTCGGCGGGTGTACCGGGCGCACGTGCGCTGGCCATGGGCGCGATGGCTCTGGCGGCACCTGATGCGGCGAACCGGGACGACTTGCAGGAGGCCGCCTGGTCGACGGCCCGGTCCGCGGGGCTGCCGGTGGCCGGGCTGCGCTCCTGGCTCACCGCGCTTGCGGCCCCCCTCGGCCCGGTCGGGGACGGCGGAGCGGCAACGGGCAGGACCAAAGCCGGCGGGCACCACACCACCGCCTCCGGACGCGTCCTCGGAGCAGGGTCGGTGCCGGGCCTGACGGTGCGTTGCCTCGGTGGCTTCGAGTTCACCCTGGCCGGGCGCGAGCACGACTGGGCGAAGCTGCGCCCCAGGGCACAGGCGGTGCTGCGGCTCCTCGCGGTACGCGCAGGCCAGGCGGTCCACCGTGACCATTTGGTGCTCGCGTTCTGGGACGGAGTGACGACACCGTCCACGCTGCACAACCTTCAGGTGACGGTCTCCAGTCTGCGTTCCTTCCTGGAACCGGAACGTCCCAGGGGCGGTTCACGGCTCATCGCGCGGCAGGGAGATTCCTACCGGCTGGTGCTGGCGCCCGGTGATGTGAGCGACGTCGCGGCGTTCGAGCGTGCGGTGCGCGACGGCCGACGAGCCCGGGCGCAGAAGCGGCTGGAGGAGGCGGCGGACGCGTTCCGTATCGCTCTGGACCACTACGCGGGTGAGCTGCTGCCCGAGGACGGGCAGGCCGAGTGGGTGGCCGCCGACCGGGAACGGCTGCGCCGGGAAGCGGCCAACTCGGCCGTGGCTCTGGCCGAGATACGTCTCGCCCAGAGCCGGCCCGTGGAGGCGGTGGAGGCGGCCGAACGCTGCCTCGAGGTCGACGGGCACCGCGACGCCGCGTGGCGGGTCCTGATCCGGGCGTGCGACGCCGCGGGGCTCGCGGCCGACAGTGCGCGGGCCCGGAGCGGCTACTCGGCGATGCTGGCCTCCCTGGGGATCCCGCCGTCCGGCGGGCTGTCCCATCCGATGTAGCGGCGGGCGCCGGGGCGCGCGTCCGCCGAAACCCCTGCTCCGGGGCGCGTCGCGGGCTGGACGCCACCACGGGGGAGGCACCCTGGCGCGCGTCCCGAGCGGACGTCATCGCAGACCGAAGAACTCGACCTCCACGATCGCGGTGTGCCGGTCCTTCCCCTCGACTCCGTAACTGGACCGGACGATGAATCGCACCGAGCTGACGTTCTTCCCTTCGAGGTCCAGCGTCTGCGGCCCCGGCTTGTCCTCCAGCTTGAGCCGCTTCTTCTCGACCTCACCGCCCGGTCCGCCCAGCTCGACATCGAGGACGGACGGCCTGGCCTGCTTGAGGAACTCGTCCTTGTTGACCGAGACCCCGGTTTGGATGATGAGTGTCTTGAGCGTGACGGGCTGTTCGAAGCGCGCCTCCAGATCCTCACCCGTACCCGCGCCGGCCCGCGCCGGCGCCCAGTAGGTGTTGTTCGCCCCGTCGAAGGCCAAGTTCGGCCCATGGTCCTTGAGGTGGTTGGACGCCTCCGCGAACTTCGGGTTGACGGGGGTGGGTTTGGCCGTCCGGTTTCGGAGGTTGTCGATGAGACTGCTCAGGTGGGGGCGGGCGAGGTATCCACCGCCGAGCAGGAGGACCAGCGTGATCGGGATCGCGAGGCTCGGCCGTCGCCATGCCCGGGCCGCAGGACGCTGCCCGGCCGCGAGCCGGCGCGGCGGGCGGCGGCGCATCCGCCGCCGCAGTCGCGCCCACCACGAGAGCCGCTCCTCTTCCACCACGGGCGCGGTGAGAACGGCGCCGCAGCGAGAACACAGGGTGCGGGTACGGGGGTTGGCCTGTGCGCATGCCGGACAGAGCAGGTCGTGGACCGGGGTCCGGGGGCGGGGCACGGTCGCGGTGGTGTCCTGCGTGCCCGGCGACGCGGGCAGGTCGTCCGGGTCAGCCGACCGCTCACCGGGCCGCCGCACGGTGCCGGAGGCCCCGGGTTCCGTCGGCGTCCGGGGCCGGACCGGTCCGGCCGGCGCGGCGGGGACGGACGGGCCCGCCGGATTCGGGACAGCCTGCTCCGGCGTGGCACCGGGCGGCTGTGCCTGGCGCCGCGTCGGAGCGGGTGCCGAAGTCTGCGGCCGGGGCAGGACGGGAGCGGTCCGGGTGGCCGCCGGCTCCGGCGCGGGACCGGCGGCCGCGGCTCCCTGGACGGACGGCCCGGAACCGGACGCGTCCGGTGTCACAGGGCCCGGCGCCACAGAACCCGGCACCGCCGGGCCGGAGACGGCGGGCCCCGCGACGGCTGCGCGGGGCGCCGTTCCCGTGCCCTGGCCGGCGTTCGCGGAGCCGGCGCCGTTGTGCTCCCACTCCAGGAAGGCGTTGCAGGACGCGCAGAACGCCGCGTCCGGCGCGTTGTGGTGGCCGCAGTCCGGGCAGGCCGGCCCGCCGGGGCTGCTCATGACGCCTCCGCGAGGGGCAGCAGTTCCGTGTCGTACACGACGTGCGCCGGCACCTCACCGGCCACCAGCTGCCGGAGCCGCTCCGCGCCTGCCGCGTCCGGGTCGGCCACCCGCACCCGTACGGTGACCCGGGGCGGAGCAGCGGCCGGCCCGGGAAGGGGACTGTGTGCCTTCTCGGACCACGACGTTCCGCCCGTCTCCTCGATCTCCGCCTCCGTGCCGAACTCCAGCCGTACGGCTTCGGCAAGTCCGCCTCTCGTACCGCGTCTGCGGTGCCGTTCCACCGCCCCGAGGACTGCGGCCCGGCGCTGTTCGGCCGGCTGACCGGCAGCCGGGCCGGTGGCCACCCACTCGCCCATCCACGCCAGAAAGTCCTCCGGAGCGGTTCGCGGGTCGAGGTGGGCGGGGAGGTTGTCGATGGTCAGCAGCACCGGCGCCAGTACGTCGTCCAACGCCCCGAGGAACCGCTGGATGAAGTCCTCTCCCAGGTACACGGCGGGGAGCTGGTAGATGAGTGGATGAGGCGTGGGCAGCCCCTCGACTGTTCCGCGCATTCAGGCCTCCCGCATTCGAAGTTGGTGCTCGTAGGAAAAGACGAGGGCGTGCGGGTCGAGCACGATCCGGGTGACCGGCTCGGCGCGCTGACCGGTCAGCGGGTCGGCCGGGAAGAGCCTGACGTCCTCGACGAGGTCGACGCCCGGCACCCGTTGGAGGACGGCGTACACCTCTCCGGCGTGGACCGGCCGCCCGAACGGCCATCCCTGCCCGCCCGGGCCTCCGGTGATCGGGTTGAAATACCCGTACAGGGCGGCCAGGGCCGCGGTGCGGACCGGGTCGGCAGCCGCACCGCGGGCCGCCAGGACGGACGCCACGACGGTGACACCCTGGTAGTAGGGCGGCTCGACCACCAGCCGGGTGCCGATGGGACGGCGCTGGTCCAGGTAGTCGGCGAGGCCCCGCAGCGTCTCCCGGGGCGGCACCAGGTCGTCGAAGCGCAGCCGCCCCTGTTCGTCGCTCCGCACGGCCGGCACCAGAAGCAGCCGCACGCCGCCCTCCTCGCCTTCCCCCGCGGGTACGCAGGCGACCCGCGCCGCGTCCGGGGCGACCTCCCGCGCCAGCACCTCGTAGTCGCGCGGGACGACCGCCCGGTACAGCGTGCTCAGCGTCATGGGGCCGCGGACCTTGGCGCTCTCCACGCTCTCCCCGTCGACCCCGCCGAGGGCGGCCCGCCGGTTCTCGGCCCGCGCGACGAACGGCAGCGAGGTGCGCAGCACCCGCAGCGTCCCCTTGGCGACGTTGCCCGGGCTGCCGCCTCCGGTCCGGTAGGCGCGGATCCGCACCGGGGCGCCCTTGGCCGGCACGGCGCCGTAGTAGCGGATCGTCCCGTCCGGCTCGCGAACGGCCGGTCCGAAGTCGATCCGGCCGGAGTTCGGGTCCAGCGTCAGGTGCCGGTCGGCGGGTCCCGAGTGGGCGAAGTCGTCGACGCGGTGCCACTGCGACCAGTCCGAGCCGTCCGCCACCTCTACGACGAACGGCTCGTCGCCCGGGACGACGGGGGGCCGGGCGACGTGGAAGGACTGGCCGGGCACGCCCTCGGACAGCCCCAGGACCTCGTCCGTCACCGTTTCGGCGTGCACGGCCTCGGCCGTCGCGCCGATGGTGAAGGCCTCGGCCTCACGGATGGTCGGCGACTGCAGATAGGTGGGCTGGTTCGGCTCGGCGGAGACCAGCCGGCAGCGCACCCACCCTGCGGATTGGCGCGCGATCGTGGATTCCGCGTGGCCGCCCGGCAGGTGCAGAACCACCTGGCCGGGGCGGTTGAAGCCGCCGGTGGTGTCCTCCTCGACGTCGCAGCGCGCCCAGGCCGTGCCGTCCCACGCCTCCCAGCGCAGCGGCGGGCGCCGTGGGTCGACGCCGACGCCGTCCACCCGGCAGTCCAGACGCAGCACGACGACCCCGGCCGGGACGGGGTTGGTCAGGCCGACGTACAGGGCATCGCCCGGGGCGGGCTCCGTGTCGAAGCAGGCCACGTCGCGGCCGAGGGCGAGTTCCTGCGTACGGTCGGCGGCCCCGCCTCCGGCGGGGCAGGTCGCCAGCCAGGTCAGCCCGCACGGCACGATCGGCAGATCGCGGACGGTGGTGAACACCACCGCCTCGTCGGTCTCGGTGCGCACGGTGGCGACCTCGGTGCCGGCCCTGACCCGGACGGTCTCGGGCTGCGGCGCGGACAGCCAGAACGTGAGGTCCGTGCGGGCGGCGGTGGGCGGGTGAAGCCGGACGCCGATCAGGTCGAGGAAGGCCAGGTAGTTCTTCTCCGGCACGCGGTTGAGGCGATAGAGGAGCTGGTCGACCATCGTGGCGAACGCCTCGATCAGGGTCACGCCCGGATCGGAGACGTTGTGGTCGGTCCACTCGGGGCAACGCTGCTGGACGAATCTCTTGGCGTCGTCGACGAGTCCCTGGAACCTCCGGTTGTCGAGATTGGGGCTGGGCAGCGTCACGGACCCGTTCCTTCCTCGTGCGCGGGGATCACATAGAACGGGAACACGAGGTTGCGGGGGTCGTTCGTGCCCCGCACGGTGTAGCTGATGTCGATGTACAGCACGCCGTCCTCCACCGCGTCGAACCGGACGTCGATGCCCACGACCTCGATCCGCGGCTCCCAGCGGTCCAGGGCGAGCCGGATCTCATAGGCGACCTGGCCCGCGGTGCCGGCGTCGGCGGGGGCGAACACGTAGTCGTGGATGGCGCAGCCGAACTCCGGCCGCATGGGGCGCTCCCCCGGGGAGGTGGCGAGCACGAGCCGGATCGATTCCTCGATCTCCCGCTCGCCGCGCACCAGGGCGATGCTCCCGGTGGCGTCGGTTCGCGGCGGGAACGCCCAGCCCGCGCCGACGAACTGCTGTCCCATCAGCCGGTCACCCGCCGATCAGGACGGTCGGACAGCCCGCGATGATCGGAGCCCCGCAGGCGGCGGTGTCCCCCATGCGGGCGGCGGGCTTGCCGTTGATCAGGACGGTGGGACACCCCGGCGGAATGATCACGGACGGCGGGTGCACGGCGGGCGGCGGGAAGGCGCAGGTGTGGGTGGTACCGACGGTGGCGGCGGGCATGCCGCCGATGAGGACGGTGGGCGCGCCAGGCGGGCCGACCGTCCCCGGGTGGCCGGTGGGATCGCCGACGCGAGCGGCGGGTGGCATGGCGGAGGCTCCTTTTCGTCGTCTCTTCGTCGTATCGGGGCTGGTCGTACGTCAGTTGATCCGGACCAGGCCCGCGTTGATCGTGCAGGTCGCCCCGCCCTTGATCTCCGTGCGCGCGGTGCCGTTGACCGCGACCTGGCTGCCCTTCACCTCCACTCCCCCGCTCGTCTTGAGCCCGACCTGGCCACTGCCGCCGTCCACCTGGACGCCTGTCTGCGCGGTCACCTTCACCGACTTGCCGGTCAGTTCGAGGGTGCCGTTGCCCGCGTCCATCAGCGCGCCGTTGCCCGCCTTGACGGTGACCTTGTCCTTGGCGTCGATCTCCACCGTGCCGTCGCTGTGCACGATGATCTTGGTGCCCTTGCGGTCGAGGTCGATGGTGAGCTTGCCGTCGCCGGTGACCATCCGTACGCCTTGTGCGCCGGAGGCGTTGTCGAGCAGTTCGAGCTGGTTGCCGCTGCGGGAGGAGAACGACCGCCGGTTGACGGCGCCACTGGTCCCGTCGATCAGCTCGCCGCTCGCCGTGGACGGTTTGTCCTGCCCGTTGAAGAGGCAGCCGAGTACGTACGGGCGGTCGAGCCGGCCCTGCTCGAACCCGACCAGCACCTCGTCACCCACCTCCGGGACGAACGCGGAGGTTCCCTTGCCGTCCTTGCCCCCTCCTCCGGAGGTCTGCGCGCTGCGTGCCCAGTCGCTGACGTACTCGTCGGACAGCCAGGGGAACTTGACCTTGACGCGGCTGAGCTTGTCCGGGTCCTTGGTGTCGGAGACGAGACCGATGACGACACCGTCCACCTCGGGGAGTCGGCCCGCCCGGCCCGCGGCGCCGCCGGCCAGCGCCGACAGGGAGCGTTCCTGCTGGCCCGAGACGGTCACCCAGGTCTCGTAGCCGCGCTGTGCGTCGAAGACATGCCGGGAGGCGGTGACGGTGTACCGGCCCTCGAACGGGGCGCCGACCCCGGACAGCGCGACCGCACCGCCGGCCCGGACATCGGGGTTGCCCTGGATGACCGCCTCCATCTCGGCGAACGACCCGGCGATCCGCTGCGCCAGCGCCTTGGCGACCTGCTCGACGCGGGCCTGCACGCCGTACGTGTTGTCGGTGACGAGGTAGTCGGCCTTCCCGAAGGGGCGCGCCACGTCCGCCGGGCCGATGCCCAGCTGGGCGGTGTCCGCCTTGCCCGCCTGTGCCGTGCCGACCAGGGCCCGCTTGGTCTTGGTGTCCCAGCCGCGCACCTGGACCTGGGAGACCTGCTCGGCGGCGGTCACCCCGGCGCGGCAGCGCACCAGGTTCTTCCCGAGCTCCAGCACGAGCGGGTCACGGTCGGCGCGGGCCGAGGAGCCGGGCGCACCGGACGCCGCGGTGGGCCCGGTGACATGCAGGGCGCCGTCGATCACGTAGACCTGCGCTCCGGCGTCCTCGGCCAGGTCGCGGACGAACTCCCAGTCGGAGACGTTCGCCTGGGCGACGTGTTCGAGGACCGGGCCGGAGACGTCGATCGTGCCCGTCCCGAGCCCGGCGCGCTGGGCGACGCGGCGGCAGATGTCCGCGACGGTCATGTTCTGGTAGGCGGCGACCCGACGGCCCCGGAAGAGCCGGTGCGCCTTGTCCATACCGCGGACCACGGTGAACGTCCCGGTCTCGTCGAAGTCCAGCTCCAGTGCGGTCACCTCACCCTTGAGCAGCGGTTTCGGCGAGCCGCCCGCGCCCGACGCGACCATCAGCCGCGCCTCGGAGCCGATCTTGATACCGGCCTTGTCGAGCAGCACCCGGCTGGGGTCGCGGAACCGCAGGACGAACGTGTCGGGCAGGGTTCGGCTGTCGTCGACGTAGCCGTCCACGAGGGTGTTGGCGAGGTCGGCGGGGAGCCTGGTCCCGCCGATCTCCATGACCAGGATCTTGGCGACGGTGTCATGGGCCATCAGAAGTCCTTCCGGCCGCCGGTGGCCGCGGACCCGTACGCGACGGGCTCCGCCGTCCCGCCCGGCACCGTGTCCAGTTCGTCGGCCGAGGGGAGCAGCAGTTCCCGCCCCTCGGTCAGCCGCATCGGATCGTCGATGCCATTGGCCTCGGCGATGGCCCGCCAGGCCGCCGCGTCGCCGTACTCGGCCCAGGCGAGGCCCTGCAGCGTGTCGCCGGCGCGGATTCGGTGGACACGGCGGGCGGTGAGCGCCCCCGAGGTCGGGTTCTGGCCGGCTGTCTCTCCGCTGATCTCCTCCATCGTCACCTGGCACACCGCGCGAATCGGCACCCCGGACGTGGTGAACAGCGTGTACTTGACCTGGACCTGGCTGACGTAGCCGGGGAAGCCGGTGATGCCGCCCCAGTGGAAGACCACCCAGGGCGGCGACGACCGCTGCGCCTGCCGGGTCTCGTTGGTCGGTACGCAGCAGGCGAACAGGCTCTCCACAGCCTTGACGACACGGGTGTCCTGGGTGTCGCTCGCGTCGAAGAACATCTCGACGGTGAGCTTGCTGGGCTGCGGCCCCTGGTACTCCGGCGGGCCCGCGCTCTTTGCGCCCTTGGCGGGGGTGCGTTTCCAGGACGCCGACTTGCCCAGGCTGAGCTCCTTGGGATTGAACTGGAAGTCGATCCGGCCGCAAGGCCCGCCGGGGGTGAGGCTGCCGCCCGAGGGCGGGGTGCGCAGTTCGAGGTAGGCGTGCTCCAGCTTGGGCCGCGCGTCACCGCCCGCGGCCGACGCCGACCTCGCGCCGCCGCCCGCCGCGCTGAACGCCACGGGCCCGCTCATGCTCCGGGCTCCATCGTGTAACCGTGGTGCGCGATCTCGATGGTCTCCGTGGCGACCTTGGGCGACTCGGGATTGAACGTCGGCCCGGTCCAGCGCACCGGCACCACCTCCAGCAGACCCCAGCGGGCGACCATCACGTCGTCGCCGGTACGCGCCTCGATGTGCGCAGTCTTGCGGGCGAACCCGGTGGTCATGCTGGCGAACCACTTGGCCACCTTCTGGGTGTCCTTCGTCAGCGGCCGGGAGAGTTTGACGTTGGGGTACTTCAGGCGCGTCGGCAACTGCCAGACATGGCCGTTGTTCCCGCCCTCCTCGCGGGATTCGAGCACCACCTCGCAGCCCAGTCCCTCACAGGTGTTGAACGACCCCAGCTCGATCCCGTCGATCGTGACGACGAAGCAGACCGAGACCGCCGGGTCCTGGGTCGTGGACATCCGATGCCCTGCCTTTCTGTCGGTACCGGGTGCTCTGTCAGTGCCGGATGTTGATCAAGGTCCCGGCGCGTTCACGTTCGATGCGCAGCTCCGCCCTGAGCAGCCTGCTGAGGGGGGCGACCAGGGCTCGGACGAGTTCGTCCGTGACCTTGGGGACGCCTGCCCCGCCGGCCTTCCCCGTGGCGGCCGACGTCGAGGAGTCGCCGGCGGCCACTGACGGCGCCGGTGGGTCGACAGGCTCCGGCTGCGCCGGAGGGTCGGCCGGCGGCTCGGTGCCCGGCGGGCCGTCCTCGGCGCGTTGCACGGCGGGCGCGGTGAACTCCACGGAGCCGTCCGGCATCCACCGGGCCACCCCGGCGGCGACCGCAGCGGCCCCCGCGCTGACGTCGGGCGTCACGCCGGAAACCGACGGCGCCTGTCCCCGAGGGGGCGGGGACGGGGGCGCCGTCGGGGCCGAGTGGCGTACGGGCGGCGGAGCGACGTCGCGCACCGGTTCGAGCCGCTGCAGTGGGACCGCGGGGCCGAGGGCGCCCGGACCGTGAAGCGCCCGGGTGGTCGGCTGGGGGACGCCATCGGGGAGAGCGGCACCGGCACTTGGGCCGCCGGGGAATGCTGGGGGCCCGGAGACACCGAGAAGGCCGGGGAGCCCGGAAAGGCCGGGAACCCCGGAGACTCCGGAGCGGCCGGTGTCGCCGTAGGACCAGGCGGGCGGGGCACCATCGGCGAGGGCCGCAGGGCCGGCGACCGCGGACCGCTGCACGACACCACCCGCGTGGCCCGAGACGGCGCCGGGGAGGCCGGCCTCACCGTAGGACCAAGCAGGCGGAGCACCATCGGCGAGGGCCGCAGGGCCGGCGACCGCGGACCGCTGCACGACACCACCCGCGTGGCCCGAGACGGCGCCGGGGTACGCGCTGCCGCCGCCGGTCGCGGTGTGCCCACCGTGAGGGCCGCCGTGGTCGCCGGGTCCGCGGAAGCCGTCGGGTGCGGCGGGGGCTGACCCGGCACGGCCTCCGGAACCGCCGGCCCCCGAGACGGACGCCCCGCCCCCGACCCGCTCCCATTGGATCGGGACCGCGGCCGGAGGCTCGGAGGCGACCGGCGTCTCGGTGGACAGCGCCGGTTCCGGCACCGTGTAGAGAGGCAGCGACCGCTGCGCCACCAGCGGGAACACGGGGCCGCCGCCCCGGGTTCCCGACCCGGCACCGACCCCCGTCTCAGGCACCGTACCGGGAAGCGTGGCCTCGTCCACGGCGTCCAGCCGCCGCATCGGCAGTGGCGTCGAGGCCGTCACCAGCTCTCCCGGGCCGGGCGCCTCGAGCACCACCGTGTCACTCACCGCGAGCGGTCCGGCGTCCCCGAGGAGCGGTGCCGGGTCGGCCTCCGCGACCACGGGCGTCTCCCCGGTCGACGGGGGTGCGGGGGGCGGGCCGCCGGGAACGTCGAGTCGCTGCACCGCGACCGGCCCCGGCGACGCAGCGCCACCGGAACCGGCGGCGGATCCGGAGACGGCATCCGGTCCGGGGCCTGGACCTGGACCTGAACCTGAGCTTGGACCGGTGCCTGAGCCTGAGCCGGTGCCAAGGCCTGAGCCAGGGCCTGAGCCAGGGCCGATGCCCGAGCCCGAACGAAGGCCTGGGCCGGTGCCCGAGCCTGGGCCGGCCCCCGGAGCGGGCACCGGACCGACCTCCACGGCTTCGGCGCCGGCACCGGTCGCCGTCTCGGGCGAGAGCCCTGTGCCGAGGTCCACCGGGTCCGTGGTCAACGGTGGCGTGTCGCCGAGCAGCGGCGCGGTGCCCTCGCCGTCGGGCGACGACTCTTCGGGCTCGGCCGGACCTGCCACGAGGTCCGGCACCGCCGGTACCTCCGGAGCGTGCGGGACGCGCAGGTCCCCCGGGGCCGCCGGGGTCTCCGGGGCCTCCACGGTCCGGGAGACGTGTACCCGGGAGGGGACAGAAGGGGACACGGCAGACTCGGTCGGCGGCGCCGCCGGGCCCGGAAGCGGCACGGCGGTGGGCGGCAGCGCCGAGAGCGGCTCGCCGAGACCCCGATGACGCGGACGCGGCGGAGCCGCGACGTCACGCTGCACAACGGGCTGCACGGCAGGCTGCACGGCAGACCCGGCACCGTCCACGCCGCCGATGAGCGGAGCGGTGGGGGCAGCGTCCGGTCCCTGGCCGGCGGCCGTGCCGGTGCGCGGCGCGGCGAGCGGGAGCGGTGCCGTGTCCCGTACCGCCGTCGGCCGGTCGGTGACCGACGCTTCGGTGCGCTGGACGACACCGCCCTCACCCTCCTCGTCCTGCCCCGCACGCGTGGCGAGGAGGTCGGCTACGGGCTCGTCCGGAGTGCCCGGGGCCAGGGGGCCGGGGTCCGCGTCCGGCAAGGACGCAGGGACAGCCGCGAGTTCCCTCGCCGGTTCGCCCGGTGGCTCCGCGACGATCAGGGGGCGGGCGGGTACGGGACCCGCGGGGGCTGCCGGAACAACGGGCACACGCATGACCATCACCGGAGCGAGCGGTGCTGTATCCCGCGCCGGGCCGGTCGGCAGAACGGTCGTCCGCTGAAGTGGCGCCAAAGGAAGCGCCGCTGGTGCGACCGCCCGTACGCCGTCGGGCACCGACGCACCCGAACCCGAACCCGCGCCCGGGCTCGGCGCGTGGTCCAGGTGCTGTGCCGTCGCTGAGCCCCCGGCCGGGGACACCGTCCGCAGGACGGTCGGGCCACCCGTGCCGTGGGGGTCGCCCGGCCGGTCTGCCGACCCGCCGTCATCGCCCCGCACGGGATCCTGCGCGCCCCGCGATACCCCGAAGGCGTGAGCCTCCGGCCGTACGCTCGTCCGCTGCACCGGCATCGTGGGTTCCGCCAGCCCGTGGCCGACGCCGGACGGCGCCTGTGCGCTGACGAGATGGCCGAGCGGTCCGGTGACGGTCGGGTCCTGCCATGTACCCAGCCGCCGGCCGAACCCGCCGGGGTCGGTGAGCAGCCCCATGGGCGCGCTCAGCGTCCGTTGCACGGGGGGCGTCGACCGCCACCCGTCCGTGACCTGTGCGTCCGTCGCCGCGTCCGGTCCGGGTGACGTCGTCCCGGCGTCGGCGCCCGCTCGCGTCCCGGGCTCCGTGACGCCCCGCGAGCGTTCACCGCTCCTCGTCAGCCAGGACAGCAGTCCCATCTCGGTGTCCTCTCACCGCCCGTTGAGACGGGCGATCTGCTCGACGTACCGCTGCCGTTCGGGGTGTTCCAGATCGAGCAGCTCGTCGAGTGGCCAGTGGAAGTGATAGGCCAGGTACGCGATCTCCTCGTAGAGGCGCTCGACCGCGTACGTCACGATTCCCCCAGGCGGCCCCCGGCGAGGTCCACGGCGAAGTGTTCCTGGCAGGAAGGGCAGGTGACCGCGGCGCGGGTGTGGCCCTCCGCGTTGATCCGCCGGTAGAAGTCCTGGAGGAAGGCGAGGTCCGAGGCGAACAGGTCTTCCACGATGCCCGCGTGCACGTCCTCGATGGTGCCGAGCCGGGTGATCACCCGGGCGATCAGGACCACCGACAGGTACGCGGAGTTCTCCCGCACCCGGTCGTCCCGCAGCGGGATGAGCTCGTCCCGGGCGGTGGCCAGCCGCATCACACCGTGCCGGTGCACGGTGCCGGATTCGTCCACGTACCCCCGGGGCAGTTCGAAGGGGAACTCGGTGCGGAGCGTGTCACGCCCCGCACCGCTCGTGCCCTCGCCCGGTCCCCCGGTGTGGTCCTGCTCCGGTGCGCCCGGGAGGGGCTGTGCCGCAGACCGCGCCTGGGCGGGCATCGTCCTGCGCATCACTCAACTTCCATGCTCTCGTACGTGATCGAGAGCTTCTCGGTGAGGACGGAGGTGTCGCCTGCCTTGAGGGTGCCGATCTCCAGCGACTTCGGCCAGGCGTTGATCAACTGGTACCGCTTGATCGCGCTGCCCTCGTAGTCGTAGACGATGATCGCGCCGTTCTTGCGGGCGTCGCTCATCTTCCCGAACCGGGACGACTTGATCCACGTCTCGAAGCTGTTGTCCTCGGTCAGGCCGCGGGTGACGGTGACCTCGCCGGCCTTGGGGCGGCCCGGCAGCTTCTTGACGGCGTACTTTCCGTCGGCGGTGTTCTGCTTCAGCTCGATGACGTCCTGTTCCATCTTCAAGCCGCTGACCTCGGTGATCTGCTTGATCACCACGCCGTCGAATTCCAATCCGAAGGAGTGGCCGACAGAGCTGTCAAGTTCGGGGAGTGCCATCCCAGCCTCCATGGCTCATCTGGTGTGTGGGGCGGCGGTCTTCCGCCGCCCCGGGACCGATCGCGGGCGGCCCACTGCCTTCCGGCCATGACCCGCCTGCCGCTGCGCTACTCGTCGACCGATCCCGTGCCGCCCGACAGCTGCGCCAGCCGGAACACCACGAACTCCGCGGGCTTGACCGGAGCGACCCCGACCTCGCAGACGACCTGGCCGGCATCGATGCCCTCGGCGGGGTTGGTCTCCCGGTCGCACTTGACGTAGAAGGCCTCGTCCGGGGTCAGCCCGAACAACGCGCCCTTGCGCCACTCGTTGACCAGGAACGCCGAGATGGTGCGCCGGATACGCGCCCACAGGGCGTCGTCGTTCGGTTCGAAGACGACCCACTGCGTGCCCGTCAGGATCGACTCTTCGAGGTAGTTGAAGAGCCGGCGCACGTTCAGGTACCGCCAGGCCGGGTCGGAGGAGAGGGTGCGAGCGCCCCACACCCGGATCCCGCGGCCCGGGAAGGAGCGGACGCAGTTGACGCCGATCGGGTTCAGCAGGTCGTGCTCGCCCTTGGTGATCTGTGTCTGGAGGCCGACCGCGCCCCGCAGGACCTCGTTCGCCGGCGCCTTGTGCACACCGCGGGACTCGTCGTTGCGAGCCCATACCCCGGCTATGTGCCCGCTCGGCGGGACGAAGGAGTTACGGCCGACCGACGGGTCGAAAACCTTGATCCACGGGTAGTAGAGCGTCGCGAACCTCGAATCGAAGCCGGCCGTGTCCATCCGCCAGTTCTTGATCTGCTGCGGCGACAGCCCGGGGGGAGCGTCCAGGATGGCGACCCGGTCGCCCATCAACTCGCAGTGGGAGATCAGGGCCTGCTGCACCGAGATGGCGGTCTCGTCATCGAGGATGCCGCGCTGGTGGGCGCTCATCAGGTCGGGCACGGCCACCATCGTGATCTCGTCGATGGCCTCAAGACCGCCGAAGCCCGTCCGCTCGTCCGCGTCACCGATGTAGTCGTCGGCCGACAGCGCGACCGTGCCGGACCCGGCCGGAACCGGGGCCGTGCCGGACTTGGCCGCGAGCACGACCGTACCGGTGTCGGGCTTTGTCGACGCAGCGGCCCGGCTGACCTCCTCCAGGGCGATGGTCTGCGACTTCTCCTTGACCTTGGTGACGACGTTGTCCTTGCCGCGGCGGGTGGACACCGAGGGGTAGGTCTCCTTCTCCTCCCCGTCCACCTTGACCACCAGCTTGAACGCCTCGCTCGGCGGCGCCTCGCCGTCCGCCCCGCCGACCTCGAGCGTGATCTCACCGGTGACGCCCGGCAGTGCCCGGACCCGGAATCCGCCGAGCAGCGCCTCGGCTGCGGACTCACCGTCCGACGTCCCGCGGGCGGACCCGCTCGGCAGTTCTCCCGCGACGCCGTTCCCGCCGTCTCCGATCCGGACGACGTAGCAGTTCCCACCCCCGTTGGCGAAGTACCCGTACACGGCGGACGCCAGGTAGGAACCTTCGACGAAGTCGCCGAAGACACCTACGTACTGGCTCCAGTTGGTGACGAGCGTCGGCTCGTTCAGGGGCCCTTGCGGGGCGAAGCCGAGAAACGCGGCTACCGAGGTGCCCACTCCCTCGATCGGTCGTGCCCCAGCCTCCACTTCTTCGACGTAGACGCCCGGGGACAGATACGACGGCATACCCACTCCTCCTTGACCAGCGGCCGAAGCAGATTCTGACTCCGGTCGCGATCACCCGGACGTGCCGTTCGTCCGCCGCGCGGTGCACAGCCAACTGCCCGATCAGGCATGCCGCCCTTCCCCTGGCCGTACCCACCCTTCTCGTGTACGAGTGGCCACGAACCCGAACACTTGCGGCCATGAAGGCGGCGCCGGACAAAAAGACCAGCGCGAGGACCAGCGCGGCGCCGGCACGCCCGGCGGCCCCTGCCCAGGCCCGGCCCACGGTCGAGGAATCCACCTCACCCACCACGGCGCCCGGGCCGGAGAGCGCCCCTTTGACGGGCCTCGCCCCGCAGCAGTTGCGTCTGTTGCAGGCACGGGCGGGGAACGCGGCGGTGGCCCGGCTGGTCGCGCAGCGTCAGACCGCGGCTCCGCCCGCCACGGACGCCCCGGCTCCGCCGGTCAAGCCGCCACCGTCCGCGTCGCCCGCCTTCCAGGGCCTGAAGTCCGAGGTGCGGGCGAAGAAGACCGCGGCCTCCCGGCACGCTCCCGCAGCCACGGAGTCGAAGGCCGCACAGAACGCCGCCGTCGCCCCGCCGGACGACAAGCAGGCCCAGGGCAAGGCCGCGCAGGCCGAGAAGATGAACGCGGCCAAGCCCGGCGTGTTCGACAAGGCCGGGTTCATCGCCGCCGTCAACCAGGCCATCGCCGCGCAGGCTCCGAAGAACCTCGAAGAGGCCGACAACTTCTCCGGGTCCGGCAAGGCTGAGGCCGTCAAGGGCCAGGTCAGTGGCCAGGTCAGCCAGGGCAAGGCCGCCTCCGCCAAGGAGATCGACACCACCACCAAAGCAGCCCCGGACCTGTCCAAGGCCACGGACAAGCCGGTCACCCCGCTCACTCCCGACGCTCCCCCGCCCGTCCCCGGCGCCCCGAACCCGGCAGGCGCGGTCCCGGCCAGGCAACCGGACGCGGTCACCGACTTCTCCGGCGGGCCGCAGCAGGTCAACCAGCAGATGGCCGACGCCGAGGTGACGGAGGACCAGCTCGCCAAGAGCAACGAGCCCCAGTTCACCGACGCCCTCAGCGCCAAGAAGGAGGGCGAGAAGCACTCCGCGACGGCGCCGGGGCAGGCCCGCGGCGCCGAGGCCAAGCAACTCGCCGCCGCCAAGCAGGGTGCGGCGGCTGTCGGCGCCCAGGCCATGACCGGCCTGGCCGCCACCCGGACCGCCACCGGCAAGCAGGTCGACGGCGGCAAGGGCGCCACCAAGTCCGCCGACGAACGCAAGCGGGCGGAGGTCACCGCCCGACTGCAGAAGGTCTTCGACGGCACCAAGACGGACGTGGAGAGGACCCTCTCCGGCCTGGACAAGCTCGTCGACGAGAGGTTCACGGCCGGTGAGAAGGCCGCGCGGGACGCGTTCATGGCGGACCAGAAGCGCCGGATGGACGCCTACAAGGACAAGCGGTACTCCGGCTTCACCGGCAAGCTCAAGTGGGTCAAGGACAAGTTCGCGGGCCTGCCGGAGGAGGCCAACCAGCTCTTCCAGGAGTCCCGCAAGCTCTACGTCGCCCAGATGCAGCAGGTCATCTCCTCCATCGCCGACCTCATCGGCACCGAACTCGGCAAGGCAAAAGACCGCATCGCGCGCGGCCGGGCCGAACTCAAGGCCGAGGTCGACAAGCTCCCCGCCGACCTGAAGAAGTTCGGTCAGCAGGCCGCCGATGACTTCACGGAGAAGTTCGACGGCCTGGAAGCCGACGTCAACGCGAAGTCGGATCAACTGGTCCAGGACCTCGCCCAGAAGTACACCCAGGCGCTGAACGCGGTCGACGACGAGATCAAGAAGCTCCAGGAGGAGAACAAGGGCCTCATCGCCAAGGCCAAGGACGCCGTCGTCGGTGTCATCCAGACCATCATCGAGCTGAAGAACATGCTGCTCGGTGTCCTGGCGAGGGCCGCCGCCGCGGTCATGAACATCATCAAGGACCCCATCGGGTTCCTCCGCAACCTGGTCACCGCCGTCGGCGCCGGTCTGCGGCAGTTCATCGGCAACATCGCCGAACACCTGAAGAAGGGCCTGGTCTCCTGGCTCCTGGGGACCGCCGTCAGCGCGGGGTTGGCCCTGCCCGCCAAGTTCGACCTCAAGGGCATCATCCAGGTCATCGGCGGTCTGCTGGGGCTGACCTGGGCCAACATCCGCGCCCGCATCACCCGCAAGGGCGTCCCCGACCAGGCGGTCACCGCCGCTGAACAATCCGTCCCCGTCGCGCAGGCTCTCCAACGCGAAGGGCCGGCCGGTGCAGTCGAGCACATCAAGGAGTCCGTCGGCGACCTCAAGTCGACGATCCTCCAGAAGCTGACCTCCTACCTGATCCCCACCGTCATCGTCGCCGGCATCACCTGGATCGTCTCCCTCCTCAACCCGGCCTCCGCCTTCGTCCGCGCCGTCAAGGGCATCATCGACATCGTCACCTTCGTGGTGACCCAGGGCGCCCAGATCATCCAGTTCGTCAACTCGATCCTGGACGCGGTCGTCGCCATAGCGAGCGGCGGCGGTGGCGGCGTCCCCGCCCTCATCGAGGGCGCCCTCGCCGCCTCCATCCCCGTCCTCATCGGCTTCCTCGCCGCCCTGCTGGGCGTCGGCAATCTCGCAGGCAAGGTCAAGCAGGTCTTCCACGCGGTGGCCCGGCCGGTCAACAAGGCGATCGACAGGATCGTCGATTTCATTGCCAAAGCAGCAAAGAAACTCTGGGCCAAACTCAAGAGTTCACGCCGTACCGACAAACGTAAGGAACCCGCCAAGAGCCCTCCTTGGTGGTCGGTCAGGAAGGGCCTTCGGGCACCCAACGGCGAAGCACATACGCTCTTGTTCCGCGGCGAGGGAAACAATGCCACGTTGATGATCAGAAGCAATGAGCAAGAATATCGGAAGTACATCGATTCGACCTCCACCTCGGATGACGAACAACGCACGTCCGCCAAAGAGCAGGCACTCCGAATACTGGAAGACATCGAGAAAACAAGGACTGAAACAATTGCCGAACCACTGAAACGGCAGAAAATTTCCAACTTGCTGAGTCAACTGGCGCAGGCCACATCGAACATGATCGGAGACAGCGGAAAACTGCCCGACTCGACGCCACCGGTCTACGGAGGACTTTCAAGTGGCGGATTCGCCACGACAATGACGGTGACCTTGCTCACGAAAAACGGCCCAGCAGGAAGTGTGCCCGACCCCTCCATGTCAAGTCCGGTATGGGACATCCTGCTGACCCGCTACGAGAAAGCGACAAGCCGACGACGCTTCTACAAGCTGGGCCACCTACTCAGCTTCCGCGCACACGGTCCGGGCGATAGATGGGATAATCTCACACCGCAATCCGAGAGCGGAAATCAGAAATTTGAGCGTCAAGCAGAGAAGAAGGTGAAGGAGTTGCTTGCGCAGGACAAGGGGCTGAGATATACCGTAACCGTACGGTACGGCAGAGCAATCAACAAGACAGATATCGTCAACGCCTGGCAGGCCGCCAACGACCCGAAAATCGCCCAAAAAGAGCGGATCTTGGATGCGGAGGTGCATGTGCCGGTGGCGTTCGACTGGCAGTACGAAGTGGTGTTCGAGAACGGAAAGCGCGTCACCGATGGCGCTTCCGACAGCGGCACCGCGGAAAACGATATACGTCACGAGGCGGGGAGCTATCACGTAAAATGATCTCCGAATTTCGCTCGAGCCTGGAGGGACTGGCGCGCACCATCGAAGCGCACCCCTCCCTGGATCTGCTCGCCTTCGAACTGCAGGCACCAGCCCCTGCTGCGCTCATAAACGATGTAGAGGCTCGACTCGGAAGCAGTCTACCAACTCCCCTTCGACAGCTTTACGGGCTACTGAATGGAGCCAGTCTCAGCTGGCGCTTCAAGCCGGACCTCGACAGCCAGAACCGCAGCCTCCTCATGGAGGAATGCGCAGATTCGGCAACCCGCAACAGTCTGTTCGGGAAAGCTGGGGGCATCGAAGTACTGCCGATTGAGGACATGCTGTTCGACGAGGAGTACTCACTCCCCCAGTCAGAGCCAGACGAGGGAGAGTTCGACTTCGACGGAACCGTCTATTCAAGCAATACCTTCTGTGGAATGCTGCGTCCGTTTGATGCGGTCAGCGACTTCTTTGCGATGGCGTTCGTAGTGCAGCCCGGAAAGCAGGACTGGAAGATGATGCTCCTGGGCGACTACTGGATCGAATACGACTACTCGCGAGTGACCTATCTGGATGATTACCTGAGTTTCACGATTGCCACTTGGGGCTTGGTGGGCGCCCGCGTCGGCATTTTCAGCGATTACCGCGGGGACCGCAAAGAGCCGTTGAGGTACAACCCCGAACTGGCAAAAACCCACTTGCCGAGCATACTGGCCGGCTAGCCGTACACCTCATGGTCGTCCTGCGGTGAGTGCCCCTACGACGCCCACCACACCGCCTTGTTCGTGTCGTACCGGCGGCTGGCGCTGTGGGCGGCTCGGGTGCCGCCGTTACAGGGCTGGGCGCAGAGGACGCGGAGGTTGGTGATGTCGTTGGCCCATCGCTTCGCTTCCGCACGGGTGATCGCGCCGACGGTGCGGCCGTCGGTCAGCCAGGTCACGGCCGTCGCGTGGGCCTGGACGTAGGCGATGATCTCCGTGATGTGGTCGATGGTGACGTAGCGGTTGCCGTCCGCCGGTGTCTTGTCGCTCAGCTGGGGGATGTACGTGCCGCATTGCGCGCACGCGTACTCGGTCCGGCCGTTCGCGTTCTGGCTGGGTGTCGCGGCGAGCACAGCCGTCGTCGTCGCAGGGGTGAATCCGATGTCGTCCCGGGTGCCGCTCCAGATGATTTCGTCCCTGGGGCCCCGACTCGGGAGTTCCGGGGCCCGGGGCGTGTCCGGGTCGAAGCCCTCCTGGACCTGTTGCCGGGCGGAACGCGGTCGGTTGCCGTACGGGGAGTTGCTGACCGCTTGCCGTTTCTCCCGGACGGTACGGTCGGGCATCCGTTGCGCGGTCAGAAGTCGTACGACCGTCGCGTTTCCGGCTGTTCGCTGGAGGGCGAGGACCGCCTCGAGCGGCGAGGCGTGCCGCTCGGCTCCGTGCACCAGCGCGGTGGGGCGGTGTGTCCGCCCTTGTTCCGTCAGCTGTTCGTCGTGTGCGCGCACAGCGGTCCTCCTCCGGTCTCTCACAGGACGAGCAGGTCGACGTACGGCCCGAACTCGCTGGCCAGGGTCAGTCGGCCCAGCTTCTGGTATTCGCGCTGGATGGCGTGGATCAGCTGCCGCATGGTCAGCGGTGATCCGGCCTCGGCGGTGAGGTAGGCGGCGGTGACGGCGATGGAGCGGATGTTGCCGCCGGCGAGTTCGAAGGAGTGGGCGCAGAAGGGGAGATCGAGGTCGTCGGCGCCGGGCAGGAGGGGGGCCAGGGAGAGCTGCCAGAGGGCGAGGCGCTGGGCGGGGTCGGGGACGGGGAAGTCGATGACGAGGTCGAGGCGGCGGGTGAAGGCGTCGTCGAGATTGGCGCGCAGGTTGGTGGCGAGTACGGCCAGGCCGTCGAAGGACTCCATGCGCTGGAGGAGGTAGGCGCTCTCGACGTTGGCGTAGCGGTCGTGGGCGTCCTTGACCTCGGAGCGTTTGCCGAAGATGGCGTCGGCCTCGTCGAAGAGGAGGACGCCGTTCACCCCGGCCGCTTCGGAGAAGATGCGCTCGAGGTTCTTCTCCGTCTCGCCGACGTACTTGTCGATGACCGTGGACAGGTCGACGGTGTAGAGGTCCAGGCCGAGATCGGCGGCGACGACCTCCGCGGACATGGTCTTGCCGGTACCGGAGTCGCCCGCGAACAGGGCGACGACGCCTCGGCCGCGGGCACCGCCGGGGCGCATCCCCCATTCACCGAGGACGCGGTCGCGGTGGCGGGCGCGGGCGGTGAGTTCTCGGAGCTGGTTGAGGGTGTCGGCAGGCAGGACGAGGTCGTCCCAGCCGACGGCGGGTTCGATGTGGCGGGCGAGGAGGTCGAGTCCGGCGGAGTTCTGGGCCCGGGCGCCGCGGCGTATGTGCTCGGGGCGCAGCTCGGCACCGTCCAGGAGCGCGTTCTGGGCGGCGCTTCGGGCTGCCCGGGTGATCTGTTCGGGGGTGAGGAGGAAGGGGGCCAGGAGGTTCGGGACGTTGATGCCGGCGGGCACGGAGGACCCGTACGCGGTCTGCCAGAGCGCGGCTCGCGCGGTCGGCTCGACGCGCGGGGCGCGCAGCAGCAAGGGGGGACGGGTGGACCAAGCGGCGTCCCACGGGACGCGGCCGACGAGGACCACGGGGACAGGGGCGTCCGTCAACTGCCGTAGCAGCGCGGCCCGTTCACGGTCGCGGTCCAGGGCGTCGACCGGGGTGCAGACCAGACCGGCGCCGGTCAGCCGGGCCTCGCGTACGGCGGTGCGCACGGCGTCCGCGGGGGCCGGGTCGCGGGCGAGGCGGGCCAGGTCCAGGGCAAGGGCGGGGCGCCCGGCCCGGGCGAGAGCGGTCGCGGCGAGGGCCGGCCCCGCACCGCCCTGTTCCTCGCTCAGGTAGGCCAGCGGGACCTCGGCCGCGAGGGCCCGGGCCAGCCGGGCGGCGTCGCCCACGCCGGGCACGGGCGGGGCCGGGGTCAGCAGGTCGGCGACCCGGGGGTCGGGGGTGTCGTCGCCGAGCAGGTGCGCGGTGACCCGGTCCGGTACGCGCAGGGCGCGCCCGAGGAACGGGCGGTCCGGGTCCTCGATCAGCAGCAGGCCGCCGGAGAGCAGGGGCGCGGTGGCGCCGAGGCGGGCACGGGCGGAAGCGTCCGCCGGGGACAGTCCGCACAGCGCCAGAGCCAGGCCGATCGAGGGTCGGCGCCGGGTGACGTCGTCGTTGAGATAGCCGTAGAACGATTCGAACCGGGCGTCCAGATCGGGCAGGAGGGCGATGAGCAGGATCTCGACGTCGAGGTGGGTCAGGCCCAGGTCGGCCGTGAGGCGGCGCAGGCTGGTGGGCGGGTCGGCGGTGTCGGCTCGTGTCTCGGCCTCGGTGTGCCGGGCGGCGTCCGTACGGTCGGGGGCAGCGGGACGGGGCGGCGTGTGCAGGAGGCGTTCGACGGCGTCGTCGGTGAGGTAGAGGCCCCGGAAGGCGTCGTCGGGGTTGGGGTCGGTCTGTCTGCGGGCGGCGACGGCGCGGCGTACGCGTTCCTCGACGAGGACCACCCGGTCCAGCAGGTGGCGAAGGCTGGGGTTCTCGGCGATGGGATGCTCCTCGCTCCGCTCGGTGGGTGCGGGTGGGGTACCGCACGGTCGTGCGTGGCCGGCCGCGCAGTCACACTGCGGCCCCTCACGAGGCGCGGTGCCGCGCCGGGCCTCGGCACGACCGCGAGCGTGGCACTCGCGAGCCCGCGCCGGGTCCCGGCGGGGGCCCTGGCCACCAGGGCATCCGGCAGCCCGCGCTCATTCGCGGACGCGCCGGGACAGCGCCGGCCGCGGGCGAGGCGGCACCGGCGCGTCCGCGGCGGCGGCTTCCCGCGCACCGGTGGGGCCCTGGCCGGTGCGCCCGGTGTTCTCCAGCCCGAGCCGCAGGCCGCCCTCCTCCGTGACCGGCGGCCCCGCCGGAACGATCCCCGTGCCGACGAGGGGGACGCTGACCACGAGGTCGAGGGAGGGCTTCAGCTCACCGCCGAGCGCGCTCCACACGTCCGCGAACGACCGGTCCTCGGGGGGCGGTAGCGCGATCGTCATCGGCACCGGCAACGGAAGCTCGGCCAGTGAGCCGGCCAGGTGCTCGGTGGGCATGGCGTCGCTGCGCAGCAGGCACAGCAGGAGGGAGGACAGCAGGCGGTGTTCGTCCTCGGGGCGCCGGGTCCAGGCGGTGATCAGGTAGGACAGCTTGAAGTACCGGGGCGGGCGGTGCCGGGCGATGACGGTGCCGCGCTCGTCGTACTCGTTGGACAGGCCTCGGGAGCGGCGGCGCATGTCCTCCCGGATGTCGTAGAGGTACAGGTTGACGGTGGGGGCGTTGACCTTGGCCGCCCACTCGCGGGTGGGTGCGTCGAACACGACGCTGACCTGTGTGCCGCCCAGGGCGTCGTTCCGGACGAGGGCGCGCAGTGCGTCGTCCACCTCGTGGATCACGGTGCCACCTCCGTCCTGCTCATCCGCGGCCGATGAAGTCGGGTGGCTGGAGGGTGCGGGGCACGACGAGGACCTTCGCGGTGACCGGGTCGTATCCGGGTCCTGTGGCACGGAGCAGCCGTGTTCCGGTCCGGTCCTTGCGCAGGACGAGGACCTGGGTGCGGAACGTTCCGTCGGCGCCCACCCGCACCGGAGCCGTCGCCGCGGTGATGCCCTGGTTCCACTTCAGTTGTACGACGGTTCCGGCCGGGAAGTCGCGGCCCTCGGCGAGGACGACGTCGCCGAGCCGGGCGACGACGGGCCCGGCGGTCAGCTCGGGCTTGAGGACGCGGAACCGGAGCGAGTCGGTGTTGTTGGCGGTGCGCGGGTCGGTCGGCGTGCCGGCGACCCGGGCCGTCAGGGTGCCGCTGGTGGCTTTGTCGTACGACAGCCGGGTGGTGACCTGGATCCGGCCGCCGGCCGGCAGGGTGCAGGGGCTGGCGGCGGTGCAGCGGTCCTGGGGGCTCACCATGGTGGCGGCCCCGGGTGTCCCGGCGGTCAGGACGATCTTCGTCGCGGGGTCCGGTCCGGCGTTGGTGAGGGTGAACGTCGCCGTGACGGTGCCGCCGGTGAAGGCGGGCTGCGGGTCGGCGGCGGCGGTCACGGCGAGGTCGGCGGAGGGCGCGACCGGCACGGGCGGGATCAGGACGACGGTCACGACGGCGGTGTCGCGGCCGGTGTTGCCCGCCTTGTCGGTCGCCGTGCAGGTGACGGTGGTCTTCCCGAGCTGGAAGGTCGAACCGGAGGGCGGGGTACAGGTGGTGGGCAGGGTGCCGTCGACGAGGTCTTGGGCCGTGGCCGTGTACTCGACGGGTGCGCCGTCCCGGCTGAGGGTCCGTACGTTCCGGTCGTCGACCTGGACGACGGGCTTGCCGTCGTCGATGACGGTGAAGACGGCGGTGTCGGTGCCGGTGTTGCCGGCGGCGTCGGTCGCGGTGCAGGTCACGGTGGTCTCGCCGACCGGGAACGTGGAACCGGACAGGGGCGTGCAGGTGACGGGCAGGGGTCCGTCGACGATGTCCTGGGCCGTGGCGGTGTACTCGATCACGGCGCCGTCGGGCCCGGTGGCCGGCTCGGTGCGGTCGTCCACGGTGACGACGGGCGCGGTCGTGTCGACCACCGTGATCACGGCGGTGTCCTCGCCGGTGTTCTCGTGCGCGTCCGTCGACGTGCAGGTGACGGTGGTCTTCCCGACCGGGAAGGTGGAGCCGGGGGGCGGTGTGCAGGTGACCTTCGTCGGTCCGTCCACGGTGTCGACCGCGGTGGCGGTGTACTCCACGACCGCGCCGTCGGGACCGGTGGCCTCCACCGTCAGGTCGTCGACGGTCACGCCTGGCGCGGTGGTGTCGACGACGGTGACGACGGCTGTGTCCTTACCGGTGTTCTCGCGGGAGTCCGTCGCCGTGCAGGTCACCTTCGTCTCCCCGATCGGGAACACCGAGCCCGACGGCGGATCACACGTGACCGGCACCTTCCCGTCGACCGTGTCCTCCGCCGACGCGGGGTACTCCACGACCGCGCCGTCGGGACCGGCCGCCTCCACGGTGCGATCGTCGACGGTGACGACGGGGCCGGTCGAGTCGGTCACCGTGAACTCGGCCGTGTCGCGGCCGGTGTTGCCGGCCTTGTCGGTCGCCGTACAGGTGACAGTGGCCTTCCCGATCGGGAACGTCGAGCCGGAGGGCGGCTCGCACACCACCGGAACATCGCCGTCCACAACGTCCTTGGCCGTGACCGGATACTCGATCACCGCGCCCTCGGGACCGGTCGACTCCACGGTGCGGTCCTCGACGCTCACCACCGGCGCCGTGGTGTCGACGACGGTGAACACGGCCGTGTCGCGCCCGGTGTTGCCCGCCTTGTCGGTCGCCGTGCAGGTGACCGTCGTCCGACCGAGGGGAAAGCGCGTCCCGGAGGACGGCTCGCACGACACCGGGACCTCGCCGTCGACGTTGTCGTGCACGGCGGCCGCGTAGTCGACGACCGCGCCGTCCGGACCGGTGGCTTCCACCGTACGGTCGTCGACGGTCACCGCCGGGGCGGTCACGTCGTTGACGGTGATGCGGATCTGCTCCCGGTAGGCCGGGTCGGCTGCCGGACCGAGGGAGAACTGGACCGTGCAGGCCAGCGTGGAGCCTTGCGGTGCGTCCGGGGACACCGTGATCTGCTCGGTGAAGGAGGCGGTCTGGCCGCTGGTCACCTGGACGCTCGGCGGAGAGAGGGAGACGCTCAGCGAGCGGTCGCAGTCGACGAGCCGGTGGCTGACGGCGACCGGCAGGTTCGTCAGGCCCTGGACGATGGCGTTCGACACATGACCCGGGTCGATGCCCTGGAGGTACGTACCGCCGGTGGCCTGGGTGACCTGTGTGGCTTGGCCGTACGCGTCGAGCCCGTTTCCGCCGACGCCGACGGCGAGGACCTTGACGCCGTGGTCCTTGAGCGTCTGTACGACGTCCGCCAAGGGGTGCTGGTTGCTCGGTTCGTGGGTGGGTGCGTCGCCGACGAGGACGACGATGGGTGTGGCCCCGTCCCGGAAGGCGTTCCGGCCGCCCGCCCCCGTCGCCACCTCGAACAGCCCGTTGCCCCAGTCCTCCGGCACGTCGTCGCCGTAGTGGGCGTCCAGCTGATCGACGCCGCTCTGGATGGCGGCGCGGTCGTTGGTGAACGGCTGGTGGAGGAGGAAGAGTCGGTCAGCGCCGACGTCCCGGTCGTCCTGGTCACCGAAGCTTGCGACGGCGAACCGGGAGTCGGGCTGCACGTCGAAGACCTGGTCGACGATCGTGGGCAGGTTGTCCTTCACGTTGGCGATGACGCTGCCCATGCTCCCCGTGTTGTCCACCAGCAGCACGACATCCGGCTTGGGCGGCACCGCCGGAGTCTGCACCTGCTTGGCGACGGTGATCGAGGCACCGGGATTCAGCGACTGCTCCACCAGCGACGGCGTGACCGGGGACACCGGGGCCGTCGCAGTCGGGAAGGACGAAGAGGAGGACGAAGACGTCGTCCGGGCCCGCGGCGCCGCGTCGGAGATGCCGGCCCCTACCGCGCCGAGCGCGAGGACCGAGGCCATCAGGCCCGCCCGCAGCCGGAACAACCGCACGACATCCCCTCCCAGATCGGCGTCTGCCCAACCGTCCCCCGGCGCCGCTCTTCGACGGAGCAGCGCAAGGGACACGCCCCGGGGAAGAGTGGATTGCCCCTCCGGGCAATCCGCCTCTCCCTTCGCCACCGAAGCGGACCGCCCCCTTCAGAACAGCCCCTTCAGATCAGCCCCTGCCGGAGCGCATAGGCGACGACGTGAGAGCGGTTGCGCAGGTGCAGCCGAGTGACGAGCTCGTGCAGGATGTTCTTGATGGTGCGTTCGGAGTACGCGAGTTTTGAGGCGATGTCCCCGGTGTCGTACCCCTCGGCGACGAGTCGGACGACCTCGATCTCCCGGTCGGTGAGCCCGCTGAAATTCAGGCCGCGCGGCGCCAGGACCTGGCTCTGCAACTGGCCGACCTGCTCCAGCAAGCGGCCCAGCAGATCCGCGGGAACGCTTCCCTCTCCCCTGGCCACCGCACTGATCACCTGTACCAGCCGCTCCGGCGTCGCCTCGGACCGGCGCAGGATGCCCGCCACTCCGCACTCGGCGGCACCGACCAGTTGCTGGTCGTCGATGCGGGTGGCGATCAGCGCCACCCGGGCCGCCGTCGTCCGCCGGATGTGGCGAAGGGTCCGCAGCGACTCCTCGTCTATGGTGTCCACGACCACCACCACCACGGCGGCCGGTTCCTCCCCCTCCTCCTGCAGCCGGATCTCCGGCCGGGGCCGCAACTGGGTGGCGACCCCCGTTCTGGAGATCGGATCATCCGCGCGCAGGCACACAACTATCCGGTCCACACCAGTCTCCCCCCTGGTCGAGCGCATCGCGGCGCGTCGAGCAGTATGCGGCAGGTGACTCCACGCCCAGTCAACAAGGCGTCAATGGGCACATCAGCTTCCCGAAAGTCTTCCTGTGAGGCCCCTGCCGGCCACTGCCACCGGCCTTACTGTGCCGATCATGACAACTGCGGCGAGCCTGGACACGACCGCTGTGACCGCCGAGCCTGGTGGGCGGATCGAAGTCCCCCTTCAGGTACGCAACTCCGGCAGCACGGTGGAGGAGTATCGCTTCGAGGTCGTGGGCCCGGCAGCGGCCTGGGCGACCGTCGAACCGACGAGCCTTTCGCTGTATCCGGACAGTACGGGCACCGCGGTCCTCGCACTGAGCCCGCCCCGAAGCTCGGAAGTGCCGGCCGGGGACGTCCCGTTCGGGGTGCGGGTGGTGCCCACCAGCGCCCCCGACACGGCGGTGGTCCCCGAGGGCGTCGTCACGGTCCTGCCGTTCGCCGAGATCACCGGGGAGCTGGTTCCCCGCGGGTTCGACGGCGCTTGGCGCGGCCGTACGGACGTGGCCGTCGACAACCGTGGCAACATCCCGGTGACGGTGGGGCTGGCGGCCCAGGGTGACAGCTCCAAGGTGCGGCTGCGCTTCGCCCGGGAGACCGTCGAGCTGGCGCCGGGTGCGGCCGAGTTGTCGCGGCTCACCGCGCGTCCGACGCGGCGGCTGTGGCGCGGCGCTCCCGTCGTGCATCCGTTCCAGGTGGTGGCCATGCCCACGGGCGACGTGCCGCACGAGGTGGTCACCCTGGACGGCACCTACCAGCAGGACGCGATACTGCCGCGCTGGCTGCCGCGCGCCCTGATGGCGGCGGCGGCCGCGGTGGTGGCCCTGGCCATCGTGTGGTTCGCCCTGCTGCGCCCGGTGGTGCGGTCGGCGGCGCGGGAGGAGTCCAAGAAGCAGGTGGCCGCCGTGCTGTCGCCCAGCCCCAACGCGTCCGGCGCCGCGAGCGGCGGTGGCTCGTCCGGTACGTCGGCGGGCGCCGGCGGGACGGGACAGGATGCGGCGGCGGGTGGTGGCTCACCGAGCTCCGGCACCGCGGCGGGATCGGGGGGCGGAAGTACCGGCGGCGGCACGGGCACAGCAGTCGGCGGGGGCACGGGGGGAAGCGGGACCGGGGCCGGGGGCGGGGGTGCGGGGGATCCGCGCAGCGCTCAGGCCGGGGTCAAGGACTCGGTGGGCGGCGACCCGACGTCCGACACGGTGTACCGCATCCCGGCCGGCCAGGCGTTCGACCTGACAGACCTCGTGGTGCAGAACCCGCAGGGCGACTCCGGCACCGTCGTCATCTCCTCCGGGAGCCGGACCCTGCTGAGGCTGGCGCTGCAGAACTTCCGTGACCAGGACTATCACTTCGTCACCCCGATCGTGGTGCCCGCCGGGGGACGGATCACCATGACGGTGACCTGCAGTGAGGTGGGACGGCCGGTGGGCGGTCCGAAGCCGGCCCAGTGCGACGAGTCGGTGCTGGTCGGCGGGACGCTGCGGCAGGCGCCCAGCCCGAGTGCCTCCCCCTCCCCCGCCGCGGGCTGACCCGGCCCCGAGAGCGGCGGGACCGGCAGCGGCCGGCGTTCGCGCAGGCGGCGCCGAGCCGCTGACGACGGCGAACCGGCAGGGCCCCCGGGCACGAGCCCGGGGGCCGCTCCGGTCATGAATCGCCCGGCTCCTCCTGCTGCTCCTCCTCGGCCCGTTGCACGAACAGCCCCTGCACGTCGGCGGGTTCCTCGCCCTCTTGCTCGGACTCCCGCTGGACCACCGCGGACGGCACGGGGGCGGCCACCGCCCCCTCCACGGCCTGTGCGGCCGGGGCCGGGGCCGGGGCGGACATGACGCGTTCGGCGTTCGCGCTGGCCTCACGCTCGAACCGGTCCGAGGGGTCACTGACCCGGATCCCACCGGATGCCGTGGTCCCGTCGACCGGGCCGTTGCGCTGCTGGATCACGTGGGTCAGCTCATGCGCGAGCGTCGTGCGCCCGCCATGGGACGACGGGTCGTAGGCATCCCGCTGGAAGACGACGTTGTTGCCGACGGTGTAGGCATGCGCTCCGACGGACTTCGCGGACTCGTGCGCCGCGTCGCCCGTGTGCACTCGCACGTCGGAGAAGTCCGCGCCGAGCCTTGCCTCCATGTCGGAGCGGACATCGCCGCCGAGGGCCTGCCCGGAGCCGGACCCGATGACGTCGTGCACGGGCGAGCGCTGCAGCGAGGGGTTCTCCTCGTCCTGCTCCCGCTGCAGCATGGCGCCCACCGCACTGTTGCCGACGGCACGCTGCAGCGTGCCCATGCCGGATGCGCCCAGAACATCGGGGCGACCCGCGGCTGCCGCCTTGAACAGCCGCGAGTCGTCGGTCTGGGGCTGCCTGTGGCCGGCTTGTCGGTGCTCTTGGTCGTGATCGTGGTCGTGTACGTGGTCGGGCATTCTCGCTCCCTGGGACGTCCAGCGGCAGACCTCTCTGACCCTGACACTGCCTCAGTGCGCGTGCCGGGTACAGGCGTGCGGCTGCTTACGGGAGTGCAGCCACCGCTGCCCGATGAGGCAGACGACGCCACCCCGGGTGTCCGTATGCCGGTCTGCCCCTTCGGCCCATGCCGGGATCCCTGCGTATAACGACATCCAGGGCTTGGTAGAGGGTCAGGCCGACGTGTGGGCTTTTGGATCGAGTTTGCGCAGGGGGAAGTAGGCCGGGGCGGCGGTGGCGAGGATCGTCAGGCCGCCTCGCGAACGTCCGAGTGCCCGATGCCCCCCCTTTTGGGCACCAGCGGCATGCTGATGGGCCCGCACGATCGTGGAGTCGACCGACACCACGAGATGCCGGCGTGACGCGGGTCGTAGGGGCGCTTCGCCGGCTCCAGGGCATGCTCGTCGTCTATGGCCCGGGGAGGTGGGCCCCGGTGCCGGAGCGGGCTGTCGCCCCGGCACCGCCGCGTCACTCCTCGTCGCGCAGCCGGGCCGCCAGGGAGATCAGCGGCTCGGTCTCCTCGGTGTGGCCCAAGGCGGTCAGGCGGGAGACCGCCGCGTCGAGGCGGGCGAGGGCGGGGGCGGGGCGTTCCAGGTAGAGGCCCTCCACGGCACCCGCGAGGCGGACGCACTCGGCCCACTCGCCGGCGCTGTCGTCGTCCCTCCCCGGCTCGCCGAGCAGAGCGAGGGCCTTCTCCAGGGCGGCCAGGGAGTCCTCGTACTCGCCGGCGTAGGCGTTGACCCGTCCGTGTTCGTAGGCCAGGGCGGAATCCAGGGAGCGGCCGTGGGCCTCGTATTCGGCGGCGCGGGCCTCGTCGGCGATCCGGCCGGCGTCGGCGAGGAAGGCGAGGGCGTCGGCCAGGCCGTCGGGGCCCTGCTGCTGAGCCTGGAGACGGCCGAGTTCGCGCAGGCAGTTGCTGAGCTGCTCGTAGCGCGGGGCCCGGGCGTGGGCAACGAGTGCCTGGTCCGCGGCCTCGCGGGCCCGGCCGAACTCGCCGGACTCGCCGAGGAGTACGGCCGTCTCCGCAGCGATCATGGCGTGGCTTCCCGGGTCGTCGTCCCAGCCGGCCGACTCGGCCGCAAGGGCGACGAACTCCGCCGTGGCGGCCTTGAGGTCCTCCCCCGCGTGCAGCGCGCGGGCGCGGGTCATGCGCAGCTGAGCGACGAGCCGGTCGTCCACCTCTCCGGCGGCGACGTCCGGTTCCGCCAGCAGGGAGTCGAGCAGAGCGATGCAGTCCTCGACGCGGTCCAGGTCGAGGCTGAGCTGTGCCGCGTTGCTGTACGCGCAGAACGCGTCCGTCCGGCTGCCGCGGCGAAGCTCCAGCTCCGCGGAGCGCGTCAGGTGCCGCAGGGCCTCGTCGGGGCGGCCCAGGTGCATGCAGGCCTGGGCCAGATCACCGTGAAGACGGGCGGTGTCGACCGCGTCGGCCGGCCAGTCTGCGGCCAGTCGCAGGCCTTCGGTCAGGTCGGCGTGCGCGCCCTGCGCGTCCTGGAGGCCGAGTTGGAGCCGACCGCGCAGTCCTAGCGTGCGGGGCAGGTGCCAGGCGGGGCCGTGCGCCTTCAGCCGGTCGAGGAGGGCGTCGACCTCGGTGACCGCGGCGGGCAGGTCGCCGGAGATGGCGTACGCGCCTGACCGCAGCAGCAGGGCGCCGGAGATCTGCCCGACGAGGTCGTGCCGGGTGGCGAACGCGTGCAACAGGTCCACCGCGGCGAGGACCGGTGCGACGTGCTCCTCGCTCCCCGACGTCTGCAGGCGCAGGCCGAACGCGGTCGCCCGCAGCCGCAGCAGGCGGGCCTCCTGGTGCGGGGTGAGGCCGGGCGTCTCCTCGTGCAGGCGGACCATGGACGCGTGGGCGGCGGTCAGCGCGGCGGCCGTCGTCTCGGCTTTGTCGGCGCCCTCCGCGGGGATCTCGGCGGTGGCGAGCAGGGCGCAGGCGCGGGCGAGCGCCGCGTGACCCGGCACTCCGGCGTCGTCGTACAGGGCCGCGGCCTCCTCGTGGAGGTCGGCGGCGTCGGCGAATTCGTCCCGCTCGCCCACCCGGCTCGCCTCGTGGGCCAGCAGGTCCGCGCGCAGTTGCACGAGCGGGCCCACGGCCGGGTCGTCGGGGTGGGTGTAGTCGCGGGCGGCGACGAGCGTGCGCAGCCGCGCCCAGCAGGCCGGTGCGTCCGGGTGCCCCTGATCGTCCAACGTCCGTGCCTGGAGGATGAGTTCGGGCAGCGAATCCGGGACAGTGGCGGTCGTACGGGCGGCGGGCGCGGCAACCGGGGCGGCCGGGGCCACGTCGTCGAGGCTGCGGGGGCGCAGGGTCAGTTCCAGCGACTCCAGGAGCGGGGCGTGGTCGAGGCGGGCCTTGCGGCGGTCGGTGTGGGCCGTGGTTCCGTTGCGGGCGTCGAAGCGGGCGGCGAGGTCGTCGGCGCGGCCCCGCACCTCGGCGCGCAGGCCGGCCACCGTCCAGGTGCGGCCCGCGTATCCGGCGGCGGGCAGTTCGCCGTGGCCGAGGAGTTCGACCCGCTGGAGGAGGACCTCCACGCCGGTGAGGAAGCTGAGCTGGTCCAGCGGCGAGTCCACCTCGTCGAACAGGCTCCGGTTCTCGGCGAGCAGTTCCAGGCCGCGTGCCTCGTTGCCGGTGAGCGCGCAGAACTCCAGGTGTCGGCCGACCTCCTGGGACATCGAGGGGTTGCGTCGGCAGCCGCGGTAGCCGGCGAGGTGCAGTTCGCGGGCCCGGTCGGTGCGGCCGGTGCGCAGGAGGGGCAACAGTGCGTACGAGGCGGAGCGGGCCGGCTCCTCCTGACAGGATTCCTTCCCGGCCAGGACGGGCTCCCAGGCGCGCAGCGCCCGCTCGTCGTCGCCCGCCGTGAGGTGGTACAGGGCGCGATCGCAGATTTCGCAGGCCTCGCAGTCGCTGAGCCTGGTGCGGGTGCGGCCCGCCCACAGCTCGTAGGCGAGGGTGGTGTCCTCGCCGACGTGGGAGGCGAGCTGGTATGCCTGTCCGTAGTAGGGCTGGAGGCCGAGGTCGGCCTTCTCGTACCGGTCGCGCATCTCTGTGAGCCACTGGCGCAGGCTGGCCAGAGGTATCTCGGGCAGTGCGCGCAGGGCGTTGGCCACCCACTTGAACCGCCAGAACAGCATGTGGCGCAGGCGCTCGTCGAAGACGTCGGGCTGCTCGTCGAAGAGGGTGAGCAGGCGGGCGAAGACGACGGGCGACTTCCGGGGTTCGGAGCCGTAGGTGTACGCCTCCTGGAGTTCGAGGAGCGCATGGACGAGGCAGACGGGCTCATCGAACTGCTCGGCGTCGTCGACGAGTTCCTCGGCGGTGACGGTGCGGGTACGCCCGTAGGGGCGCCGGTCGTTCTCCTTGAGCGCCTGATACAGCTCGTCGGTGGTCTGGGGTGCGGTCGGCATCGTCAGCTGTCCTTGCGGAGGGCGTGGGCGAGAAGGTCGAGGAAGGAGCGGTTGATGAGGCTCGATTCGGATGGCCTCAGCGGGCGCCGGGACAGCATCGCGGCCTGCCCGTAGAGGGCTTCGGCGCTGGTGCGGGCCAGCTCGGGCTCGTCGATGGTGACGGCGGTGCGGACCAGCGGGTTGAGCTGGTTGAGGATCAGCTGGGCCCGCGGCGCCTCCTGCCGCAGGGCGCCGAGGATGTCGCCCCACAGGCCGCCCTCCTGCTCACGGGCGAGCTGGGAGCGGGTGCGTTCGTGCCGGGCCTCGCGGCTGTCGACGAGGAGGGCGGGGGCGGAGGCGGGTTGGAAGGTGCGCAGCGCGACGTCGCAGTCGAAGACGGCGAGGGCGTCGCGGGCCTGGGCGAGGTAGGCGGCTGCGGCGAGTTCCGTCTCCCGGTCCACGGGGTCGAGGTGGGCGGTGAGGGTCGCCGGGTCGAGGTCGGCGACGGCGGCCTCGGGCCTGATCTCGGGCAGTCGGTGGACCAGTTCACGGTCGTAGGTGTAGCCGCCGTTGACGACGCCGAGCCCGGCGGCGGAGGCGATCGCCGCGACCTGCCGGAACTCCTCCACGCTCGATGTCACGAGCACGGTGCGGTGGGTGCGTGCGAACTCGTCGAGGGTGGTGTGCCCGTCGGTGGTCTCGAACGGCAGCCAGGGCAGCAGCATCCGCAGGATCTCGTCGTCGTGCACCGCGAGCGACTTGACGGCCAGGTGGTGGGCCTGGAGGAAGCGGGCGAGCAGATCCGGGTCGCTGGCGGCGGCCCGGGCGATCCACGCGCGCAGCCGCTCGGCGAGGGCGTCGCGGACGGCGGCGAGGGTGTCGTCCTCGTACAGGGACTCGCGGGACGCCGTCGGGCGCAGGCTCTCGGCGTCGACGACGCAGCGGACGAAGAAGGCCCACTCGGGCAGGATCTCCTCGGCCTGCTCGGACAGCAGCATGCCCTTGACGTGCACGCGGTGGCCGTGGCGGCGCCCGGCCGGCACCGTCTCGGGCAGCACGCAGGCGATGCCCTTCAGGCCTACGGCCGGCAGGTCCAGTTCGATGGTGTCCAGCGGCGTGAACCCGAAGACCTCCTCGCCGTACGCGGCCAGGGCACGGGAACGGGATCCCGGCGTGGGGTACGTACGTGCCCAGGGTGCGGGCTCGGGGTTGACGGACGCACCCGGGCCGCCCGTGCCGTCGTCGAAGGTCACCGGGTGGCGCAGCAGGGAGCCGAAGTGCCGGGCCAGCGCGTGCACCTGCGCCGGGCGGGTCCACTCGCCCGCGTCGGCGCGGGGCGTCAGGGTGACGGTGGTGCCGGGCCGGGGGCGGGCGGAGGCGGGCAGGGTGCGGACGGTGTAGCTGCCGTCGCCGCGTCCCCGCCACTCCACGGCGGGGGCGTCGGGGGTGCGGGCGGAGCGGCTCAGGACGTGGATCTCGTCCGCGACCAGGAAGCAGGAGAGCAGGCCGATGCCGAACTGGCCGATGAAGTCGGCGCGTTGCTCGGCGATACCCTCGGCGCGCTTGCTGCTGCGGCCGATGGTGGCGAGGAAGGTGTGCACGTCGGCCTCGGTGAGACCCACGCCGTCGTCCTCGACGCGTACCACCGAACCGTCGGCGTAGAGGCGGACACCGAAGGCGTCGGCGGGAGCGGCCGGTTCGAGGGCCCGCCGGGCGGTCAGCGCGTCCACCGAGTTCTGTATCAGTTCGCGCAGGTAGACGCGGGGGCTGGAGTAGAGGTGGTGGGAGAGGAGGTCGACGAGGCCGCGCAGATCCACCTGGAAGGTGCGGTCGGCGCCGGCCGGGTTCGCGGCGGTTTCGGGCAGAGTCATCGGGCAGTCCGGAGTGGGAGAGGCGACGGGTGGCGGGCAGGCGGCACCGGGCCGGCGGTGTTCAGGCGCGACGTTGGTGGCGGGCGAACGCCTTCTCAGGCTCCGCGAAGTAGGTCCAGGGCCACTTGGTGTAGGCGCCGTCGAGCGTCTGGAAGACGCGCCGGACCGTGTGGCGCTCACCGGCCAGCGACAGGGCCATGGCGAACATGTTGAAGTCGTGCTGCCAGCCCGGGCGCCACGCGTAGGCGGGGTGGAGGATGCTGTGGTCGGCCGCTTCCCGCAACTGCGCCTGGATCTCGGAGGTTTCGAGGTAGTCCCCGCGCTCCGACTCGACCCACTCCTCGATGTACGCCATGGCGATCACGCAGCCGAGGCGGTGCCCCTGTGGGGCGCCGGAGGACGCGTTTTGGGCGAATGTCAGGGCCTGCCCCGGCTTGCCGCCCCAGCGGGGCTGCAACTGTGACACCCGCTCGATGTGGGTCTCCAGGTCCAGTGGGTCGCGGCGCAGGGCGGCCTCGAACCGGGTCTCGTTGACGGCGGGATCCAGCGACATGCCGCGGCCGGAGGTGAGCAGGCGGCGCCACGGCGTGACCCATTCCGGTCGCAACTCGGCGGCCTGGAGCAGTTGCTCCTCGGCGGTCTCCAGCCGCTCGTGGAAGATCCGCCACTGCTCCTGCGAGACGTTCACGGCACGCTCGGCGGTGCGGGCCTCCCATCCCCAGCTGATGTGGCGCGTCCCGGATATCAGCAGGGCCGTCGCGCGGTGCTCCTTGTCCTCCTCGACGGCCCGGCCGATCCAGTCCTGCACCCCGTCCAGGTCGGCGAGCTCATCGAGGACCTGGTGGTCGCGGCCGAGATCGAAGGGGGCCAGCGCCGTCTTCACCGCCTCCCAGTCACCCGTGTCGGCCGCCTCCACCAGCGCGAGCACGCGCGCGTCCCCGAGCGCGCGCAGGGTGTACATCCCGTTCTTCTGCCTGCGCGGGACGGGAAGGGCGTACGGATCCGCCGCCGGTCTCTCCTCACCCCTGCCGAACAGCCTGCCGAACATGCCGCGCCCTCCCCTGGTCCCGCGTGATCGTCTGGGGCAGCATAAACGGCCCCACCGACACCACTTCCACAGAGTTTTCACCGGTGCTTCACGGGCCCGGTCCCGCCCTCTCGCCGGCTGGCTGATCGACAGCGGCCTCCGGGCTGTGGGTGGCCCTCAGGCAGCCCACTGACCGTCCGTCTCAGTCGCGGGCAGTGACTGCTCGGCCCAGATGGTCTTGCCGGTGGTGGTCTGGCGGGTGCCCCACCCCTGAGTGAGCTGGGCGACCAGGAGCAGCCCGCGGCCGCCTTCGTCGAAGGTGTGGGCGCGACGCAGGTGGGGGGCGGTGGTACTGCCGTCGGAGACTTCGCGGATGAGGGTGCTGTGGTCGTGGATCAGCCGGAGCTCGATGGGAGGCCGGGCGTATCGGATGGCGTTGGTGACCAGTTCGCAGACGACCAGCTCGGTGATGAACTCGGCGTTCTCCAGGCCCCATTCGGAGAGCTTTCGGCAAGCGTTCCTGCGGGACTCGGCGACTGTGGCGGGATCGGGCCGCACCTGCCAGGTCGCCACGTGGGTGTCGTCCAGAGCGCGGGTACGGCCCACGAGCAGGGCCACGTCGTCACGGGGGTGGTCCGTGAGCAGGGTCCGCAGCAGGGCGTCACAGGTGTCCTCCAGGTCGCGGGCCGGTCTCCAGCACGGCCCGCATGCCCTCCTCGGTCCGTTCGCTCTCCGGATCGAGGACGAGCTCCGTCACCCGCAGCCCGCGCATGGCCTCCTGGGACAGGCCCATCACACCTTCCATGTCCGCGTTCGCCCAGCGCAGCCGCAGTCCGGTGTCGTAGAGAGCCATCGTGCAGGGGGACTGCGCGAAACCCCGTAGCACGAACGCGTCGCCCTCGGGTGTCGGCGCCGGACGGGTCACCGGCGACACCAGCAACCATCCGTCGCCGTCGTTTCTCAGACGGTGAGCCAGCAGGTCGACCGTGAGGCGGTGGCCGTCACGGTGCAGCAAGGTCACTGTCCCGCTCCATCGGCGGACACCCGGCAAGGAGCGCGGCAGCTCCGGTGGGGCCCCGTCCGGGAGCAGCGCGGCCGCGTCGCGGCCGACGACCTCGGCGGCGCGATAGCCGAGAAGCCGCCGCGCCCCTTCGCTCCACGCGGTCACGACGCCGTGACCGTCCACGTCGACTCTGGCCGTGGCCCCCTCGTCGACGAACTCGAAGGGCCAAGCCCGCCGGCCGTCGCCCGGGGCGGACACAGATCCGGTCATGAAGTCGTTTCGCCTCACTCCCACCCTTGGATCCTGTGTCCGGGGGCGGCCTGGAACCGAGGTGCAACGCACGTCCATTCAATACGACACTAGACCACAAGAGTGATGAATCTTATTGAACCGGATCTCATGGCTTTTATAGGTAGAAATCGACCACGGAGAGAGGGCGGACCGATGGCTGGCATCGGCAAGACGTGGCCGGACCAGGCCGAGTGGACCGGGAAGCTCTACAGCGCGGGCTGGCGCGAGTCCGACGGCGGCACGCGCAAGGTGATCGAACCGGCAACGGGTCGCCCGCTGGCCGAAGTGGGCGTAGCCGCCCCCACGGATGTCTCACGGGCCGGTGTACGGGCTGCCCTGGCTGTCGGCGACTGGGCGGCAACAGCGCCTTCCGAACGCGTCGAGGTGCTGCTGCGCGCCTCGTCAGCCTTGCGTGCGCACGGCGATACGGTCCGCGACTGGATCGTCCGCGAGTCGGCCGGCGTCCCCGCCAAGGGGGACTACGAGATCGCCGCGGCGCTCGGCCAGCTGGCGCACGCGGTCGGGCTCGCGTCCCTCCCCCAGGGTGAGGTCCTGGCACCGCAGGCCTCCGGCGGAGACGGAGGGGGTCTGGCCTGGCGAGTGCCGCTCGGTGTCGTCGGCGTCATCAACCCGTGGAACGCTCCCCTGCTGTTCGCGATGCGTGCGCTGGCGCCCGCGCTCGCCCTGGGCAACGCGGTACTGCTGAAGCCCGACTTGCTCACCCCGGTCTCCGGGGGCGTCCTCGTCGCACGGCTCCTCGAGGAAGCCGGGCTGCCCGAGGGGCTGCTGCACGTCCTGCCCGGAGACGCGGAGACAGGACAGGCGGTCGTAGCCGATCCCCATGTCGCGATGATCGCGTTCACCGGCTCCACCGAGGCCGGACGTGCGGTGGCCCGCCTGGGGGGCGAGGGGCTGAAGAAGGTCTGCCTGGAGCTCGGCGGCAAGAACTCGATCATCGTGCTCGACGACGCGGACGTCGAGGCTGCCGCCCTGGCCGGAGCGGTGAGCGCCTTCGGTTACCAGGGACAGGCCTGCGTCGCGGCCGGCCGCCACCTGGTGCACGCGGATCTGGTGGAGCCGTACACCGAGGCACTGGTCAGGCGCGCGAAGGCCATGCGCATCGGTGACCCCCGCACAGAGGGCGTCACCATCGGCCCGGTCATCAGCGAGCGGCAGGCAGCCAGGATCGAGCGCATCGTCGACGAGAGCGTCGCCGACGGGGCACGGCTGCTCACCGGCGGACGACGCCAGGGGCTCTTCTACCCGCCCACTGTCATGGACCACGTCGAACGAACCATGCCAGTGTTCACCGAGGAGATTTTTGGCCCCGTCGCCCCGGTCATCCCCTTTCACAGCGAGACACAGGCCGTCGAGATCGCCAACGACACCGCGTACGGCCTCACTGCCGCCGTGCACTCCAGCTCCGTACCGAGGGCGGCCGCAGTCACCGGGCGGCTGCGCACCGGCATGGTCCACATCAACGACGTCTGCGCCAAGGACGCCCCGAACGCCCCCTTCGGGGGCATGGGAGTCTCCGGCAACGGCTCCCGCATCGGCGGCACGGCGAGCCTGGAGCAGTTCACCCAATGGCGTTGGATGACGACACCGACAGGCGTGTGACGTGGCAGGTGTCGCGTTCGAGAGCCACGGCGGGCGTGACGACCTCGTACTGTCGCCGGGCGGACACTCGACCGGCTGAGTTCTTCTACTCGGTCCCGGTGCCGCCCGGCAGGAGGGTCTCGACGGCGCGCTCCACCTCCGCGATGCGATCGGCGAGCCCGGCCGTGTCGGTTTCCGGCCTGTTGCGCAGCAGCAGCTCGATCTGGGCGAGCCGCTCGGTGATGTCCGTGAGTCGGTCCGCGTCTCCCGCCGCCGCGCGTCTCGCCAACTGGCGGTTCTTGCGGTGCAGATCGAGAAACACGTTGACCTTGGTGCGCAGCACCCACGGGTCGATGGGCTTGGCGATGAAGTCGGCGGCTCCGATCGCGTATCCCCGGTAGGCGTAGTCCGCACCGCTCTCGGTCCCGGTCACCAAAATGATGGGCACGTGCTTGGTCTGGTCGAGGCGCTTGATGTTGGCAGCGGTCTCGAAGCCGTCCATGCCGGGCATCCGGACGTCCAGGAGGACGACCGCGAAATCCTGGCGCAGCATCGCCTTCAGCGCCTGCTCCCCCGAGCGCGCGCGGACCAGGTGTTGGTGCAGCGGGCTGAGTACGGCCTCGAACGCGATGAGGTTCTCCTCCATGTCATCGACGATGAGGATGCCGCCCGCGTCGGCCAGGTTGGGGCTCATGGCGCCTCCCCGGTCGGATCGTCGGCACTGTCGTCCGCGGCCGGCGGTTCTTCGGCGACGCCGCGGTCCTGCGCCGGTGCCGGGGAGTCGCTCTGCGGGTCGAGCAGATCGCAGATGACCGACAGCAGGCGGTCCACGTTCACCGGCTTGGGTACGTAGCCGTTGGCGCCGCTGTCGATCGCCTTGTCGCGGTCTGCGGGCATCGCCTTGGCGGTGAGCGCGATGATCGGCAGGTGAGCGAGACGAGGGGTGTCCCGGATGGTGCGGATAGTCTCGTATCCGTCCATCTCGGGCATCATGATGTCCATCAGGACCAGGGACACCTCAGGGGACCGCTCCAGGACCTCGAGGCCCTCCCGGCCGTTCTCCGCGTACCGCACGGTGATGCCGACACGGCCCAGTGCGTGCGTGAGGGCGAAGACATTGCGGATGTCGTCGTCGACGATGAGGATGCGACGGCCTGCCAGGACGCGGCCGGGGCGCCCGCTGAGCCATTCCTTGAGCCGCGTCGTCTCCGGCCAGGTGCCCTCGCGGCCCTCGGCGGTCCCCGTGGTTCCCTTGCCGGTCAGGTCGTCCGCGTGGCGGTCCGGGGCCAGGACGCCGACGCTGTGGGTCCTCGCACTGTCGAGCACATGCTCGCGTGACGCATCCTCCTCGACGGACGCCGGTGCCCGGGTCGGCAGGGGCAGTGCGGGCGCGACGCCGACGGTGCGCAGGTCCGCCGTGCCCTGCGCGGCAGTGGCGCCAGGGAGGTGCGAGGGAATGTAGAGGGTGAACCGCGAGCCCACACCCGGCTCGCTCTCGGCGACGATCTTGCCGCCGAGCATCCCGGCGATCTCCCGGCTGATGGACAGGCCGAGGCCGGTGCCGCCGTACTTGCGGTTAATGTTGCCCTCGGACTGCTGGAACGCTTCGAAGACCATCGGAAGCTTCTCGGGGGCGATACCGATCCCGGTGTCCTTCACGGAGAACGCGATGACGGCTTCCGCGTTCTTGAGCGTCTCCTCGGCGAACTGCTTCCCCGGCACCCGGTTGACGCGCAGCTCCACGCTGCCGTCGTGGGTGAACTTCAACGCGTTGGACAGCAGGTTGCGCAGCACCTGTTGGAGGCGCTGCTCGTCGGAGTACAGCTCGGCCGGTACGTCCTTGTCGACCGCGATCTCGAAGCCCAGACCGCGATCGATGGTGAGCGGCCGGAAGGTCGCGTGGACGTAGTCGAGCAGCTTGATCAGCGGGAGCGTCCTCGGACGCACGTCCATCCGCCCGGCCTCGATCTTCGACAGGTCGAGGATGTCGCTGATCAGCTGGAGCAGGTCCGAACCCGAGCGGTGGATGGTGGTCGCGAACTGCACCTCCTGTTCGGCCAGGTGTCCGTCGGGGTTGTCGGCGAGCAGCCGGGCCAGGATCAGCAGCGAGTTGAGCGGCGTGCGCAGCTCGTGCGACATGTTCGCGAGGAACTCCGACTTGTACTGCGAGGCGGTCGCGAGCAGGGCTGCCTTCTCCTCCAGCTCGGCGTTGGAGCGCTGGAGTTCGTCCGACCGCTCGCGCAACTCGGAGGTGAGCCGCTGGGACTCCGACAGCAGGGACTCCGTACGCGAGTTGGCGATGATCGTGTTGATCGAGACGCCGATCGTGTTGGCGAACTGGTCGATGAAGGCCAGGTGCACATCGCTGAATCTGCTGAGCGAGGCCAGCTCGATCACTCCGAGCACCTGGTCCTCGAAGAGGATGGGCAGGATGACGATGCTGGCCGGGCGGGCCGTGCCGAGTCCCGAGTTGATGGTGATGTAGTCGGGTGGGGCGTCCATGATGAGGATGCGCTTCTTCTCCTGCGCTGTCTGTGCGATCAGTCCGCGGCCCGGGGTACCGGTGCCGGGGAGCGGGCCGCCACCGCCGGCCTGGTCGGTGCCGTACCCGGCGATGAACTGGAGGCCCTCGCCGGGAGGCGCCCCCGTCTCGGCCAGGAAGAACGCACCGAACTGTGCGTTCACCAACGGGGTCAGCTCGCGCAGGATCAGGTCGGCGACCTCCACCAGGTCGCGGTGGCCCTGCATGAGCGCGGCCATGCGGGTGAGGTTGGACTCCAGCCAGTCCTTGGCACGGGTGGTCTCGCGGAGGTTGGAGACCATGAGGTTGATGTTGTTCTGCAGTTCGGCGACCTCGCCCTGTGCCTCGACCGTGATGGCGCGGGACATGTCGCCCTGGGTGACCGCACCGGCCACCTCCGCGATCGCCCGGACCTGGGTGGTGAGGTTCAGGGCCAGCTCGTTGACGTTGGTGGTCAGCCGCTTCCATGTTCCGTAGACGCCCTCGACACGGGCCTGACCGCCCAGCTGCCCCTCACTGCCGACCTCCCGGGCGACACGGGTGACCTCGGACGAGAACGAGGAGAGCGTGTCGACCATCGTGTTGATGGTGGTCTTCAGCTCCAGGATCTCGCCGCGCGCGTCCACGTCGATCTTCTTCGACAGGTCCCCCTGGGCGACTGCCGTGGCCACCTGGGCGATGTTGCGGACCTGGGAGGTGAGGTTGTCCGCCATGAAGTTGACATTGTCGGTGAGGTCCTTCCACACCCCGGAGACGCCCGGTACCTGTGCCCGGCCGCCCAGCTGCCCCTCGGTGCCGACCTCGCGCGCGACCCGGGTGACCTCGTCGGCGAACGCGCGCAGCTGCTGGACCATCGTGTTCACGGTCTCCTTCAGCTGAAGGATCTCGCCCCGCGCGTCGACCGTGATCTTCTTCGACAGGTCGCCGTTGGCGACCGACGTGGTCACCTGGGCGATGTTGCGCACCTGCGAGGTCAGGTTCGACGCCATGAAGTTGACGTTGTCCGTCAGCTCCTTCCACACGCCCGAGACCCCGCGGACCTGCGCCTGTCCGCCCAGGTTGCCCTCGGTGCCGACCTCGCGCGCGACCCGGGTGACCTCGTCGGCGAACGCCGACAGCTGGTAGACCATCGTGTTGATCGTCGACTTCAGCTCCAGGATCTCGCCCTTCGCCTCCACCGTGATCGTCTTGCCGAGGTCGCCCTGGGCGACGGCCGTGGCCACCTGGGCGATGTTGCGGACCTGGGAGGTGAGGTTGTCCGCCATGAAGTTGACGTTCTCCGTGAGGTCCTTCCACACCCCGGAGACGCCGCGGACCTGCGCCCGGCCACCGAGCCGCCCCTCGGTACCGACTTCACGGGCGACGCGGGTCACCTCGCCCGCGAACGCCGACAGCTGGTCGACCATCGTGTTCACGGTGCTCTTGAGCTGCAGGATCTCGCCCCGGGCGTCCACCGTGATCTTCTGGCTCAGGTCGCCGGTGGCTACGGCCGTGGTCACCTGGGCGATGTTGCGGACCTGCGAGGTCAGGTTCGACGCCATGAAGTTGACGTTGTCGGTGAGGTCCTTCCACACCCCGGAGACGCCCGGTACCTGTGCCCGGCCGCCCAGCTGCCCCTCGGTGCCGACCTCGCGCGCGACCCGGGTGACCTCGTCGGCGAACGCGCGCAGCTGGTCGACCATCGTGTTCACGGTGAGCTTCAGCTCCAGCAGCTCTCCGGTCGCCTCCACCGTGACCTGCCGGGTCAGATCGCCGCGTGCGACCGCCGTGGTCACCACCGCGATGTCGCGCACCTGTGCGGTCAGCCGCGAGGCCATCGTGTTGACGGCCTCGGTCACGTAGCGCCAGTCGCCGGCCAGCCCCTGCACCGTGGCACGCCCACCGAGACGGCCCTCGGTGCCGACCTCCCGGGCGACGCGGGTCAGCTCGCCGGTGAACAGTGACAGCTGCTCCACCATGCGATTCACCCCGCTCCCCAAGCGCCGGAGGTCGCCGCGGAGCGGGCGTCTGCCGTCGTGCAACTCGGCGCGCTGCGTCAGATCACCGTCCGCGACGGCATCCAGTACGCGCGTGACATTCACGATCGGGACGGCCAGCGCTTCCAGCAGCGTGTTGGCCGCGTCCACGCTCGTCGTCCACCCTCCCGGCCCGGGACTCGCCGTGAGCCGCTCGTCCAGCCGCCCCTTTCGGACCACGTCCCGGCGCACCCTCTCGAGCTCCGAAGCCAGGTGCGCGTTCCGCGTGAGGACCTGGTTGAACACCCCCGCAATCTCGGCGAGGACCCCTTCGGGCAGATTTTCCATGCGCACGGTGAAGTCGCCATCACAGAGGGAGTTCATGGCTGCGAGCAGCGGACGCAGATCGGCCACGCGCACCCACTCGCCATCCCGGGCGGGGGCGGGCCGGTCTGCGGTCTCAGGTCTGGTCTCAGCGGGCTCCCGCTCCCGGGGTTCGGGCTCAGGAGACGCGAGTTCAGACGGGGTGGGAGGTTCCATGGCAACACGTTTCTCGCAATAAACGTACGAATACTTCCCATTTAGGCTACATTCGTCCCGTATTCGTCGGCAGTAGGAGCTTGGCAGGGGGTCGCCAGTGAGGCCGTCCGTTGATCCGCGCACAGCGGCGGCTCGGATGCGCGTACCGGCCAACGAAGTCGCGGCCTCGGCGGCGCGCAAGTTCCTGCGTGCCGTGCTCGCCGAGCGGACCGCACCGCACTTCCCCGGGGCGCCTACGATCAGTGACCGGTCCGTCGATGACGCCGTGCTCCTCGTCAGCGAGCTGGTCACCAGCGCTGTCACGCACGCCGGGTTCGAGGTCGAGGTGGCCTGCCGCATCGAGGCAGGCCCTGGCTCCCCGGCCGATTCCGCGGAGGCGGAGAACGGGGGTGTGAATGTCGTGGTCGAGGTGCTGGAGCGCGGCTCCTCCGGCTGCCTCGATGGCGGACAGGGCGTACCGAGCCACGTGCGCGGCCATGGGCGACAGCTGATGCGCGCACTGGCCGACTCCTGGGGTGTGACCCACCGGCGCACCGGGAAGGTCACGTGGTTCCGTCTGAAGTGCGTGACGGTGACCCCGCTCGCCACCCCGGAGCAGGGCGTCGCAGGCCCCCTCACCGAGGCCGTCCACCTCGGGCCGTCCGTCCCCGAGTCCGTCCTGCCGCGCGACCGCACGGGCCGCAGCGCCGAGTGGGCGGATCGCGCAGGACAGTCGTTCCTCGCCGAGGCCGGAGAGCTCCTCGCCGGACAGCTGGACGAGGACATGGTCGCGGCGCTCGCCGGACAGCTCCTGGTCCCCAGACTCGCCGACTGGTGCGGCGTATGGCTGACCACGGACAATGCCGAGATGCGGCTCTCCCATGTCTGGCACGTGGACGAGCAGAGGATCCGCGCACTGCGCCTGACCTTGGAGAAAGAGCGTCCGTCCGCCGGGCTGAGCACGACCGGTGTCCCATGGCCCTGGCCCGCGTCCCAAGGCGCCGGGAACACCGGCGGCTCGGCGCTGGCGTTCCCCCTGGTCGCGGGCGGCCGGTACCACGGCACACTCCTGATCGGCCAGGCGGGGCTGCCCCAGCTGAACGACGCCGTGGTGCGGCTCGCGGGGGACGTGGCCCGGCGCATGGCCCAGGCGGTGGTCACCGCCCGCCACTACACACGGCAGGCGAGCATCAGCCGGACGCTCCAGCGCAGGCAGCTCCCCACGTCCCTCGCCGCCATTCCGGGCGTCGACACGGCGATCGTCTACGAGCCCTGGGGTGAGGGCCAGACCGTCGGCGGGGACTTCTACGACCTGTTCCCGATAGAAGACCACCGGTGGTGCTTCCTGCTCGGCGACGTGAGCGGCCACGACGTGGAGGCGATGTCCGTCACCGGCCTGGTCCGGCACCTCGTGCGGCTGTTGGCACGTGAGGGCCACGGCATCGAGTCCCTGCTCAACCGGCTGAACCTCGCGATGGCGGAGGAGGCCGCTGAGGCCATGACGCTCCGCGGCGAGCGGGAGGGCTCCCGCTTCCTGAGCCTGTTGTACGGGGAGTTGGAGCCCGACTCGGTCGCCGGCGGCGCACGGTGCACCATAGCCTGCGCCGGGCACCCGCCGCCGTTGCGGCTGACGACGGACGGCTCGGTGACGCCGGCCGCAGACCCGCAGATGCTGCTCGGCGTCGAGGAGCATGCGGAGTTCCACGCCAACTCATTCACCCTCGCGCCGGGTGAGACGCTGCTGTGTGTGACCGACGGTGTGACCGAACGTCGCAGAGGGACACGGCAGTTGGATGACGACGACGGCCTGGCGGAGGTGCTGCGCAGATGCGTGGGACTCGGCGCGAAGGCCGTGGCGGAATGCGTCCGGCGAGCCGTTCACGACTTCAGCACCGAGCCGATCGACGACGACCTGGCCGTACTGGTACTGGAGGCGGTGCCGGTGCTCCGGAGTGCGGGAACGGTGGCGACGGCTCTCCGGGGCGGCCGCACCAGTTGACGCTGCCACGGTGACACGGCCCGGACTCCTGAGCAGGGGTGCGGGGCCTGGCCGACCACCCGAGGCGGGGCGGCCCCTGCTCCTCCCCCAGCACCCCATGTGGCTGCCGACGGAGCCTGCCACCTGGCGTACCAACCAGCTTGTCCCCCAGCTCACTTCACGGACCAGCGTGACGGTGTTCGGCCTTCCCGGCAGCCGCCCGAACCCTGAGTGGATCATCATCGAACGAGATACCGCAAGGTCCCCGGCTGCAGCGAGCGCCCGCCCAACGGGCAACGGCCGGCTCGCAGTACGGGCTCTCGGTGATCACGTGCGGAGGCAGCCTGGTCCGTGGCAGGATGACGGCTTGTTGCCCCGAGAAGCCGATGCCGCGTAGGTGTCCGAAGGGGCTGCGCGCACAGCGACGGGTCGGGGGAGCTGAGACATGGTCGCCTTCTACTCCTCCGCGCTGGACGGAGTCGCCGCCAACCCGGCCCTTCCCACACCGCTGCTGCTGCGGCTGCTCGCCTTCGATGGCGGGGGCCAAGGCCCGCCCTTCCAAGCCCTCCACAGGCCGGGACTGCCCGAGCCGGCCGTGGCAGCCGTCCTCACCCACCCGATTCTGGACGCGCGAGTCCAGTTCGCGATGAGCGGCCAGGCCGATGCCGAGCAGCGGGCCCGGCTCGCTGACGATCCCTCGCCCGAGGTGCGGGCCGCTGTCGCAAGCGGGCCCGAGTGGACCCACGATCACCGGACGAAGGTCCGTCCGCTGCCGGATGCCGTGTGCGGACGTCTCCTCGAAGACCCCGAACCGTCCGTACGGAGTGCGCTGTTGCACTCGCGCCACTTGGCGCCGTCCTTCCTCGCCGCCCTGGTCCGGCACCCCGATCCGGCCGCACGACGTGCCGCCCTGCGCGTCTGGGACGAGCTGACGGCGGACGAACGTGCCACGCTGCTCGACGACCCCGACCCTGCGGTGAAACGGTCGGCCGCGCTGTGCGCGTGTCCTCACGACGCACGGCTCACGGCGGCGCTGCTCCGCGACTTCGCCGCCCGGCCCGAGGCGCTACGCCGGGGGCTTCTCTACCGCGCGGACGCCGAGCGGTTCCTCGCCGAGGGCGTCCACCTGGTCGAACTCGCCGGTAATCCGTCCCTGCCGGCCGACCTCGTGGACCGTCTCGCGGTCGACCCCGACGACGAGGTGCGGCTCGCCGTCTCCCTCCGGCCCGAGCTGACCGAAGCCCGACGCGCCGCGATCGACTGCACAACGGCCTGGCACGCCCGGGGTGATGTGGACTGGGTGACGGCCGGCATCGCCGATCAGGACGTGCTGCACCGGGCCGCGACCTCCGCCCATCCTCTGCTGCGTCGCGCCGCGGCCCGCAGTCCTCATCTGCCCCCCGATCTTTTGCGGCTTCTGGCCGAGGACACGGACGTTCTCGTGCGCACCCACCTGGCCGTGTACCACCCCGACACCCCGGAGGAGGTCCTGATGAGCGTGTACGCACGGCTCGGCGGGACGTTCTCCGCGTGGATGGCGACCAGCCACCCCCGCTTCCCCCGCGAAGGGCTCGCCGCCCGCTACGCGGACCATCCGGACGGGATCTACCGACAGCTGGCCGTCCGCGACCCCACCGCCGGCCCCGATCTGATCGAGCGGCTCAGCCACGACCCGGACGTCTGGACGCGCCAGGCGGCGGCCCGCGACCCGCGCCTGCCGCTCCCCCGGCTCCTCAAGGCCCTCGCCCTGCCCGAGCTGGCCTCCAGCGCGGGTGCCAACCCGGCCCTTCCCCCTGGTGAGATGGCCGTGGTCATGGACGAGGCCGGTGTGCCCGCATAGCGACGGGATCCTGGAGCGACGCGGCCAACGTGCATCTGGAGTTGACCCGGGCGGGCAGTCGGCGGGCGTTGCGCGAGGCGGCACGGAACGGCCGACTGGAGCCGGGGACGCGGCTGCCGCCGAACCGGTCGCTCGGCGCCGATCTGGTCCTGCCAGGAACACCGTCGCCGACGCGCACAGGAAGTGCGCGCTCCCGCCCCTGAGCTACGGGCGCTCTCGTGACTCACCGACCATCGGGACAGTGCGGGCCCTGCCTCATCACCGACCGGGCGCCGATGCGGCCCATGGCCTCTTCGGCGACCATCCACCCGGATGCAGCAGAGCGGCTTGGAGTGCTCCTATGACCTGTTGAGCTGCTTGGGGCTGCTTCAGCCGCTGCTGGGTGAGAGAGCGCCCCAGGATCCGCACCTGGTCCCTTGCGCCTCTTCACGGCATGCGGGCCCCCCGGCGGGGGCCGGATGGCTGTCGTTGTTACTCACTTTCGGGTGATGGTCTGGGTGGTGTTGGGGTGGCGTGCCGTGGCGTGCACGGGGCGCGGGCCAGTGCCCGCAACGGCGGCAGGCCTGACAGGACGTCAATCCGGCAGATAGGGTGCATAGATGGGTGTTGCATCTGAGAGTTACGGAAATATGGGCGATCCGTAACACCGTTCACGCCTCGCCCACATGTGTCGCACCTGGCGGTCACGGTGTGGGGGTGCAGCCGACCGGCCGCCACCCGTACCCGCACCATCCCCGTACGCGGCCTGACCGCGGGCGGGGTGTGCCCGCACCTTGCAGGGAGACCCTGTGTCCGTTTCCGCATCCGTGCCCACCCGTCGTCTGGCTGCCGCCGCGCTCGCGGCCGCCGCCGTGATCGGGGTAGTGGCGCTGCCGGCGTCGGCGGCCGACCACGCCCGCCCCGACCGGCCGAAGGTGGAAATCAGTGCCGTGCAGTACAACTCCCCGGGCCGTGACAACCGCTCCAACCGCTCCCTGAACAAGGAGTGGGTGGAGCTGACCAACACCACCCGCCACAGCGTGAACCTGGACGGGTGGACGCTGTCGGACGAGGACGGCAACACCTACAGCTTCGACCACTACCGTCTCGACGGGCGCGCAACCGTCCGTATCCACACCGGCAAAGGCCGCGACCGTGACACGGACCTGTACCAGGACCGCCGCCACCACGTGTGGGACCACCGCTCCGACACCGCGACCCTGCGCAACCACCGAGACCGCGTCGTCGACGAGGTCTCCTGGAACAGCGACCGCCACCACCACGGCGACCGCAGCGGCCACCACCATCACTAACCCCCACACCGATGTGCCGGCGACCACTGAAAACGTCACCAGCACACCCACGTGAGACGGTGGCGGGGGGGGGGGGGGGGGGGGGGGGGGGGGGGGGGCGGGGGGGGGCGGGGCCCGCCCGCGGGGGGGGGGGGCGGGCC
>NZ_JBIAPU010000024.1:0-165470 GCF_042888465.1 Streptomyces sp. NPDC002888 | reverse complement strand
ACCCGCTCGAACAGCTCCCACATCTCATCCGGCACCAGGCGCTCAACGATCCCCACGAAGACACACTATCTACCGGACCAAATGAGACGACCTCTTAATACCTCCAGCGTGTCTTTTGGATGACGATCCGAATACCCCCGATTTCAGGGATTACGAACGCAGGTTAATCACAAATCGGGGCAGGCGCCCACTCGCCAGCGAATCGCCACAATCAAATCGACGGCTGCGCCAATTAGTCCATGAGGCGAGCGTGGACCGAAACCGTCGACGGAGCCCTCGCAAGTTCCGTCGTGATGGGCATCAGCCGTCGAAGAGATCCGTTTGCTCCCAACGAGCTGGAACCGGCTCGCCTGTGTCGAGCAAGCTCTCGAGTTGCGCGGCATTCTCGGCATCCAAACCCAGGATCAACCGAAGTGTTGTGCCCAGCAGCTCGGCATATGGAACGAGGGCCCGCGCCCCCGGTGGGCTGGCAGTCCTGCTGACGAAATTGCACCGCAGAGGAACGCGGGTGAGGGTGAGTGCTTGCGCTTCGACCACGCCCTCCTCCTGTCCCAACGCGGCGCTGATCCCATCGAGTTGCGGATCATGGGTGACGTCTTCGCCCGGGGCGTCGTAGCCGATGCTGCGATTGGTCATCAACATCCGGATCGAGGTCAAGGGGATGGCGAACCTGGCGGCACGTTCCCGGACCTCGGCCAGCAGGGGTACCTCGTACTCCTCGGGCGCATGGAGATCCTTACGGCTGGCGGCCACGAAGGCCACGAAGTCGGGGCCGCGCAGGCCGAGATGTCCATCGTCGATGACCCAGCGCCATGCGCCGCTGGCCCTCGCCGTTTCCCGTTCGACCACCATGCACACGTGCCCCTTCCACGTCTGCACTGCGCTGCGCATCAACCGCTGGAGGTTGGGTGTGTCCGTAATCTCGGTGCGCAGCAGCGTCTTGGCGTCCACGAGCGGTCGGATGCGACGCCAGAAAGCCTCATCCGTGATCTCCGGAGAGGAGAGGAGCAGACTCAGCGAAGCCTCGTCGAGGGACGTCTGGTGAGGCACGTTGGCCGGGAACTCGGCCAACGACCGGCCGCTGCCCTGCCACATGGCCGCCATCAACGTGGACATGCGACGCGACACATCCGGAACGGTGTGCCGGAAGACTTCTGAGAGAGCCAGGCGAGTGGGGTCGGTTTGGCCCTCACGTGCCGCCTCCACACCCGTACCGACCGTGTGCAGGAAGCGCTCCACCTGGCGCTCGCCCATGATGCCGCGACCGCCCTCGACGATCGCGTCGGACGCCAAAGCGGTCGGCGTCCGCGTAGGGGTGCGGGCAGGTAGCGCCCCGAGTCCGGAAGGATCGAGTACAAGGGTGTGATGCTCCTCAGCGACGGTCTCCAACTGGTCTCGCGCAGGCCCGGACCCGAGGTGGGCAAGTGGCACGACCAGCGGATGCTGCTCACGCTCGAAGAGCTGAACATCCGATGCCAGAAGTTTTGGATCAGAGGACGCACGAAGGTAGACGCGTCGTTCGGACCTGCGGGTGCCGGAGCTCCACGTCATCAACAGGTCCGGCACGTAGGTGTGGTTGAAGAAGTCCGTCCGCACGATCCGCACGGTGGGGTACACGTCCAGAAGGCGCCGCTGGACCACGTCCTTGACGCGCTCGACCGCTTGCCGCGGATCGGGGTGGTCGAGAGCGCTGTCGATCTCCGGCGCCACCGGCGTCACCATGACGACCTCCCCTGGCTGTTGTAGAAGTTGGCGACGACTCCACGCCAGTCGTCCAGCGGTACCAGCTTCTCCTGCTTCTCTGACATCACGACCAGCCAGAGCCGCTCGGACAAGTCCTCCACAAGCTCGTCCTTGATCGACTCGGCAGCCGCCTCCGGATCGTCGATGCCGAAGATCCGCAGCGACTCCGCGAGTACGGCTTCGCGGATCATCTGCGGGCTGGTGAGCAGGTCCCAGTCATTGGCACGGAAGGGCGCCCAGCTGATCCACATGTAGTGGTCTCCGAGCATGTACTCCTGGCTCAGCGCCACGTAGCACTTGGCCAGGAAGCTCTTATAAGCGGGGCCCTGGTCGCTCGCGGTCTTGCGCCACTTCACCTCGGCGCAGAACATCTGCCCGTCCCACTCGCCGCCACGCATCATCCCGCCGAGGTCGTACGAGAAGGGCCTCTCGTTGCCGTTCGGCCACCGCAAGGTGAGCTTCCGCGCCCACGCACCATCAATGTTGGTGTAGGACTGCGACACACGCATGGTGCCTTCAAGCCACCGCTTGACCCGCTGCACCGCCTCGGCGCCCTTGACGTGCTCTTCTTCACCCGGCACGGCGCAAGAGTATCTTTACGTACCATCTCCGATACAGAGTGCAAGAAATCTGGCAGCTACTCACAAGTGGTCGTCGGCAACGACTACGGTTGCGATCCCTTTACGGTCCCGCCAGCGGCCGGATCTGCCGGTCAGCCCGTGGGCGACCTCCACGACCAGACGCGCGGACCGCTCCGGATCCGTGGACTCTGGAAACTCCTGCCTGATGGTGACCGGATACGCGAAGCCGTCGACAACGACGTCCACCCCGCCCTCACGCGGAAAGTAGGACGACCCGACCTTCCGTACCTCGTGCCCTCGCCGCGCCGCCTCGGCGGCCAGCCCCTGCAGCATCAGAAGCGACCTGCGGCACAGCGCAGGCGGCATCACCAACTGCCTCGCGTTGTCCTTGAGCGCAGCTACAACCGGGTGAAGGGACGCCAGCCGCATGGGGACCCAGACCGCCGACGCGCCCGCCTTCGGTCGCTGACTCCGGGCATTGGGATGCGGGCCCTCCGCGAGGAAGAACTCCAGCCCGAGCAGACCGTACGGCACCTTCTCGATGCGCTTGCCCACCGGCTCCATGCCGTGCCGTTTCGCGTAGTTGACGACGCGCCGCCATTCCGCGATCTCCTCATCATCGGCATGGGCGAACCGGACGTGCCCTTCGGCGAGGAGCCGTTCGACCAACTCGCGAGCTTTCGCACGCCGCGCACGGGCGACGGGCCGCTCGCTGTACGGCGCCGGAGACTCGGCCAGCACCGACGGCTCACCGCGGTCAGCAGGCTCCGCCTCGTCGGGATAGCGGCCATGACGGAGATAGAAACGGCCGGCCTCCGTGACCTCCACAAGGGCAGCACCGCCGCCCTTGTCCACCGTCAAAAGCCCACGGTCACGCAGGGCACGCGTCGAGCGCCACTCCCCCGGCGCCCAGGCTCCTGGTTCCTCACCAGCCGCGAGCCGCTCAAGCAGCGCACACTGCCGTTCGTTCGGAGCAGGCCGTCGTTCCACAGCCTCCAGCCCACACCGCACGGGCGCGCCCTGTATAGACCCGGAAGAGCGGCTCCTTGCCGCCGGAGTCCCGCTGGGACTTACGGCTGCATCATCGAGAGCGTCACCAGTCCTCGACGCGTCACCGATTCTGGTCAGCGTGAAAGTACTTGAGCTGCCAAAAAGTCGTCTGACACCCCATCAGAACGAGCGTCAAATGAGCGTCACGAGCGTCATTTCAGCGTCAAGATATCACCTGTAACGCCCACACCGCGCATAATGCGCACGCACAAAACCGCAGGTCAGGAGCCCTTTGCGGCCGGTTCAAGGATCGCAACACACTCCACATGGTGCGTCATCGGAAACAGATCGAACGCCCGCAACGTCCGCACCCGATACCCCCCATCCCGGAAGTACCCCAGATCCCGCGCCAACGCCGCCGGATCGCACGCCACGTACGCGATCCTCCGCGCCCCCAGAGAAGCGAGGTGCTCCACCGTCTTCCGCCCCGCCCCCGCCCGCGGCGGATCGAGCACGATCAGGTCGACCTCACTGATCCCCGTGCGCGGCAGCACGCTCTCGACCTTGCCCTGTTCGATGCGCACCCGCTCGAAGCCCGCGAGGTTGTGCCGGGCGTCCTCGACGGCCCGCTTGCCGGACTCGATGCCGAGCACCGCGCCCTTCTCGCCGAGCCGGTCGGCGAGCGCGCCCGCGAACAGCCCCGCTCCGCAGTAGAGGTCCAGCGCCATCTCGCCCTTGCGCGGCAGCAGGCCCTGCATGACGGCCGTCACGAGTGTGTCCGCGGCCTTCGGGTGGACCTGCCAGAAGCCGCCGCTGCCGACGCGGTACGTACGGTCGTCGGCGCGCTCTCGGACGAAGGGGCGGCCGTGGACGCGGTGGACGCCGCCATCCTTTTCGCCGACTCGCATGACGGACACGGGCCGGTCCAGCTCGACGATCGGCAGGCGCGCGCCGGGCCGAGGCGTGAGGATCACCTGGCGGTCCTGCGACCCCGTCGCCGCGATCGCCTCGACCGACTCCATGCCGGTCCAGTCGCGCTTCTCGACGCCCAGCTCGTCGACACCCGGAGCGGCGATCATGCAGTGGTCGATCCGCTCGACCTCGTGCGAGCGGTGCCGGCGCAGACCGGCATGGCCCTCGGCGTCGACGGCGTACTGCACGCGCGTCCGCCACGCGGGCACCTCACCCGCCGGCAGCTTGTCGCCCTCGGCCGGCATCACCGTGCCGTCCCAGCCGGCCTCCTCGGGCGTGAGGCCCGCGAGGTGCTGGAGCTGCTCGGCGATCACCTCGCCCTTCAGGCGGCGCTGGGCGCCCGGCTTGGCGTGCTGCCAGTCGCAGCCGCCGCAGCGGCCGGGGCCCGCGAAGGGACAGGGCGCCTCGACACGGTCCTTCGACGCCGTCAGCACCTCGACCGCGTCCGCGCGCAGGAAGCGGGCGCCCTCCTCGCCCTCCGTCACCCGGGCCACGACCCGCTCACCCGGCAGCGCGTGCCGGACGAACAGCACCTGCCCCTCGGACGTACGAGCGATGCAGTGGCCGCCGTGGGCGACGGGGCCGATCTCGACCTCGTACTCCTCCCCGACCAGGGAGTTCCCCTCCTGAGACTTCTTCGGTTCTGCCTGCATGGCGGGGTGACTCCACAACGTCAAGGGGGTACGGCCGGACAACAGCCGACCAGTCTACGTGTTTCCCGCGCACGTCAGTTCTTGCCGCTGGACTCCTTCGCCCGCTCCGCAGGCCCCCGACGCACCGACCCCGGCGCGTTCCAGTCCTGCCGCTTGCGGGCCCGCTTCTTGGCCACCTCGGAGGACTGCAGCTGGTACGGCACCGACGTCACCATCACGCCCGGAGTGAACAGCAGCCGGCCCTTCAGCCGCAGGGCGCTCTGGTTGTGCAGCAGGTGCTCGTACCAGTGGCCGACCACGTACTCGGGGATGATCACGGAGACCGCGTCGCGCGGCGACTCCTTGCGCAGGCTCTTGACGTACTCGATGATCGGCCGCGTGATCTCGCGGTAGGGCGAGTCGAGCACCTTCAGCGGTACGTCGATGGCGCGCCGCTCCCACTCCTCGCGCAGCGCCTTCGTCTCGGCCGGGTCGACGTTGACGGTGAGCGCCTCCAGGGAGTCCGAGCGCATCAGCTTGGCGTAGGCCAGGGCGCGCAGGGCGGGGCGGTGGATCTTGGAGACGAGCAGCACCGAGTGGACGCGGGACGGACGGACGCTGTCGTCGCTGGGGCCCTCGGGGGCGGCGAGTTCCGCGGAGACGCCGTCGTAGTGGCGGCGGATCGCGGTCATCGTCACGTAGAAGATCACCATGCCGAGCAGGGCGACCCAGGCGCCGTGGGTGAACTTGGTGCCGAGGACGACGACCAGGACCAGGCCGGTGAAGAAGGCGCCGAAGGCGTTGATGGCGCGCGAGCGGACCATGTGCCGGCGCTTGGCCGGGTCCGTCTCGGTGGCCAGGTGGCGGTTCCAGTGCCGGACCATGCCGGTCTGGCTGAGGGTGAAGGACACGAACACGCCGACGATGTACAGCTGGATCAGACGGGTCGAGTCGGCGCCGTAGATCCACACCAGCAGCGTGGCCGCGCCGGCGAGGAGCACGATGCCGTTGGAGAAGGCGAGGCGGTCGCCGCGGGTGTGCAGCTGGCGCGGGAGGTAGCGGTCCTGGGCAAGGATCGAGCCGAGCACCGGGAAGCCGTTGTAGGCGGTGTTGGCCGCCAGGAACAGCACCAGGGCCGTCGCCGCGGCCAGCACGATGAACAGGAAGCTGCCCTTGCCGAACACCGCCTCGGCGACCTGGGTGATCACCGGGTTCTGCACATAGCCGGAGCCGACCGCGACACCGTTCTTCAGCAGGTCGGTGGCCGGGTTCTCCGCCATCCGCACGTCGGTGACCAGGGCGAGCACGATGATGCCGCAGAACATGGTGACGGCGAGCAGGCCCATCGCGGCCAGCGTCGACGCCGCGTTCTTCGACTTGGGCTTGCGGAAGGCCGGAACACCGTTGGAGATCGCCTCGACGCCGGTGAGCGCGGCACAGCCGGAGGAGAAGGCGCGCAGCAGCAGGAAGACGAGGGCGAAGCCCGCGAGGCCCTGGTGCTCGGCCTCGATGTGGAACTGCGCCGTCGGCGCCCGCATGGTGTCGCCGAGCACGATCCCGCGGAACGCGCCCCACGCGATCATGATGAAGACGCCCGCGACGAAGACGTACGTGGGAATCGCGAAGAGCTTTCCGGACTCCTTGACGCCGCGCAGGTTCATCAGCGTCAGCAGCACGATCACGGCGACCGCGCAGATCGTCTTGTGCTCGACGACGAAGGGGATCGCGGAGCCGAGGTTCTCGATGCCCGAGGAGATCGACACGGCGACGGTGAGGACGTAGTCGACGAGCAGCGCGCTGGCGACCGTCAGGCCCGCCCTGGGACCGAGGTTGGTGTTCGCCACCTCGTAGTCGCCGCCGCCGCTGGGGTAGGCGTGGACGTTCTGCCGGTAGGAGGCGACCACCGTGAACATCAGCACGACGACGGCGAGCGCGATCCAGGGGCTGAAGTGGTACGCCGACACGCCCGCGATGGACAGGACCAGCAGCACCTCGCCGGGCGCATACGCGACGGAGGACAGCGGGTCGGAGGCGAAAACGGGTAGGGCGATGCGCTTCGGCAGGAGCGTTTCTCCGAGCCGATCACTGCGCAGTGCGCGCCCGATCAGAATCCGCTTGGGCACGTCGGTCAGTTTGGACACAACAGAGGATCGTACGGCGTCGAACACGGGCAAGCCCACCTGCCATCCCTGTTCTGCCTCACGAGTGAAATCCGGGGCCCGGAACGCGACGGATTCCGCGGCCATGGCCACCCCCGTGCCTAGATGGCTGAACCCCGTCCGTCCTCGTCCTCAGGAGGTTCCATGCCCGCGATCGCCGTGCTCGTCGGCGCCGCCGCCGCGCTCCTCGGCCTCGGATTCCTGACTGTGTGGAGCGTGCGGAGCATCACTCGCCGCTGAATGGGAAGGCCCGTTACGGAACCGGCCGAGGGGCGGCCCCGCACGGGAGCCGGCTGTGCCGGATGGGAGGACGGCTGTGCCGGATCAGAAGCACGCGGGGGATCAGGACCACGCGCGGAATCGGGAGCACCCCCACGGCGAGCATCCCCACGACGCGCACCCCGAGGACAAGCACCCCCACCACGAGCACCCCCATGACGCGCCCCTGTTCGAGGCATGGGACGACCACCTGTTCAAGGGGGTGGCCGGGCATTACGAGCGCGGTCGGCTGCCGTACGCGGACGGCCTCGCCGACGCCCTCGCCGCCGAGCTGGCCCTCGACGGCACGGGAACCCTCGCGGACCTCGGCTGCGGGCCCGGCACGCTCGCCCGCCCCCTCGCCGGGCACTTCGCGCGGGTCGTGGCCGTGGATCCCGACCCGGACATGGTCGAGCGGGGCCGGGAGCTCGCCGCCGCGGCGGGAATCACCACCATCACCTGGCTCACCCGACCGGCCGAGGACGTCTTGTTCGACGACGGGGAGATCGACACGGCCGTCTTCGCACAGTCGTTCCACTGGATGGACCGCGGCCGCGTCGCCCGCAACCTGCGCAGGGCCCTTCGGACCGGCGGCCACCTCGTGCACATCGCCGACGTGAAGACCGAGCGGCCGCACGACGGAGGAATCCCCCGGACGGAGATCGACACGCTCGTCCGTGAGTTCCTCGGCGAGGTCAGACGCGCCGGCCGCCGGCTGCTGCCGCAGGGCACCCCCGGCGGCGAGGAGGACGTACTGGCGCGGGCGGGCTTCGTCGGCCCCCGGCGGATCGTGGTGAAGGCCGGGGGAACGCTGCACCGGACGGTCGACGACGTCGTCGCGGAGCAGTACTCCATGTCGTTCTCGGCCCCGCACCTGTTCGGCGAGGCCCTTGGGGAGTTCGACGCCCGCCTGCGGGCGCTGCTCGCGCGCCACGCCGTCGACGGGGGCTTCGAGGTCGGCCTCCCGAGCACGGACGTACGCGTGTGGACCAATCCCCCGCAGCCCTGACACTTCGGGCCTCTCCGCCCCGCTTCCGCCCGACCGATACGTTGGAAACGGCAGTCCGCGGCGGCGCCCCGGCCCCGAACAGGGGCATGGCCGAGAATCACCGGCATGATGGTGCCTGGCGGCCCGAGCAGGCCGCGCCCGTTGCCCGGCAAGCCGAGAGAGGGACATGAGCAAGACGTTGACGCAGGCCGCACGGCCTGCGGGGAGTGTGGTGTAAGGCCGTGCATATCGTGATCATGGGCTGCGGCAGAGTGGGTTCCGCTCTCGCCCAGACCCTGGAGCAACAGGGGCACACGGTCGCCGTGATCGACCAGGACCCCACCGCCTTCCGACGCCTGGGCTCCTCCTTCGGCGGCCGCCGGGTCACCGGAGTCGGTTTCGACCAGGACACGCTGCGCGAGGCGGGCATCGAGGAGGCCGGCGCCTTCGCCGCCGTCTCCAGCGGCGACAACTCCAACATCATCGCCGCGCGTGTGGCCCGGGAGATGTTCGGCATCGAGAACGTCGCCGCCCGCATCTACGACCCCCGGCGCGCCGAGGTCTACCAGCGCCTGGGGATCCCGACGGTCGCCACGGTCCGCTGGACGGCCGACCAGATGCTGCGCCGCCTGCTGCCGTCCGGCGCCGAGCCGCTGTGGCGCGACCCCACCGGCGGCGTCCAGCTCGCCGAGGTGCACGCCTCGGCCGCCTGGGTCGGCCACAAGATCAGCAAGATGCAGGAGGAGACGGGCGTCCGTGTGGCGTTCCTGACGCGCCTCGGCGAGGCGATCCTGCCCACCTCGCAGACGGTGCTGCAGGAGGGCGACCTGGTGCACGTGATGATGCGTACGGACGACGTCGAGAAGATCGAGGCGTCGTTCGCCGAGGGCCCGCAGGAAGGCGGTCACTGATGAGGGTCGCCATTGCCGGAGCCGGTGCGGTGGGCCGCTCGATCGCGGGCGAGCTCCTGGAGAACGGCCACGAGGTCCTGCTCGTCGACAAGGCGCCGACGGCCATCTCGGTCGAGCGTGTCCCGCAGGCGGAGTGGCTGCTCGCCGACGCCTGCGAGATCACCTCTCTCGACGAGGCGGCGCTCCAGCGCTGCAACGTCGTGATCGCCGCGACGGGCGACGACAAGGTCAACCTGGTCGTCTCCCTGCTGGCCAAGACGGAGTACGGCGTCCCGCGCGTCGTCGCCCGTGTGAACAACCCGAAGAACGAGTGGCTGTTCAACGAGTCCTGGGGCGTGGACGTCGCCGTCTCCACCCCGCGCCTGATGTCGGCCCTGGTCGAGGAGGCGGTGAGCGTCGGCGATCTGGTCCGGCTGCTGCGCTTCAGCCACGGCGACGCCAACCTCGTCGAACTCACCCTGCCCGAGGAGTCCGCCCTGGCCGGCACCCAGGTCGGCGACGTGGAGTGGCCCGAGGACACCTCCCTGGTCACCATCATCCGCGGCACCCGCGTCCTCACCCCCTCCCGGGACGACTCCCTGGAGGCGGGCGACGAGCTGCTCTTCGTGGCCGCGCAGGCGAGGGAGGAACAGTTGGAGGACCTGCTGTCGGTGCGCCGGGAGGACGCGTAGCCTGCTGACGCCGGTCGGGCATTCCAGCCCGACCGGCGTTTGAGGGCACCGGGCGCTAGGCGTCCCGCCGGTGCCGCCCTCCGGCCTCCGCGGCCGCCTTCTCCTCGTCGGCCTTCTCCTCCTCGGCCTTCTCCGCCGCCTCCATCTCCGCGAACACGTCGATCGGCGCGGGCGCCTTCGCCAGGAACACCCAGGTCAGCCACACGGCCAGCAGGAACGGCGGAATCTTCAACGCCACCAGCACCCAGCCCAGCTGCGCCGTGTCCGCCCACCAGTACAGCGGGAAGAGGATCGCGCACTTGGCGAGCAGGATCAGTCCCCAGGCCCAACTGGCCTTGGTGTACGCCTTCTTGCGGCCCGGGTTCCGCGTGCGCCAGGACAGGTTCTCCTTGAAGACCGGGCCGAGCATCAGACCGATCAGCGGCACACCGCACAGGGCCGTGATGATGTACGCCAGCGACAGACCCAGCGTGTAGATCATGCCGGGCAGGTAGAAGTCCTTGGCGTTGCCGGTCATCATCGCGAAGACCACACCGAAGGCGACGCCGAAGACACCGCTGAAGGCGTGCTTCACGGTGTCCTTCATGGCCAGCCGGACCACGACCAGGACCAGCGACACCGCGAGCGCGGCGATCGCGGACATGTGCAGGTCCTTGTTGATCGTGAAGATGGTGACGAAGAGGAGGCCCGGCACCACGGTCTCGACCATGCCCCGGACCCCGCCGAACGCCTCGAACAGCGCTGCCTCCGTCACCGCCCGGGCGTCCTGCTGCTGAGTGTCTTCGGTCGGCTTGTCGAGCGACGTCACCGGCTACTCCCGTCCGAGGGGCCTGAGTTCGTACTTGGGGTTGAACAGCACCCGGCGGCCGCGGCTCATCGAGATCCGGCCCGATGCGATCAGCTTGCGCCCCGGTTCTATCCCGACTATGGAACGCCTGCCGAGCCACACCACGTCCAGCGCCGCGGAACCGTCGAACAGCTCGGCCTCCAGGGCCGGGACGCCCGCGCGGGGCCGCAGGGTGACCGTGCGCAAGGTACCAGTAACCGTCACGATCTGCCGGTCATGACAGTCGCCGATGCGCGTACATCCCGCGGTCTCGGCGTCCTCGCGCAGCTCCTCCGACTCCAGGTCCTCCTGGGACGAGGAAAGCCGGTCGAGCATGCGCCGGAACCGGCCCACCGGCTTTTCGGAACGAGGAACAGCAGTCATATCTGAAGCGTACCGGGGCCCACTGACGGCGACGTACTCCTGGGCGGAGCCCTCGTGGGAGGCGGCTCACGTCGCTCACTTCTCGAACCGGTACCCCATCCCCGGCTCGGTGATGAAGTGCTTCGGGTGCGACGGATCGGCCTCCAGCTTCCTCCGCAGCTGGGCCATGTACACCCGCAGGTAATTGGTCTCCGTCCCGTACGACGGCCCCCACACCTCCTGCAACAGCTGCCGCTGGCTGACCAGCCGCCCCGTGTTGCGCACCAGCACCTCCAGCAGATGCCACTCCGTGGGCGTCAGCCGTACGTCCTTCCCTCCCCGGTTCACCTTCTTCGCGGCCAGGTCGACGGTGAACTCACCGGTCTCCACCATCACGTCGTCCTCATCGTCCCCGGTCGGTTCGGCACGGCGCACCGCGGCCCGCAGCCGCGCCAGCAGCTCGTCCATGCCGAAGGGCTTGGTGACGTAGTCGTCGGCGCCCGCGTCCAGCGCCTCGACCTTCTCGTCGGAGGAGTGCCGGGCGGACAGCACCAGGATCGGAACACGTGTCCAGCCGCGCAGGCCCCTGATCACCTCGACGCCGTCCATGTCGGGCAGGCCCAGGTCGAGGACGACCACGTCGGGGTGGCGTGCGGCGGCCAGCTGCAGGGCGGTGGCGCCGTCGTGTGCCGCGTCGACCTCGTACTTGCGCGCCTTGAGGTTGATCACGAGGGCGCGCACGATCTGCGGCTCGTCGTCGATCACGAGCACCCGGGTCATGAGACCTGCCTTTCCGGTTCCACGGGACGTACCTGTGCGGCGTCCGCTTCGAGGACGTCCACGCGCGGTCCCGCAGCGCGGAGCGTCAGCACCATGGTGAGGCCGCCGCCGGGCGTGTCCTCGGCGTCGAGCGTGCCGCCCATGGCCTCGGCGAACCCGCGCGCGACCGCGAGGCCGAGGCCCACGCCCGCCCCGCGCGGAGCGTCACCGTAGCGCTGGAAGGGCTCGAATATGCGCTCCTTCGCCTCGTCCGGCACACCTGGCCCCCGGTCGACCACCCGCACCTCGACCCGGTCGGCGAGGGCGCTGGCGGCGACCAGGACGGCCCCGCCGGGCGGGCTGTACTTGACGGCGTTCTCGACCAGGTTGGCCACCGAGCGCTCCAGCAGCCCCGGATCCACGGCGACCATGGGCAGGCTCTCCGGGATGTCCAGGTCGACGCTGTCCACGCTGTCCTCGGGGACCCCGCCGAGCGCCATCGGCACCACCTCGTCGAGGTCGATCTCCCGGATCAGCGGGGTGACCGTACCTGTCTGGAGCCGTGACATGTCCAGCAGGTTGCCCACCAGGTGGTCGAGCCGGTCGGCGCCCTCCTCGATGCCCTCCAGCAGCTCCGCCTGGTCCTCCTCCGACCAGGTCACGTCGTCGGATCGCAGGCTGGAGACCGCCGCCTTGATCGCGGCCAGGGGCGTACGGAGGTCATGGCTGACGGCGGCCAGAAGTGCCGTGCGGATGCGGTTGCCCTCGGCCAGCGTGCGGGCCCGGTCGGCCTCCTCCTGGAGGCGGCGGCGGTCCAGCACCACGGCGGCCTGCGCGGCGAACGCGGCCAGCACCCGGCGGTCCTCGGCGGGCAGCACCCGGCCGGTGAGCGCCAGCGCCATGTGGTCCCCGACCGGCACGTCCACGTCCGCGGCCTCGGGCCGGTCCACCGGCCGCCCGAGGCCGACGTGTCCCGCGCAGGTCCACGGGTCGACGTCGCTGTGCCGCTCCAGCAGGGCCGCCGACTCCATGCCGAAGGTCTCGCGCACCCGCTCCAGCAGCGCCTCCAGGCTGGTCTCGCCGCGCAGGACGTTACCCGCGAGGAAGGAAAGGATCTCCGACTCCGCGCGCAGCCGCGCCGCCTGATGGGTCCGGCGGGCCGCCACGTCCACCACCGACGCGACCGACACCGCGACGCCCACGAAGATCGCTAGGGCGACGATGTGCTTGGGGTCGGCGATCGTCAGCCGGTGCAGGGGCGGTGTGTAGAAGTAGTTCAGCAGCAGCGACCCGAAGGCCGCCGAGGCGAGCGCCGGCAGGAGGCCGCCGAGCAGCGCCGCCGCCACCGTCAGTGTCAGGAACAGCAGCATGTCGTTGGCGAACCCGAGGTGGACCGTGTTCAGCAGCACCGCCAGGATCGCCGGGCCGGCCACGCCGACCGCCCAGCCCCAGATGATCCGGGCCCGCCCGAGCCGCGCGCCCCGCGCCACCGGCAGCCCGCGCCCCTTGGCGACCTCGTCGTGGGTCACGATGTGCACGTCGATGTCGGCCCCCGACTCCCGGGCGACCGTCGCGCCGACGCCGGGCCCGAAGACGTACTGCCAGCTCTTGCGGCGCGAGGAGCCGAGAACGACCTGCGTGGCGTTGGCCCCGCGGGCGAACTCCAGCAGCGCGGCCGGTATGTCGTCGCCGACGACATGGTGGAACGTACCGCCGAGATCCTCGACGAGGGTGCGCTGCACGGCCAGTTCCTTGGGTGAGGCGGAGGTCAGTCCGTCACTGCGCGCTATGTACACGGCCAGCACCTCGCCGCCGGCGCCCTTCTCCGCGAGCCGGGCCGCCCGCCGGATCAGCGTCCGCCCCTCGGGACCGCCGGTCAGACCGACCACGATCCGCTCCCGGGAACCCCAGATCGCCGACACCCGGTGCTCGCTGCGGTACTGCTTCAGGTACTCGTCGACGCGGTCCGCCACCCACAGCAGCGCCAGCTCGCGCAGCGCGGTGAGGTTGCCCGGCCGGAAGTAGTTCGACAGGGCCGCGTCGACCTTGTCCGGCTTGTAGATGTTGCCGTGTGCCATACGCCGGCGCAGCGCCTGCGGCGACATGTCCACCAGTTCGATCTGGTCGGCGCGGCGGACCACCTCGTCGGGCAGGGTCTCCCGCTGCCGCACCCCCGTGATCGACTCGACCACGTCGCCCAGCGACTCCAGGTGCTGGATGTTCACCGTCGAGACCACGTCGATCCCGGCGACGAGCAGTTCCTCCACGTCCTGCCAGCGCTTGGCGTTGCGCGAGCCCGGGACGTTGGTGTGGGCCAGCTCGTCCACCAGGGCGACCTGGGGGTGGCGGGCCAGGACGGCGTCGACGTCCATCTCGGTGAAGGACGTGCCCCGGTGGTCGAGCTGCCTGCGCCGGACCTGCTCGAGCCCGTGCAGCAGCACCTCGGTGCGCTGCCGGTCGTGGTGCTCCACGAAGGCGACCACGCAGTCCGTGCCCCGTTCGACCCTCCGGTGCGCCTCGGACAGCATCGCGTAGGTCTTGCCCACGCCCGGTGCCGCGCCGAGATAGATCCGCAGCTTGCCGCGTGCCATGTCCCCATTGTCTTCCGGTAACCCCTGCCTACGCAGCGTCGACCTTACGGCCAACGATGCCGACAAAGGGGACGCCGGGTGGCTCAGGGGACACCTTTGACACAACCCTGACGCCCCGGACGCGAACAGCCCGGGCAAGTGAACCCGGGCATGTGAAAGGGCCGCACCCCGAGGGGTACGGCCCTGTGGCACGGCCCTGTGCGGCTCAGCCCGCTAGCGGACCTCGGTGATCTCCGGGCCGCGCTGGAGCTGCCCCATGCCGCCGGAGAAGCGCGACGAGCCATCGTCCTGCTGGACTCCCTCGGGCACCATCTGAGCGTCGTTCGGCAGCTTCAGGACGATCGGGTCGCGAGGCGCCATCGGGCCTTCCCCGCGGACCACGACCGTGTCCCGGAAGATCTGCTCCAGCAGACCGGCGGCCTGCGGCTGCACCGCGCCCTGCCCCGAGATCACGCCGCGCAGGAACCAGCGGGGCCCGTCCACACCGACGAACCGCACCACCTGGAATCCGCCCGTGCCGTCCGGCAGCTGTACCGGTACCTGAGCGCGCAGCTCCCAGCCCAGCGGGCCCTCGACCTCGTCGATGATGCCGCCCTGCTGGGTGATCCCGGCGCCGATCTCCTCGCGCACCTCGCCCCAGATGCCCTCGCGCTTGGGCGCGGCGAAGGCCTGCAGCTGGACGGCGCTGTCGCGCAGGACGACCGTCGCCGCGACGATCGCGTCGCCCGCGACCTCGACCCGCAGCTCCATGCCGTCGACCCCCGGCACGAACAGACCGCCGAGATCCACCCGGCCCTCGGCCGGGTCACGGACCTCGGAGTCGTCCCAGGGCCCGTCGGGCCGCGGCTCCGGCTCGAGCCTCACCCGCTCGCGCTCGCCCTCTTCCTCGTCCGCCTCAGTGTCGACACTGTCGACGACCTGCTCGGCCTCGCCGGCCGCGTCCTCGGCGGCATCCCTCTTCTTGCGACGTCCGAACACGTCACTGTCCTTCCCGGTCGGATACGACCGAAGCGTATCGATTCCCACCCGTCGCGCCGCCTACGGCGGCCTGACCCCTTGTGCCACTTGCGCCGTCCACCGCGGCGTGGCCACCGGTGGACCCGAAGCCCCCCTCGGCCCGCACCGAATCGGGAAGCTCCGCGACCTCCTGGAAGCGGACCCTCTCGACCTGCTGGACGACCAGTTGGGCAATCCGGTCGAAGCGCTCGAACCGCACGGACTCGCGCGGGTCGAGATTCACCACGATCACCTTGATCTCCCCACGGTACCCGGCATCAACCGTCCCCGGGGCATTCACGAGGGCGACACCGCATCGGGCGGCGAGCCCCGAACGCGGGTGCACGAAGGCCGCGTACCCCTCCGGGAGCGCGATGGACACCCCCGTGGGCAGCACGGCCCGCTCGCCCGGCCTCAGTTCGCAGCCCTCGGTGGTCCGCAGATCGGCCCCCGCGTCGCCGGGGTGCTCGTACGTCGGAAGCGGTACGTCGGGGTCGACGCGCCGGATCAGGACGTTCAGGGACTCACGGCCGACGGGGCTCACGGGGCTCGCGGGGCTCACGGGTTCACCTCGAAGGCGCGGGCGCGCCGGACCTGGTCCGGGTCGCTCATCGCGGCCTGGATCTCTTCCTCGCGGCCGTGGTTGACGAAGTGCTCGACCCTGACCTCGATGAAGAGGGCGTCGGCCCGCACGGCCACGGGCCCGTCGGGGCCGCCGACGCGGCCGGTCGCGGTCGAGTAGATCTTGCGCCCGGCCACCGCGGTCACCTCGGCCTCCAGGTACAGCGTGGTGCCCACGGGCACGGGCCGCACGAAGTCGGTCTCCAGCCGGCCGGTCACGGCGATCGTGCGCAGCAGCCAGTTCAGCGAGCCGAGGGTCTCGTCGAGGGCACTCGTGAGGACTCCGCCGTGCGCGAGTCCGGGAGCCCCCTGGTGGGCGGGCTGCACGGTGAACTCGGCGGTGATGGTGACCCCTTCGCCGGCCCGCGCCTCCAGGTGCAGCCCGTGCGACTGCTCACCGCCGCACCCGAAACACTGTTCGTAGTGGGCACCGAGGAGCTCACCGGGCGCGGGAGCGTCGGGGTGCCGCACCGGTTTCACGGCGTCGGCGGGAGGATCGACAGCTGCGGAAGTACCACTCACAGCCGCAGACCTTACCCGCGCGTCGGCCACATCCGGACACCGTGCCAAGCTTGGCTCCATGCAGCTCTCCGCGGCCCCGTACGAAGAACGTCTCACGGCCCCCCGCTCCTGGTGGTTGATCTCCTTCCTGGTGGGGGTTTCGTTCGCCCTCGTCCTGCTTCCCTTCGGCACGCTGCCGTTGCTCGCCGGCCTGGTTGGCGGCACCGCGGCCGCGGCCGTCGCGGCCAGCTCGTACGGCTCGATCCGCATCCGGGTCGTGGGGGACTCCCTGCTCGCGGGCGAGGCGAAGATCCCGGTCACGGCCCTGGGCGAGGCGGAGGTCCTGGACGCGGAGGAGGCCCGGGCCTGGCGCACCTACAAGGCGGACACCCGCGCGTTCCTGCTGCTGCGCTCCTACATCCCCACCGCCCTGCGCGTGGAGGTCACCGACCCCGCTGACCCGACGCCGTACCTGTACCTGTCGACGCGGGAGCCGGAACGCCTGGCGGAGGCCCTCAAGACCGCCCGGGCTGCCGCGGCTTAGGGGTCCTTGCACAATGAGCGCCCGATCAGGTCGCGTGGTCTGGTGCCGTGCATCGCAAGGCGCCGGAGAGCCCTCGATGGGGGTCCCCCCGCTCGAGCGAAGCCGAGAGTGGGGGAGGAGCTTCTAGGGCTCTTCGGCAACGCGGCGAGGTGCGGTGCCAGGCCGCGCGACCCGGGCGGGCATGGTGCAAGGACCCCTTAGAACCGCCCGCGCGCCGTCAGCCCCTGCGGCGGTCCTTGCGCCGGCCGAGCTGTCTGGGGATCTCCCCGATGGCCAGGGGGTCCGCCGGCGTCTCCAGCGGCGGCAGAGCGGGCAGCGCGTCCCAGGACACCTGCATCTTCCGCAGGTCCGTCCGGATGCGTGCCGCGACCTTCTTCGTGTCACGCCGGTTCATGACCGCCCCGACGGCGGCTCCCACCATGAACGGCATCAGATTCGGCAGGTCGCGCACCATCCGCTTCATGATCTGCTGGCGGAGTTCGCGCTTCATCCGGCCCCCGAGGGCCGAGTCCAGGGACGACGGCTTCATCACGTCGATTCCGCGCTCCCCCGACCACGAGCGCAGGTAGGCGGTGCTGCGGTCCTTCAGGTTCCCCGGCGGCCGCAGGCCGTACACCTCGTGAAGTTCGGCGATGAGCTTCAGCTCGATCGCCGCGACCCCGGTGATCTCCGCGGCCAGTTCGGCCGGCATCGCCGGTGGCACGGGCAGCATCGCCGCCGCACCGATCCCCGCCCCGACCGTCGCCGTGGCGCTCGCTGCACCCGCCACGAGCTTGTCGGCGAGCTCTTCGGGCCCCAGGCCCGGGAACTGCCTGCGGAGCGCCTGAAGGTCGCGTACGGGCACGCGCGGGGCAATCTCGATGATCCGGTCGGCGAGGTACGCCAAGCCCGCCTTTGCGCGGTCTCCGCCCTTGCGGATGCCTTCCCTGGCCATCTCGCCGGCCTTGCCCCGCATCGCCGCGGCCCGTCGCCGGGCGACGGGCGCGGGGCTCTCCAGCGGCACCGGGAGGTCAGTCCGGCCATCCGCCGGTTCGAGCGAGGCCTGTCCCCCGGGGACCGTTTCCCCGTGGGATGAGCCCCGCTCGTCGTCACGCACGCCGTGAGGGCCGTCGGACGGCCCTTTGTCCGCTCCCCGTAGGGGGAAGCGGCGCTTCCGAGGAGGGGTCGAGCCAGTCACGGCCGACCCGTCCTCAGTCGCAGTCGCGGCAGATCGGCTGCCCGTTCTTCTCCCGGGCCAGCTGGCTGCGGTGGTGCACCAGGAAGCAGCTCATGCAGGTGAACTCGTCCTGCTGCTTGGGCAGCACGCGGACGGCCAACTCCTCATTGGAGAGGTCCGCGCCCGGCAGTTCGAGGCCCTCGGCGGCCTCGAATTCGTCCACGTCGACCGCGGAGGCCGACTTGTCGTTACGACGGGCCTTCAGTTCTTCAAGGCTGTCCGAGTCGACGTCGTCATCGGTCTTGCGTGGGGTGTCGTAGTCGGTTGCCATGTCGCTCTCCCCCTCTGGGTGTCTGCAGTGTCTCCAGCGCACGTAACGCGTGAGAGGCCGGACTTGTGCCCGACCCGAGGCGGAGATTTTGCCTCACATCAAGGTCTGTTACTCAATCGACACCCAACCCGACTCCTCAAGAGTGATCGGCATGGATGGCGATCGGGACCGTACACGGTCCTAATGCCGCACTTCAAAGGCGTCTCACCGTGTACTTCCCGTGATCAGGACCCCCGAAAACCCGGATTTTCCCGGCTTTCCGACGAGACTCATGATCACGCAGAGTAGATGGCCAGAAAATCGCCCCTGTGATCGATCACACACGAAAACGTCAGAACAGGGTCCCGAGAATTCCGCGCAAAGCGAACATCCCCGCGTGTGTCGCGACATGATCTCAGACGGGCAGGGTGACTCGCATCACGAGCCCTCCTCCCTCGCGCGGTGTGGCCACGATGTGGCCGCCGTGCGCCCGGGCCACGGACCGGACGATGGACAGGCCCAGGCCGACGCCCTTGTCGCTGCCCGTGCGTTCGGTACGCAGCCGTCGGAACGGCTCGAAGAGGTTGTCGATCTCGTACGCCGGCACGACCGGCCCGGTGTTCGAGACCACCAGCACCGCCTGCCCGTGCCGGATCTCCGTGAGGACCTCGACCCAGCCGTCCTCGGTCACGTTGTACCGCACGGCGTTCTGCACCAGGTTCAGGGCGATCCGCTCCAGCAGCACGCCATTGCCCTGGACGACCGCCGGCTCGCGCTTGCCGCGGATCTCCACGCCCTTGGCCTCCGCCTCGCCGTGCACCTGGTCGATGGCCTGGGAGGCCACCTCCGCCAGGTCGACCGGCTTGCGCTCGACGATCTGGTTGTCGCTGCGGGCCAGCAGCAGCAGCCCCTCCACGAGCTGCTCACTGCGCTCGTTGGTCGCCAGCAGCGTCTTGCCGAGCTGCTGGAGCTCCACGGGCGCGTTCGGGTCGGACAGATGCACTTCGAGCAGCGTGCGGTTGATCGCCAGCGGTGTTCTCAGCTCGTGCGAGGCGTTCCCGACAAAGCGCTGCTGAGCCGTGAAGGCCCGCTGCAGCCGCTCCAGCATGTCGTCGAAGGTGTCGGCCAGCTCCTTCAGCTCGTCGTCCGGGCCGTCCAGCTCGATACGACGGGACAGGTCCGAGCCCGCCACGGCGCGCGCGGTACGGGTGATCCGGCCGAGCGGGGACAGCACGCGCCCGGCCATGGCGTAGCCGAAGGCGAAGGCGATGATCGCGAGGCCGAGCAGGGTCAGCAGGGAGCGGCTGAGCAGGTCGTCCAGCGCGTGCCGACGCTGCTCGTTCGCGCACTCGGCCATCGCGCGGTTGAGCTCCGTCGCGGTCGGCGAGCTCGGGAAGTTGCAGGTCTCGCTGGCCACCTGACCCGAGAGGATCTTGAAGGGCAGCTCGCTGCCCACATTGAGCGCGTTCGCGGCCAGCAGGTAGATGATCGACAGCAGCAGGATGCCGGCGATCAGGAACATGCCGCCGTACAGCAGCGTGAGCCGTATCCGGATGGTCGGGCGCAGCCACGGGAACGGGGCCTGCGGCCGCCTGGGGTCCCACGTGGGCTTCGGGGGCGCCTGGGGAGGCGCGGGTGTCGCGGCCACGGGGGATCAGATCCGGTAGCCGGAGCCGGGGACGGTGACGATCACCGGGGGCTCGCCCAGCTTCCGGCGCAGCGTCATCACGGTGACACGCACGACGTTCGTGAACGGGTCGGTGTTCTCGTCCCAGGCCTTCTCGAGCAGCTGTTCCGCGGAGACGACCGCGCCCTCGCTGCGCATCAGCACCTCCAGGACGGCGAACTCCTTGGGCGCGAGCTGGACCTCCTTGCCGTCGCGGAAGACCTCGCGGCGGTTCGGGTCGAGCTTGATCCCGGCGCGCTCCAGGACGGGCGGCAGGGGCACGCTCGTACGGCGGCCCAGGGCACGCACGCGTGCCGTCAGCTCGCTGAACGCGAAGGGCTTGGGCAGATAGTCGTCGGCGCCGATCTCCAGACCCTCGACACGGTCGCTGACGTCGCCGGACGCCGTGAGCATCAGCACGCGCGTGGGCATGCCCAGCTCGACGATCTTGCGGCAGACGTCGTCGCCGTGCACGAGCGGGAGGTCGCGGTCGAGGACGACCACGTCGTAGTCGTTGACGCCGATGCGCTCCAGGGCGGCCGCACCGTCGTACACGACGTCGACGGCCATGGCCTCCCGGCGCAGTCCGGTGGCCACCGCATCGGCGAGCAGTTGCTCGTCCTCGACGACGAGTACGCGCACGTCGCTTGTCCTTCCTGTGTCCACCCGCGTAGCACTCAGTGAGCGCACGCGGGCAGGAGTCTTGACGGGTGTGTTGCTCCATCCTGCCCTTTTCGGCCATAAGTCGGCTGTAAGACGGGTGAGCGGAGCCTGAAGGGCAGGTATGAGGCAGGGGAATGTCAGATTTTCTCGTTCCGTTGAGGTTTCCGCGGAACGGAGCGGGGGGAGGACGGCTTTACACCCCGCGATCACGCTCTGCATGTGCCGTACCACCATGCGGCACGCCTCGATCCGCTTGCAGCAGAGTGGGCGTGGGTGTCCGGCACCGTCGCCGCCCAGCCTGGGCAGCGCTGGGCACCTACTGGAGACGTGATCGCCCCTTCCGAACGGCACACCCCCGTGCCATCGACCCACGACCCAGGACGAGGGGGCGCAGCATGGACGCATTCACCGCAGGACTTCTGCAGCGCATAAGGGCGACCGAGTCCGACCTGACGCGGGCTCGCGACGAGGGCGACGACTTCCTCGTCGAGGTGGAGCAGGCCGAGCTCGACGACCTGCGCCGCCTCGCCTACGAGCACGGTGTGGAGGTCGGCGCGTTCAGCGTCTGATCGGCGCAGCACGGTGGGGCCCCGGCGAATCCAGCGCCGGGGCCCTGCTGTGTTTTCTTGGGTCAGTCGTGCCAGGCGCCGAAGTCCTCCAGAAGGTGCTGGAGGGGCTCGAAGACGCCAGGGGTACCCGCGACTGCCAGAGCGCGTGACGGGCGCTCTCCGGGGCGTCCACCGGTCAGGACGCCCGCTTCCCGGGCGATGAGGTCGCCCGCGGCGAGGTCCCAGGGGTGCAGGCCGCGCTCGTAGTAGCCGTCGAGGCGGCCCGCGGCGAGGTCGCACAGGTCGACCGCGGCCGAGCCGCCGCGGCGGATGTCGCGCAGGAGGGGGATCAGCTTGTGGGCGACCTCGGCCTGGTGGGCGCGGACCTCGGTGACGTAGTTGAAGCCGGTGGAGACCAGGGCCTGCTCCAGGGGCGCGGTCGGGCGGCAGGCCAGCCTGCGCTCGCCCTCCCGGCCGCCGGTGGCCCACGCTCCGCCGCCGCGGACGGCGTGGTACGTCTCGCCGCGCATCGGGATGACGACCACGCCGGCGACGGTCTCGCCGTTTTCCTCGGCCGCGATGGAGACGGCCCAGGTGGGGAGCCCGTAGAGGTAGTTCACGGTGCCGTCGAGGGGGTCGATCACCCAGCGGATGCCGCTGGTGCCCTCGCTGGCGGCACCCTCCTCGCCGAGGAAGCCGTCGTCGGGGCGGTGGTCGGAGATGAGGCCGGTGATGAGCCGCTCCGCGGCGATGTCCATCTCGGTGACCACGTCGATGGGGCTCGACTTGGTCGCGGCGACCGCGAGGTCGGCCGGGCGGCCGTCGCGCAGCAGTTCGCCGGCCCGGCGGGCGGCCTCGTGCGCGAGCTTGAGCAGGTCCGTGTGCAGGGAGTCGGTCACGGGGCTCCTCATGCGTAGGGGCTGTCGGCGCCCGCGGCGGCGGGGCGGGGGGCGCGGGCCGGGCAGCAGCCCACCGGGCAGAGGTGGTGGCTCGAACCGAGGGCACCCAGGGCGCAGGGTGTGACCTCGTGGCCGCTCTCGACCGCGGCGCGCTCCAGGACGAGCTCGCGGATCGCGGCGGCGAACCGCGCATCGGCGCCGACCGTGGCCGAGCGGCGCACCGGCAGGCCCAGTTCCTCGGCCTTGGCCCTGGCCTCCGTGTCGAGGTCGTAGAGGACCTCCATGTGGTCGGAGACGAAGCCGATGGGGGCCATCACGACGGCGGGGACTCCGGCGGCGTGGCGCTCCTCCAGGTGGTCGCAGATGTCGGGCTCCAGCCAGGGGATGTGCGGGGCGCCGGAGCGGGACTGGTAGACGAGCTGCCAGGGGTGGTCGACGCCGGTGCGCTCGCGGACGGCGTCGGCGACGAGCCGTGCCACGTCCAGGTGCTGCCTGACGTACGCGCCGCCGTCGCCGTGGTCCTCGACCGGGCCGGAGGTGTCGGCGGACGCGGTGGGGATGGAGTGGGTCGTGAACGCGATGTGGGCGCCGTCCCGGACCTCCTCGGGGAGGTCGGCGAGGGACTCGATCACGCCGTCGATCATGGGCTCGAGGAAGCCGGGGTGGTTGAAGTAGTGGCGCAGCTTGTCGACCTTCGGCAGGTCGAGGCCCTCGGCCTCCAGGGCGGCCAGCGCGTCGGCGAGGTTCTCGCGGTACTGGCGGCAGCCGGAGTACGAGGCGTAGGCGCTGGTGGCGAGGACGAGGATGCGGCGGCGGCCGTCGGCGACCATCTCGCGCAGGGTGTCGGTCAGGTACGGGGCCCAGTTGCGGTTGCCCCAGTGGATCGGCAGATCCAGGCCGTGGTCGGCGAAGTCCTTGCGCAGGGCGTCCAGCAGGGCGCGGTTCTGGTCGTTGATGGGGCTGACCCCGCCGAACAGGAAGTAGTGCTGACCGACTTCCTTGAGGCGTTCCCTGGGGATGCCGCGCCCTCGCGTCACGTTCTCCAGGAAGGGGACGACGTCGTCCGGGCCTTCCGGGCCGCCGAAGGAGAGCAGGAGCAGGGCGTCGTAGGGGCTGGCATCGAGCGCGTCTGGCATGAGTCGATCCTGCCACCCGGCACCGACAGCCGGGAAACGGTGGGGTGACCAGTGGGGTACCGGCCTGTTTTCGCCGGTCGGCCGCCGACGGCTCGGCAGTGAGTTAGGGTGACCTAACTCTCGTAAGTTGTATCAGCTGCATTCGGACCTTACGAGCCGCCTTCGTTCACGCCGTGCCGAGCCGTCGTCCACGCGTGACCGGACCACCGGAGAGCCACGTGCCCAGCCCCTACCTCGCCCTGTTCGCCGCGCCCGGCTCCAAGGGCTTCTCCGCCGCGGGGTTCGTCGGCCGGATGCCGCTGTCGATGATGGGCATCGGCGTGGTCACGATGATCTCCCAGCTGACCGGGCGCTACGGGCTCGCGGGTGCGCTGTCGGCGACCATCGCGTTGGCCGCCGCGGTGCTCGGGCCGCAGATCTCACGGCTGGTGGACCAGTACGGGCAGCGCAGGGTGCTGCGTCCGGCGACGCTCGTCGCGCTCGCCTCGTCGGCCGTGCTGCTGCTCGCCGCGCACTACCGCTGGCCGGACTGGGTGCTGTTCGTCTGCTCCGCCGGCGTCGGCTCCGTGCCGAGCCTCGGGGCGATGATCCGCGCGCGCTGGGCGGCGCTGTACCGGGGCACCCCGCAGCTGCACACCGCGTACTCCTTCGAGTCCGTGGTGGACGAGGTGTGCTTCATCTTCGGGCCGATCATCTCCATCGGTCTGTCGACGGCCTGGTTCCCGGAGGCGGGGCCGCTGCTGGCGGCCTGCTTCCTCGCCGTCGGCGTCTTCTGGCTGACCGCGCAGCGCGCCACCGAGCCCGCGCCGCATCCGCGCGAGCACCGCGGTGGCGGCACGGCGCTGCGCTCGGCCGGGCTCCAGGTCCTGGTGGCCACCTTCGTGGCGACCGGGGCGATCTTCGGGGCCGTCGACGTGGTCACCGTCGCCTTCGCCGACGAGCGGGGCCACAAGGGTGCCGCGAGCGTGGTCCTCGCGCTCTATGCGGCGGGATCGTGCGTGGCGGGCATCGTGTTCGGGCTGCGGCACTTCAAGGGGGCGCCCGAACGTCGCTGGCTGCTGGGCGTCTTCATGATGGCCGTTAGTATGATCCCCCTCCTACTGGTCGGAAACTTGCCGTTTCTGGCCGTGGCGCTCTTCGTTGCGGGACTGTCCATCGCACCCACGATGATCACGACCATGTCCCTCATCGAGGAGCACGTACCACGCGCGCAACTGACCGAGGGCATGACCTGGGTGAGCACCGGGCTCGCCGTCGGGGTCGCGCTCGGCTCCTCCGTGGCCGGCTGGGTGATCGACGCGGCCGGCGCGCGTGCCGGGTACGGGGTTCCGGCGGTGTCCGGAGCCGTCGCGGTCGCGGTCGGTTTCCTGGGGTACCGCCGGCTCAGCAGGCCGGCTCCGCGTCGGGGAGGCACCGTTGAGCAGCACAGCGAGCGGCAGGAACGGCACGTGGCGTAACTGGGGAGGCAATGTCACCGCCCGCCCCGCGCGGGAGGTCACGCCCGCCTCCGTCGAGGAACTCGCCGCGGCCGTACGGCGGGCCGCCGAGGACGGCCTGAAGGTCAAGGCGGTCGGAACGGGGCACTCGTTCACGTCGATCGCCGCCACCGACGGGTTGTTGATCCGCCCTCAACTGTTGACCGGCATCCGCAACATCGACCGGGAGGCGGGGACCGTCACGGTCGAGGCCGGAACCCCGCTCAAGAGACTCAATGCGGCTCTCGCGCGCGAAGGCCTGTCGCTCACCAACATGGGCGACATCATGGACCAGACGGTCTCCGGCGCGACCAGCACCGGCACGCACGGCACGGGCCGCGAGTCCGGCTCGATCGCCGCGCAGATCAGGGGGCTGGAACTGGTCACGGCCGACGGTTCGGTGCTCACCTGTTCCGAGAAGGAGAACCCCGAGGTCTTCGCGGCCGCCCGTATCGGCCTGGGCGCCCTCGGCGTCGTCACCGCGATCACGTTCGCCGTGGAGCCGATCTTCCTGCTCACGGCACGCGAGGAGCCGATGCCGTTCGACAAGGTCCTCGCCGACTTCGACCAACTCTGGGCGGAGAACGAGCACTTCGAGTTCTACTGGTTCCCGCACACCGGCAACACCAACACCAAGCGCAACAACCGCAGCGCGGGTCCGGAGAAGCCGGTGCCGCAGCTCCAGGGCTGGTTCGAGGACGAGTTCCTCTCCAACGGCGTCTTCCAGGTGGCCCAGTGGGTGGGCCGGGCGGTGCCCGGCACGATCCCGACGATCGCGCAGATCTCCAGCAAGGCCCTGTCCGCGCGCACCTACACCGACATCCCCTACAAGGTCTTCACCTCTCCGCGCCGGGTGCGCTTCGTGGAGATGGAGTACGCCGTCCCGCGCGAGGCCGTGACCGAGGCGCTGCGCGAGCTGAAGGCCATGATCGACCGCTCCCCCGTGCGGATCAGCTTCCCGGTGGAGGTGCGCACCGCTCCCGCCGACGACATCACCCTGTCCACGGCCTCGGGGCGCGACAGCGCCTACATCGCCGTCCACATGGTCAAGGGCACGCCCTATCAGGGGTACTTCACGGCCGCGGAGCGCATCTTCACCGCGCACGAGGGCCGGCCGCACTGGGGCAAGGTGCACACGCGGGACGCGGAGTACTTCGCGAGGGTGTATCCGCGCTTCGGCGAGTTCACGGCGCTGCGGGACCGACTCGACCCGGACCGGCGGTTCCAGAACGACTACCTGCGCAGGGTTTTGGGGGCGTAGGAGGGCCGAGGGGGACGCAACAATAGTTCCGTTTCCGTGGATTGCGTGAAGTACGCCACTTTCAAGATCCCGAAAATCGCGTGACAGGCGGCCAGGTCCCCTCTCTTGCGAGAAGTTGGGCGGCGTGCCAATCCACGCACGTGGCCCAAATGGAGTACTGTTGCGAGCCCTGGGCCCGGTCTCCCGCCAGGATGTTCCGGGCCTTGCTGGATCGCCGGGAGGGGGCTAGTTGCACAGGGTGACGGAGTTGGTCACTTAGCGTTGCGAATTGGTAACCGTGCCATAACGGCGATACAGGGCCCGCGCCCGACACGCCGGGCAACACGGCAAGGTTGTGGCAGGCTGCACCCGGGCAGGCCACACTCGACTAGCGGAAGCAGCGACGCACGTGACGTCGGCAGGCACCACCCGGGAGGTCCCCATGCCCGAACTGCGTGTCGTGGCCGTCTCCAATGACGGCACACGGCTGGTGCTGAAGGCTGCGGACAGCACGGAGTACACGCTTCCCATCGACGAGCGTCTGCGTGCTGCCGTCCGCGGCGACCGTCCCCGCCTCGGCCAGATCGAGATCGAGGTGGAGAGCCATCTCCGCCCCCGTGACATCCAGGCGCGTATACGTGCCGGCGCGACGGCGGAGGAAGTCGCCCAGATGGCCGGCATCCCCGTCGATCGCGTACGCCGCTTCGAGGGCCCCGTGCTGGCCGAGCGGGCGTTCATGGCCGAGCGGGCCCGCAAGACACCCGTCCGCCGCCCCGGCGAGAACGCCGGACCTCAACTCGGCGAGGCCGTCCAGGAGCGACTGCTGCTGCGCGGCGCCGACAAGGACACCGTGCAGTGGGACTCCTGGCGCCGCGACGACGGCACCTGGGAGGTCCTGCTTGTCTACCTGGTCGCGGGCGAACCGCACTCGGCGAGCTGGACGTACGACCCTCCACGCAGACTCGTCCAGGCCGTCGACGACGAGGCGCGCTCGCTGATCGGCGAGTCCGACGACCTCGCCGCACCCGAGCCCAGCTTTCCGTTCGTACCGCGCATCGCCCGGCTGCCGCGCGACCGCACGCTCGAGCGCGGCCCCGAGCGGCCGAGCCTGCCGGCACAGGCGTCCGAGCCGGCCGAGGAGAGCACGAGCGAACGGGACTCGCTGACCAGCCTGTTGGAGGCGGTGCCGAGCTTCAGAGGCGACATGGTCGTCCCGGAACGCCCGGCGGAGTCCTCGGAGGAACCACCGGACGAGCCGGCCGCCGTCGAGGAGGAGCCCCCGGCTCCCGCCGCCTCCGCCGGTTCCGCGTACGCGGACGTCCTCATGCCCCGCTCGGTCAGCAGCCACCGCGACCGGCTGGTCGGCTCCACCGACCGCCAGGCCGAGGCGGACGGCGTCCGTCCCGGTCGCCGGGCTGCGGTCCCGAGCTGGGACGAGATCGTGTTCGGGACACGGCGCAAGAAGCAGGAGTAGCAGCCCGTACGAGGACGTCGGGCCCGCGTCGAAGAGGCGCGGGCCCTGTCCGTGTGCGTTGTCCGTGTGCCTGCGTGGCCAGTTCCGGAACTACTGAGGGTCGGGTCCCACGGCGACGGGTCGGGAGGGGTCCGAGGACCATTCCGACCAGGAGCCGACGTAGAGGGCTGACGGAACCCCGGCCACCGCCAGCGCCAGCACCTCGTGCGCCCCCGAGACGCCCGAGCCGCAGTAGACGCCCACCTCGGTGCCGTCGGAAGCCCCCAACGCCTTGAAGCGCGCCCTCAGCTCCTCGGCGGGCAGGAACCGGCCGTCCGGCCCCACGTTCTCGCTGGTGGGCGCCGAGACCGCCCCCGGAATGTGACCGCCGACCCGGTCGATCGGCTCCACCTCCCCGCGGTAGCGCTCCCCCGCGCGCGCGTCGAAGAGCACTCCGGCACGGGCCAGCGCGGCGGCCTCGTCCGCGTCGAGCAGGTCCGCGGGGGCGGGCACCGGCTCGAAGTCGCCCTCGGCGGGCGTGGGCACCTCCACCGACAACTGTTCCTTCCAGGACGGCAACCCGCCGTCGAGGACCCGCACGTCCGGGTGACCCGTCCAGCGCAGCATCCACCACGCGCGGGCCGCCGCCCAGCCCTGTCCGCCGTCGTACACGACGACCGGCTTCGCGGCCGACACCCCGGCCCGGCGCATGGCCGCGCCGAACTCCGACACCTCGGGCAGCGGGTGCCGGCCCCGCTCGCCGGGCGCGGCGGCCAGTTCCCGGTCCAGGTCCACGTAGACGGCGCCGGGGATGTGCCCGGCCGCGTACTCGGCCCGGCCGTCGAAGGGCGGCTCCCCGGCCGCCTTGGCCAGGCTGAGCTGCCAGCGGACGTCGAGCAGCACCGGCGGGTTCTCCCCCGCCAGGGCGCCCTCGAGTTCGGATGCGGAGATGATGGCGTTCATGGCCCCATCCTCGCGCACGGGGTGGCCGCAGCGTCCGCGTCCGGCTACTCTGCTCCGCCGGACAGGCCCGATCACGGGGCGTACCGTATCGGGCACGTGCGGTACAACCGATCGGCACCCGTCGGCAAGCGCGCGGAAACGGACCGGGAACCGCACACAGGGCACCCTACGGTCACGGGCCGGCATACCCGGCGGCGCGCCCGGGCGCCCGGCACGACGGGTGGTGCGAGCGTCGGCACGGGGTCCGGACAGCGGAAGCGAAAACGCGGCCACCGCAAGGGGCCGAGAAGAGAGTGACGATGACCGAGGCACGGGGGTCGGCCGGCCTGAACGGCGAAGCGCACGCTCGGTACATGCCCGGCACGCCCTGCTGGGTGAGTCTGATGGTGCACGGGCTGGCCGCGACCCAGGAGTTCTACCGTGGGCTGTTCGGCTGGGAGTTCGAGCCCGGCCCTCAGCAACTCGGGCCCTACGTACGGGCCCTGCTCGACGGCCGCGAGGTGGCCGGCATCGGGCAGCTGCCCCCCGACCGGCATCTCCCCATCGCCTGGACGCCCTACCTCGCCTCCGACGACGTGGATTTGACGGCCGAAACGGTACGGCTGTGCGGCGGCACCGTCGGCGTCGGTCCGTTGGACGCCGCCGAGGCCGGGCGTCTCGCTATCGGCTCCGACCCCTCGGGCGCCGTCTTCGGTATCTGGCAGGCGGCGGCGCACGGCGGCACACGCATCACCGGCGTGCCCGGCACACCCGCGTGGAACGAACTGCTGACCTTCGAGACCGCGAGCGTCACCAAGTTCTACAAGACGGTGTTCGGCTACGAGGAGGAGCCGGTGGTCTCCGCCGACTTCGACTACGTCACCCTGCAGGTCGACGGCCGCCCGGTCGCCGGAGTCCACGGCGTGGGCCACACCCTGCCCCGGGACCGGGGGCCGCACTGGCTGACGTACTTCGAAGTGGCCGACACGGACGAGGCACTGGACCTGCTCGTCGACCTCGGCGGCCATGTCCTCCAGGGGGCACACGACAGCGCCCACGGCCGTGTGGCCACCGCGGCCGACCCTGAGGGCGCCCTCTTCTCCCTGATTCAGAGCCCCCGCTGACGCCGAAGGCGCCGGCCCGCGCGCGGCGGCGGCGCTCCTCCCTAGACGGCGGAGACCGGCAGCACGTCCGGCGACAACACCGCGGCCCGGGCCGAGGCGGCCGTCATACGGCGCCTGTGGTGCCGACGGCACAGCACCTCGTAGCCGATGGCGTCCGCCTGGTTGACGTCGCCGACGACCACCTGGGCGCCCTCAATGACCATGACGCCCCCTATCGTGCGGGCGTTGTGCGTGGCGCGGGCGCCGCACCAGCACAGGGCCTCGACCTGGAGCACCTCCACCCGGTCGGCGAGCTCCACGAGCCGCTGGGAGCCAGGGAACAGCTTGGAGCGGAAGTCGGTCGTGATGCCGAAGGCGTACACGTCGATGCTGAGGTCGTCGACCACGCGCGCGAGCTGGTCGATCTGCTCCGGCGCCAGGAACTGCGCCTCGTCCGCGATCACGTAGTCCGCGCGGCCGCCCTGGGAGAGGTGGTCGACGATGTACGCGTAGAGGTCCTGTCCGTCCTCGACCTCGACCGCGTCGGTGACCAGGCCGAGGCGGGAGGACAACTTGCCCTCGCCCGCGCGGTCGTCGCGGGTGAGGATCACGCCCTGCAGACCGCGCGCGGAGCGGTTGTGCTCGATCTGGAGAGCCAGTGTCGACTTCCCGCAGTCCATGGTTCCGGAGAAGAACACCAGCTCGGACATGGTGAGTTGAGCACCTTTCGGCGAAGGGGGCGTAAGGAGGCGGGTACGTCAGGAGCGTACTTCGAGCAGGGGAACCAGTTGCTCGGCAGGGGTCATGGAACCGTGGTTGCCGACCATCGCCGACTCCTTGGGCTCCCGCTCGGAGGCGATGAGCAGCACGTCGTCGTGCGCGGCCGCGACCACGTCGCCGATACGGGCGTACACGCGTTCGTCGAACCGGTCGGGCGGACCGAACCAGCCCGCCGTGATCGCCTCGTCCCGCGAGGCCACCCAGAACTGCTCGCCGAGCACCTCGCGCCAGCAGGCCACGACGTCGTTCCCGGCGCCCGGGACCGCGTAGACGTGGCGGGCGCGGCCTTCGCCGCCCAGCAGGGCGACCCCGGCGCGCAGCTCCCAGTCCTCGTCGAAGTCGATGCGGTGCTGCTCGTCGAAGGGCACGTCGACCATGCCGTGGTCGGCGGTGACGTAGAGCGCGGTGCGCGGTGGCAACTGCTCGGCCAGACGCTGGACGAGCCGGTCGACGTACATGAGCTGACCGCGCCAGGTGTCCGAGTCCACGCCGTAGCGGTGGCCGGCGCCGTCCAGCTCGGCGTAGTACGTGTAGACCAGGGAGCGGTCACCGGCGGCCAGTTGCTCGGCCGCGAGGTCCATGCGCTCCTCGCCGGTCAACCGCCCCAGGAACGTTCCGCCACTGAGCGCGACCTTGGTGAGCGGGGTGTTCGCGAAGGTGGGGGACGACACCTGCGCGGCGTGCACGCCCGCCTGGTCGGCCAGCTGGAAGACGGTGGGGTACGGCTGCCAGACGCGCGGCGACGTCCACGGCTGCCAGCGCAGCTGGTTCATCAGCGCGCCGGTGGCCGGGTCACGCACCGTGTACCCGGGCAGACCGTGCGCGCCGGGCGGGAGGCCGGTGCCGACGGAGGCGAGGGAGGTCGCGGTGGTCGCCGGGTAGCCGGCGGTGAGCGGGCGGCCGGTGCCCCCGCGGGAGCTCGAGAGGAGCGAGGTCAGGAACGGGGCCTCGTCCCGGTGCGCCTTCAGCTGCTCCCAGCCCAGGCCGTCGATCAGGAACACGCAGTTCCGGTCGGCGGGGGTGAGCTCCTGGATGGCGGCCTTCATCGCCGGTACGCCCATGCCCGCGGCCAGCGTGGGGAGCAGGTCGGCGAGGGAGCCGCTGCCGTACTCGGGGAGCGGCGCGGAGTCGAGGGCGAGTGGTTCCGGGTGGTCCCAGGGGGCGGACTGGACCATCAGGTGAGGTCCGCGGTCGCCTCGGAGAGCGACTGCGCGAAGGCGAGGGCCTGGCGCACCGTCTCGGGGCCGTCCCCGGCCTCGCTGACGCGCAGGCTGAGGTCGTCGGCGGTCGAGTTGCCCGTGTATCCGTGGTCGGCGTCGCAGTTGGGGTCGCCGCAGGCGGCGGGCTCCAGGTCGATGCGGGAGACGGCGCCCCAGCCGATGGTCAGCACGACCTCGCGGGGCAGCGTGCCCGGCTTGTAGGACTCAGGGTTGGCGACGACGCGGCTGACGACGACCGAGGAGATCCGGCCGAGCTTCACGGACTCCGTGGACGTGGTGGCGTACGGCGTCGGGGAGGTGGTGTCGGCGGCCTGCTCGTCGGTGTGGCTGACGATGAAACGGTTGCCGGTGAGGACCAGCACGGTCACGTGCCGCCGCACCTCGTTCTGGTCGAACGTCGTCTCCTGGTGGACCAGGTACGACCGGATGGGCTCGCCGCCCACGGCGGCCTCCACCGCCTCGGCCACGAGGGCCGGGTAGTAGCCGCTGCGCTCGATCGCCGCACGCAGCCCCTGGGTCGTCGTACTGGTCTTGGCCATGCCCTCCATTCTACGGGGGTGCACTGACTGCGAGGGACCGCTCGTGGCCGCTCAGTACGCGGGAAGCGTCCGCGGGCCGAGGTCGTCGCGGGCGGGGGGCTGCGCCAGGCGCACGGAGGCGCCGAGCACGCTCAGCCCGCGCGGGGCGACGACGACCGGTTCCAGGGTGACCGCGACGACCTCCGGGTGGTCGTCGACCAGCCGCGACACGCGCAGCAGCAGCTCCTCCAGCGCGGGCGTGTCCACGGGCGTCGAGCCGCGCCAGCCGAACAGGAGCGGCGCGGTCCGGATCGAGCGGATCAAGGAGGTCGCGTCCCGGTCGGTGACGGGGACGAGCCGGTGCGCCATGTCCCCTAGCAGCTGGGAGGCGGCACCGGCGAGTCCGAAGGAGAGCACCGCGCCTGCCGCCGGGTCGATGACCGCCCGTACGACGGTGTCCACTCCGCGCGGGGCCATCCGCTGCACGACCGGCCGCAGCTCCTCCGGCTTCCCGAACAGGCCGGTCAACTCGGCGTACGCCCGCCGCAGTTGCCCCTCGTCGGCGAGGTCCAGCCGTACGCCGCCCAGGTCGGCGCGGTGTCGCAGGTGCGGGGCGGTGGCCTTGAGGGCCACGGGGTAGCCGAGGGTGCGGGCGGCGGCGACGGCGTCGTCGGCGGTGGGTGCGGCCACGGCGCGGTGCACGTGGACGCCGTACATCCTCAGCAGCTCGCAGGTCGCCTCCGTACCGAGCGTGAGCCCCTGCCCGCGCGCGAGCAGCCCACCGATCAGCTCGGCGGCCCCCTTCTCGTCGATGTCCTCGTACTCGGGCACCTTCCCCGGCTCAGCGGCCTCCCGCCGCCACCGCGCGTACTTCACCCCTTCGGCAAGGGCACGGACGGCGCGCTCGGCGGCGGGGTAGGCGGGGATGAGACGGGAGTCGGCAGGGGGGTCCGGTACCGCGGTGGGCAGGCGTTCCGCAGGGCGATGGGGGTCCCCCCGCTCGAGCGAAGCCGAGAGTGGGGGAGGGTGGGCACCGCCCGCAACGCCGGGTGTCTGGGAACCAACCTGTGGTGCAGTACTCGCCGCCGCCGACAACGCCTCCGCAAGCCCTCCGAGCTCCACGTGCACCACCATCACCGGCTTGGCAGGCGCAGCCCCCGCAGCCGACCGCAACGCCTCCGCCAACTCCGCATCCCCCGGCGACGCCTCCCCGATCGCCGGGATCGCCGTCACGATCACCGCGTCGCAGGTCTCATCGGCCAACGCGCGCGCCAGCGCCCCCCGGAAGTCCTCCGCCGACGCACCCGTCGTCAGGTCGAGCGGCGGCAACGGCCGCAGCCCCTCGGAGAGACACGCGTCGTACGTCAGCTGCCCCAGGGACTCGGAGTTCCCGAGGATCGCCACGCGCGGTCCCGTGGGCAGCGGCTGGCGGGCGAGCAGCAGCCCGGTGTCCACCAGTTCCGTGATGGTGTCCACCCGGATCACCCCGGCCTGCCTGAGCAGCGCGGACACCGTCGCGTGCGGCAACCGCGTCGCCCGTACGGTGTGCCCTTGGGGAGCGGAACCGGCACCCTGCACCACGACCAGCGGCTTCGCCGCAGCCGTGCGCCGTGCGAGGCGGGTGAACTTGCGCGGGTTGCCGATGGACTCGAGGTACATGAGGACGACGTCGGTGTCCGGGTCGTCGTACCAGTACTGGAGGACGTCGTTGCCGGACACGTCCGCGCGGTTGCCGGACGAGACGAAGGTGGACACGCCGGTGACGCCGGTGACGCCTCCCCCGCGGCGGTGGAGCCGGGACAGCAGTGCGATGCCGATGGCGCCGGACTGGGCGAACAGTCCGATGCGCCCGGGGCGCGGCATCTCTGGGGCGAGGGACGCGTTCAGCCGTACGTCCTGGGAGGTGTTGATGATCCCGAAGGCGTTCGGACCGATGATCCGCATGCCGTACGCGCGTGCGTGCCGGACGAGTTGGCGCTGACGCTCGCGCCCTTCGGGGCCGCTCTCGGCGTATCCGGCGGAGACCACGACGAGGCCCTGGACGCCGTGCTCGCCACACTCGGCGACGATTTCGGGCACGTGGTCGGCGGGGACGGCGACGACCGCGAGGTCGACGGGTCCCTCGATGTCGCGCACCGAGCGGTGTGCGGGCACCCCGTCGAGTTCCTTCAGCTCTTCGGGGAAGGCCTTGTTCACGGCGTGCAGGCGACCGGTGAAGCCGGCGTCCCGGATGTTGCCGAGGACGCTGCGGCCCACGCCGCCGGGTGTGCGGCCGACGCCGACGACGGCGACGGAACCGGGCATGAGCAGCCGTTGCACGGACCGTGCCTCGGCGCGGTGCTCGCGCGCGTACTGCACGGCGAGCGAGCGTTCGGTGGGTTCGAGGCCGAACTCCAGGTGTACGACGCCGTCCTCGAAGCTGCGCTTCTGGGTGTACCCGGCGTCCGTGAACACCTTGATCATCTTGGTGTTGGCGGGCAGCACCTCGGCGGCGAACCGGCGGATGCCGCGCTCACGCGCGACGGCGGCGATGTGTTCGAGGAGGGCGGAGGCGACACCGCGTCCCTGGTGGGCGTCCTGGACCAGGAAGGCGACCTCGGCCTCGTCGGCGGGGGCGGAGGCGGGCATCCCATGGGCGCCGATGCGGTCATAGCGTACGGTGGCGATGAACTCGCCGCCGATCGTGGCCGCGAGTCCCACCCGGTCCACAAAGTCGTGGTGCGTGAAGCGGTGGACGTCCTTGGCGGACAGGCGCGGGTAGGGCGCGAAGAAGCGGTAGTACTTCGACTCGTCCGAGACCTGCTCGTAGAAGCTGACCAGGCGCTCGGCGTCATCAACGGTGATGGGGCGGATGCGCGCGGTGCCGCCGTCGCGCAGCACCACGTCGGCTTCCCAGTGGGCGGGGTACTCGTGCCGGTCCGACGCGCTCTGCATGGGGCCAGAGTACGGCTCGCGTCCGACAACGGCGCGAGGCAGTCTGTGGAGGACGGAAGTCGGATCTAGGCCGAGGTTCGACGACCACATCCGGAACGGGACGCAGGACCGTTCCTGCCACGCTTCACGTGTGGAACACTGGTCTAGACAACCTGAGAATCGAAGGGCAGCATCACATGGCTGAGCGCCGCGTCAACGTCGGCTGGGCCGAGGGCCTCCACGCCCGCCCCGCATCCATCTTCGTCCGGGCCGCCACGGCCGCAGGTATCCCGGTGACGATCGCCAAGGCCGACGGCAACCCCGTCAACGCGGCCTCCATGCTGGCCGTCCTCGGCCTGGGTGCCAAGGGCGGCGAGGAGATCGTCCTCGCCTCCGAGGCCGAGGGCGCGGACGCCGCGCTCGACCGTCTGGCGAAGCTGGTCGCCGAGGGCCTCGAGGAGTTGCCCGAGACCGTGTGAGCGTCGCTCGCAGCATGCGCGGAGCCGTGTCGCCCCTTCCGGGCGGCGCGGCTCCGCCGTTTTCACGGCGCTTTCGCGAGGAATTACCGCAGGCATATAAGGGCGCCGCGTGACGTGATGCACGGAAAACATCGCGCAGGCACACCTGTGACGCGCGACCGGAAATTCCCGGCGCGCGCGAGAAAAGGGCAGCGGAAATACACGTCCACCGAATATCCCCCCTTTGTATACGGCCCCCGTGTTAATGCCGCTGGCCCGACATGTTTACGGGATGTTGCGAAGTCCTCACACGCTCCGGGTGTTCCCCGCCCGAAAAGCGCAGCCGGTGCGCGGCGGTCGCGCGCTCGGTGTGCAGCGCCGTGATCGCCCGCGCGCGCTCACCGTCGCCGCGCGCCACCGCGTCCACGATCGCGCCGTGCTCCGTCCAGGACTCCACGGGGTTGGCCGGGGCCTCCACCGCGTACATCCAGGCGATCTTGTGGCGCAGCTGGGTGAGCATGGAGGTCATCGCATGGCTGCCGGAGGCCTGTGCGAGCGTCTCGTGGAACCAGCTTCCCAATGAGCGCAGATCCTCGCTGTTGCCGCGCCTGGCGCGCTCCTGGCCCAGTCGCACGAGGCCGCGCAGCACCTTCAGATGGGCCTCCGTGCGCCGCTGGGCGGCCCGGGAGGCACCCAGCGGCTCCAGGAGCATGCGCATGTCCAGCAGGTCGGCGGCCTCCTGCTCGGTGGGTTCGGCGACGCACGCGCCCGCGTGCCGCCGGGTCACCACGAAGCCCTCGGCCTCCAGGGTGCGCAGGGCTTCCCGCACGGGGACGCGCGAGACGCCGTAGCGGCGCGCGAGGAGTTCCTCGGTGAGCCGGCTGCCGCGCTCGTAGACACCCGCGACGATGTCGTCCCGGATGGCCGTGCACACCGAATGCGCCGGAATACGCATGACCGACCTCCGCCTTAATCCCCGTGAAACGTCGACGATGGACGCGTGTTCAGTGACTCTATTGCAATGAGCCGGAATTTCCGATGGCGGGCCGGAATCCATGGATATTTTTTGGACAGCGGGGTCTGTGAAACGGCGAAAGCCCCGGCTCGGGGAGCCGGGGCCGCGGGATGTCCTGCGGTCTGTCGTCAGACGTTCACGCCGTGCTGACGGAGGTAGGCGACGGGATCGATGTCCGAGCCGTACTCCGGAGTCGTACGGGCCTCGAAGTGCAGGTGCGGCCCGGTCACGTTGCCGGTCGCGCCGGAGAGGGCGATCTGCTGGCCCGGGGTGACCTGCTGGCCCACCGAGACGCCGATGGACGACAGGTGGCCGTACTGCGTGTACGTGCCGTCGTTCATCTTGATCACGACCTGGTTGCCGTAGGAGCCGCCCCAACCCGTCTGGACGACGGTGCCGGAGCCGACCGCGTGCACCGCGGTGCCGCTCGCGGCGTGGAAGTCGACGCCGGTGTGGCTGCCGGAGGACCACAGCGATCCGCCGGACTTGTAGCCGGTGGAGACGTAGGAGCCGGAGATCGGCGCCACGAAGGCGTTGAGGCGCTTGCGCTCGGCGGCGCGCACGGCGCGGGCCTTGACCTCACGCGCCTGCTCGGCCTCCTCGCGCGCCTTCTTGGCCTCCGCGGCGGCCTTCTTGCGCGCGGCCTCCTCGGCCGCCTTCAGTTGCGCGGCCTCCTTCTGGGCCGCGGCCTGTTCGTCGACCCTGACGGCGACCGAGTCGCCGACGGTGACGACGGGGGTGAGGCCGGTCTGTTCGACGGCGGTGTCGGCGGCGAGCGCCGGCGCGGCGGTCAGGGTGCCGATGACACCGGTGGTGGCGAGCGCGGCGACGCCCGCGGCGCGGGCGGTGGTGCGCTTCATGCGGCTGGGACGACGGTGCTTCCCGGTGGCGCAGGTGAACGCCATGAAGTTGAGGGGTCCTTTCCTTCCTTCTCGCCTACCGGGTTAGCTGACGGGTTCGGAGCAGGAAGGTCTCCTACGGGCCCCCTCGCGACACGCGCGGGCGTCCGATTCACCCCAGGGACTGCCTAGTTGGGTCCCCGGCTCCCCTGGCTCGCGCCGTACGGGGACTCGGCGATGACTGTCCGGTGCCGCGGTTGCGGCGCACTGCCTGACGAACAGCCCGGATGACGCTAAGCGGGACGACTTTCAATCCCCAAACGGATCGCGGCTTTTGTAGCGCATCCCACAGGCCAGACAGGCAACCTCTCCCCCAATTCGGACATCAGGGGGCCCTGGAGACGTTTCCGCCCCAGGGCCCCCTGCGCCTGTGTGCCGCTACTCGGCGGACACCACCGTGACGGCGCCGATGCCGAGGGCCTCGACGGGCTCCTTGATCTGCGCGGCGTCACCGACGAGGACCGTCACCAGGCGGTCCACCGGGAAGGCGCTCACGGCGGCCGCCGTGGCCTCCACAGTGCCGGTCGCGGCGAGCTGCTGGTAGAGCGTCGCCTGGTAGTCGTCCGGCAGGTGCTGCTCGACCTGGTCGGCCAGCGTGCTCGCGACGGCCGCGGCGGTCTCGTACTTCAGCGGCGCCACGCCGACGAGGTTCTGCACGGCGACATCGCGCTCGGCGTCGGTGAGGCCGTCCGCCGCGAGCGTGCGCAGCACCGTCCAGAGGTCCTGCAGGGCGGGGCCGGTGTTCGGGGTGTCGATGGAACCGCTGATGGCGAGCATCGCGGCACCCGAGCCGTCGGGGGCCGAGCGCAGGACCTGCCCGAACGCCCGCACACCGTAGGTGTAGCCCTTCTCCTCGCGCAGCACACGGTCCAGGCGGGACGTGAGGGTGCCGCCGAGGCAGTACGTGCCGAGCACCTGCGCGGACCACACGCGTGCGTGCCGGTCGGGGCCGATGCGCCCGATGAGCAGTTGCGTCTGGACGGCGCCGGGGCGGTCCACGATGACGACACGGCCGGTGTCGTCGGCGGTCACCGCCGGCACGGGCCGCGGCTGGGCCGAGGAGCCCGTCCAGGCGCCCAGGGTGTCGCCGAGGAGCGCGTCCAGGTCGAGGTCGGTGAGGTCGCCGACGACCACGGCGGTGGCCGTGGCGGGGCGGACGTGCTTCTCGTAGAAGGCGCGAACGGCCGCGGAGTCGATGTTCTGGACGGTCTCCTCGGTGCCCTGGCGCGGGCGGGACATGCGCGAGGTCGCCGGGAAGAGCTCCTTGGAGAGCTCCTTGGCGGCACGGCGGGAGGGGTTGGCCAGCTCGTGCGGGATCTCGTCGAGGCGGTTGCGGACGAGCCGCTCGACCTCGCTGTCCGCGAACGCGGGCGCCCTGAGGGCGTCGGCGAGCAGACCGAGGGCCTTCGCCAGGCGCGAGGCCGGGACTTCGAGGCTGAGGCGCACGCCGGGGTGGTCGGCGTGTGCGTCGAGGGTGGCGCCGCAGCGCTCCAGCTCGGCGGCGAACTCCTCGGCGGAGTGCTTGTCGGTGCCCTCGGAGAAGGCTCGGGCCGTGATCGTGGCGACGCCGTCCAGGCCGGCCGGCTCGGCGTCCAGGGGCGCGTCCAGGAGCACCTCGACGGCGACGACCTGCTGGCCGGGGCGGTGGCAGCGCAGAACCGTGAGGCCGTTGTCGAGGGTGGCGCGCTCGGGGGCCGGGAAGGCCCACGGCTTGGCCTCGCCCGCCTGGGGCTGGGGGTGGAAGTCCATCGTGGCGAGCTCGGTCACTGGGCCGCCTCCTCGTTCTCGTCCTGGTCGGCGGGGGCTTCGGGGGCGGTGGGCTCGTAGACGAGCACCGCGCGGTTGTCGGGGCGCAGGCGGGCCTTGGCGGCCTCCTGAACCTCCTGAGGCGTCACCTCCAGCACGCGCTGCACGGCGGTCAGGGCGAGCTGCGGGTCACCGAACAGCACGGCGTAGCGGCACAGTTCGTCGGCGCGGCCCGCGACCGTGCCGAGGCGGTCCAGCCACTCGCGCTCCAACTGGGCCTGAGCGCGCTCCATCTCCTCGGCCGTGGGGCCCTCCGCGGCGAAGCGGGCGAGCTCCTCGTCGATGGCGGCCTCGATGACCGGCACCTCGACGTCACCGGAGGTCTTCACGTCCAGCCAGCCCAGGGAGGGCGCCCCCGCCAGCCGCAGCAGGCCGAAGCCGGCCGCCACCGCCGTACGGTCGCGTCGTACGAGGCGGTTGTAGAGGCGGGAGGACTCGCCGCCGCCCAGGACGGTGAGGGCCAGGTCGGCCGCGTCGCACGCGCGCGTGCCGTCGTGCGGCAGCCGGTAGGCGGCCATCAGGGCGCGCGCCGGGACCTCCTCCTCGACGACCTCACGCAGCTGGGCGCCGATGACATCGGGCAGCGCGCCGTCACGCGGCGCGGGCTTGCCGTCGTGGCCCGGGATGGAGCCGAAGTACTTCTCGACCCAGGCGAGGGTCTCCTCGGGATCGATGTCGCCGACCACGGACAGGACCGCGTTGTTGGGCGCGTAGTACGTCCGGAAGAACGCGCGCGCGTCCTCCAGGGTCGCCGCGTCCAGGTCGGCCATCGAGCCGATCGGCGTGTGGTGGTAGGGGTGGCCGTCCGGGTAGGCGAGGGCGGTCAGCTTCTCGAAGGCCGTGCCGTAGGGGACGTTGTCGTAGCGCTGGCGGCGCTCGTTCTTGACGACGTCGCGCTGGTTCTCCATGGACTCGTCGTCCAGGGCGGTGAGCAGGGAGCCCATGCGGTCTGCCTCCAGCCAGAGGGCGAGCTCCAGCTGGTGGGTGGGCATGGTCTCGAAGTAGTTGGTGCGCTCGAAACTGGTGGTGCCGTTGAGCGAGCCGCCGGCACCCTGCACCTTCTCGAAGTGGCCGTTGCCCTTCACCTGGCCGGAGCCCTGGAACATGAGGTGCTCGAAAAGGTGAGCCAGGCCGGTACGCCCCTTGACTTCATGGCGCGAACCGACGTCGTACCAGAGGCACACCGCCGCGACGGGGGTCAGGTGGTCCTCTGAGAGCACCACGCGCAAGCCGTTGGCCAGGCGGTGCTCGGTCGCTGTCAGGCCGCCGGAGCCTGCCTGGGCTGTGGCCGTGTGACCCATGGGCATGTACATCCCTTCGATCGCGGGAGCGGTCCTTGCAACCGCGGATTTCCTGCTGGTCCTGCCACTTTATGCAAGCGTGCGGACGGTCGGCGAAGTTCCCGGAGGTCGTACGCCGAGAGCGAGAAGTCGGTTGCGGGCGGCGATGGCGTAGCCTGCGGGCAGTCGTGCCGCAGGGCCGCCCCGGTGGGCGCACGCGGCGCCTCTCGGCGTCGGGCCGAGCGTTGCGCACCGGGTCCCGGCCCGTGTTGTCAGTGCCACGGTCCACAATGGTCCGCGTCAGATCCCGTCAAACGCTTCAGCAAGAGTGAGCCGAAGGCGACGTGAGCGCCCCGTAGGCGAGCGACCAGGAAACAGGAGGAGCCGGCAGCGATGGCCCGCCGCAGCACGAAGACCCCGCCTCCCGACGACTCGTACGAGGAGAAGATCCTCGACATCGACGTAGTCGACGAGATGCAGGGATCCTTCCTCGAGTACGCGTACTCGGTCATCTACTCCCGCGCCCTGCCCGACGCCCGGGACGGACTCAAGCCGGTCCACCGCCGCATCGTCTACCAGATGAACGAGATGGGCCTGCGCCCCGACCGCGGCTACGTGAAGTGTGCCCGCGTCGTGGGCGAGGTGATGGGCAAGCTCCACCCGCACGGCGACGCGTCGATCTACGACGCCCTGGTGCGCATGGCGCAGCCCTTCTCGATGCGGGTGCCGCTCGTCGACGGGCACGGCAACTTCGGCTCGCTGGGCAACGACGACCCGCCGGCGGCCATGCGGTACACGGAGTGCCGTCAGGCCGCGGCGACGAGCCTGATGACGGAGTCGATCGACGAGGACACGGTCGACTTCACGCCCAACTACGACGGCCAGGAGCGGGAGCCGGTGGCCCTGCCCGCCGCCTTCCCGAACCTCCTGGTGAACGGCGCGTCGGGCATCGCGGTCGGCATGGCCACGAACATGCCGCCGCACAACCTGAGCGAGGTCATCGCTGCCGCCCGCCATCTGATCCGCCACCCGAACGCGGATCTCGAAACCCTGATGAAGCACGTCCCCGGCCCGGACCTGCCCACCGGCGGCCGGATCGTCGGCCTCGCCGGCATCCGGGACGCGTACGAGACGGGCCGTGGCACGTTCAAGATCCGCGCGACGGTGTCGGTGGAGACGGTGACCGCGCGTCGCAAGGGCCTGGTCGTGACGGAGCTGCCCTTCACGGTCGGTCCCGAGAAGGTGATCGCCAAGATCAAGGACCTGGTCGGTTCGAAGAAGATCCAGGGCATCGCCGACGTCAAGGACCTCACCGACCGCGCGCACGGCCTGCGCCTGGTCATCGAGATCAAGAACGGCTTCGTGCCGGAGGCCGTCCTGGAGCAGCTCTACAAGCTGACGCCGATGGAGGAGTCCTTCGGCATCAACAACGTGGCGCTGGTGGACGGTCAGCCACTCACGCTGGGCCTGAAGGAGCTCCTGGAGGTCTATCTCGACCACCGCTTCGAGGTCGTACGTCGCCGCAGCGAGTTCCGCCGGAGCAAGCGGCGCGACCGTCTGCACCTGGTGGAGGGCCTGCTCACGGCGCTCGTCGACATCGACGAGGTCATCCGGCTGATCCGCTCCAGCGAGAACTCCGCCCAGGCGAAGGAGCGCCTGATGGAGCGCTTCTCGCTGTCGGACGTCCAGACCCAGTACATCCTGGACACCCCGCTGCGCCGCCTCACCAAGTACGACCGCATCGAGCTGGAGACGGAGAAGGAGCGGCTCAACGCGGAGATCGCGGAGCTGACCCGGATCCTGGAGTCGGACGCGGAGCTGCGCAAGCTGGTCTCCGCCGAACTGGCCGCAGTGGCCAAGAAGTTCGGCACCGACCGGCGTACGGTGCTGCTGGAGTCCTCGGGCGCCCCGGTGGCGACCGTGCCGCTCCAGGTCGCGGACGACCCGTGCCGCATCCTGTTGTCCTCGACGGGTCTGCTGGCCCGCACGGCGAACGGCGAGGCCTTCGCGCAGGACGCCGACGCCCGGCGCACCAAGCACGACGTGATCATCTCCGCGGTGCCGGCGACGGCCCGCGGCGAGGTGGGAGCGGTCACCTCGGCGGGCCGCCTGCTGCGGATCAACGTCATCGACCTGCCACAGCTGCCGGACACGGCGTCCGCCCCGAACCTCTCGGGCGGCGCCCCGCTCGCGGAGTTCGTCTCCCTGGAGGACGACGAGACGGTGGTCTGCCTGGCCACGCTGGACGAGTCGTCCCCCGGCCTCGCCCTCGGCACGGAACAGGGCGTCGTCAAGCGCGTGGTCCCCGACTACCCGTCCAACAAGGAGGAGCTGGAGGTCATCACCCTCAAGGAGGGTGACCGGATCGTCGGCGCGGTCGAGCTGCGCACGGGCGAGGAGGACCTGATCTTCATCACGGACGACGCCCAGCTGCTGCGCTACCAGGCCTCCCAGGTCCGTCCGCAGGGCCGGCCGGCGGGTGGTGTGGCGGGCATCAAGCTCACGGAGGGCGCCAAGGTCATCTCCTTCACGGCGGTGGACCCGGCGGTGGACGCGGTGGTCTTCACGGTCGCGGGCTCGCGCGGCACGCTGGACGACTCCGTCCAGACCACGGCGAAGCTGACCCCGTTCGACCAGTATCCGCGCAAGGGCCGTGCGACCGGCGGCGTGCGCTGCCAGCGGTTCCTGAAGGGCGAGGACTGTCTGTCGCTGGCCTGGGCCGGCCCGGCCCCCGCCAAGGCGGCCCAGAAGAACGGCACCCCGGCCGAACTGCCCGAGATGGACCCGCGCCGGGACGGTTCGGGCGTGTCCCTGGCCAAGACGGTGTCGGTGGTGGCCGGACCCGTTTAGCCGTCCAGGATCCCGTCGTCCGGATCCGCCGGTACGTCGTCTTCGTACCGGCGGCCTTCCTGTCCGTCGTCCGGGTCCCGTACGTAGCGCAGGACGCCCCACATGCCGTACTCGTCGGCGTGTGGGGCGTCGCTCTTGCACGCCTCCAGTTCCTTGGCGAGGGCGGGGGCGTCGATGCCGGAGCCGATGAGGACGAGCTGGGTGAGGCGGTCGCCGGTGGCCGGCCAGGGCTCCGGGTAGAAGCGGAGGAACCGCCCGACGGCGTGAACGGCGTAGCGGTTGCGGACGTCGTACGGTCCGAAGTCGACGTACCCCTTGATCCGGTAGAGCCCCTCGGGCCGGCTGTCGAGGAACGCCATCAGCCGCCGCGGGTCGAGCGGCGCCTCGGAGACGAAGGACAGGCTGTCGTACGCGGTGTGCAGGTGACCGGCGTGATCGTCGCGGGAGCCCTGGTGCAGGTCGTCGAAGGAGAGCTGGCCGATGCGCTCCTCGCTCGGTCGGCAGTCGAAGAGGAACTCGGGGTCGATCCGGCCGTGCCGGGCGGGGACGACCGCGGCCCGGTCCGTGAGCGACCGGACAAGGCCGAGGACGCGCTCGGCGTCGGGGGCCCGGTCGAGCTTGTTGACGACGACGAGGTCGGCGAGGGCGAGGTGCCGGTCGATCTCGGGGTGGCGGGCGCGGGTGGCGTCGAACTCGGCGGCGTCGACGACCTCGACGAGCCCGCCGTACACGATCCCGGGGTGCTCGCTGGCGAGCACCATGCGCACCAGTTCCTGAGGCTCGGCGAGTCCGCTGGCCTCGATGACGACGACATCGACGCCGGTGGCGGGGTTGGCGAGTCGCTCCAGGTAGACGTCGAGTTCGCCGACGTCGACGGCGCAGCACAGACACCCGTTGCCGAGGGAGACGGTCGAGTCGCCGAGTGCGCCGGCCACGGCCATGGCGTCGATCTCGATGGCGCCGAAGTCGTTGACGAGGGCGCCGATGCGGCTGCCGCCGCTGTGGTGGAGGAGGTGGTTGAGCAGAGTCGTCTTTCCGGAGCCGAGAAATCCGGCGAGTACGACGACCGGAACCTGCGGACTGCTGTGCCCCAACGCGCGACCTCTCTCACACCGACGCGTGCACCGGCTCGCGGTCCCGGCTCACGTACGAGGATTGAATGCTGCCCCAGGATACGAGCCGGAAGAATGACCGCGAAGTGAACGATTGTTAGCAGCACTTGCGGGGCAGACGTTGGGCATGGCGCCGGAGCGTGCGACCCTCACTTCCTTCCGTGCGCCTCCTCTCCGCCTCCCCGCCGACCAGAGCCGCTCGGCACCCTGGGAGACGGCAAGCGCCGCCCACAGCTCGCCGGTCCCCATCAGTCGACCCGCACCCCGACGTCCGGCGGACGGCCGCCCGATTCGGGGGTTGACATGGCCACACAGAGGAATGCAGCGGGGAGGCTGGGCTCCGCCGGAGCCGGCCTGTTGCTCGTCACCGCCGGGCTGACGCTGGCCGCGCGTCAACGGCGGCTCGAGGAAGCGCGCCTGGAGGTGCGCAGACTGGAGCTCGAGGAGCTGGCCTCGCAACGCAAGGCTCTCGCGCACCAACAGCGCATGCACTGGGAACTCCTGGCGAAGGCGATCGACGACCCCTCCCTGGCCTCCGTGATCGACACGTACGACCAGAGCATCCCGGCGGAGAAGCGGCGTCAGTTCTTCTACGCCAACGCCTGGTACGTCAACCTCTACCACCTCTACCGAGCCGGGATGCTCGACCAGGAGGAGCTGTACGGGCGGCTGCGTGAGATCTTCCAGAGCGCTGTCGTGCGGGAGTACTGGGAGGCGTCCAGAGGTCAGCGCGCGACCCTGAAGTACTCGTCCGACGAGGCCAGGATCGGCCGGATGGTGGACGGTCTGATCAAGGACCTCGACGAGGCGGACACGGACGAGTGGTGGGTGGTGGGCGAGCCTCCGACCCACTGATTCCGCGCCGCCCGGGAACCACGCCGGAGGCACACCAGGAGGCACATCGGTCAAGGCCTCCGCACCGGCAACACGGCTGGGTGACTTTTGTCCATGCAGACGCGTACACCTCATGTATCCCAGTAACGTGCTGCCGAGCATGTGCCCAAATCTTCTGTAAGGACCGGTAACCCTTGAAGATCGTGCGCCGCATCGGTGTGCCTCCGAGCGCCCGTGGCAGTACCTCTGGAGCCAACTGCCCGGACGTTTTCGAGCTCAGCGACGGCAACTTCGCCGTCATCGGCACCGAGGCCACCGAGGCGCTGGAGCGAGAACTGCCTGCCGATGCCTCCCGTGCCGACTACGAACGCATCGTCGTGGTGAGCCGGGAAACCCTGATCCGCGCCAAGGCAGACATCCCCGACGCCTGACCCCTCCCGTCGTCATCCCCGGCACACCCGCAACCGTTGAGTGAGCCGGGCGCCCGTCCGGCGAGCAGCCCGGCACCCCGTCACTGCTCGGTCAGTCTCCGATGAGGCCTGGCGCCAGAACGGCACCAGGCCACACGTGCCTCTCAGGCCTCACGCCCGCTCAGGTCACACACGTCTTCTCAGGCCACCGCCGGCACGGCCGCGGGCGCTCCGGGCCCCACGTATCGCGCCACCGGGCGGATGATCTTCCGGTCCTCCGCCTGCTCCAGGATGTTGGCGCTCCAGCCCACCACCCGCGCCGCCGCGAACGTCGGCGTGAACATCTCGCGGGGCAGACCGCACAGCTCCATGACGACGCCCGCGTAGAACTCGACGTTCGTGTGCAGCTCACGCCCGGGCTTCAGGTCGGCCAGGATCGCCTCGACCTGCCGTTCCACCTCGACGGCGAAGTCGACACGGGGGCCGCCGAAGTGCTGGGCGATCTCGCGGAGCATGCGGGAACGGGGGTCCTCGGTGCGGTAGATGGCGTGGCCGAAGCCCATGATGCGGTCGCCGGCGAGGACGCGTTCACGGATCCAGGGATCGATGCGGTCGGGGCTGCCGATCGCGTCCAGGGTGTCCAGCGCACGGCTGGGCGCCCCTCCGTGCAGGGGGCCGGAGAGGGCTCCGACAGCACCCACGAGACAGGCCGCGACGTCCGCACCCGTCGAGGCGATCACCCTCGCCGTGAAGGTTGACGCATTGAATCCGTGATCAATAGTTGAGATCAGGTATTGCTCGATCGCCCGAGCCTGTTGGTGGTCCGGTTCGGCGCCGGTCAACATGTACAGATAGTTCGCCGCGTACGACAGGTCCTCCCGCGGCTCCACGGGGTCAAGGCCCTTGCCCAGCCGGTGCAGCGCGGTGAGCAGCGTCGGGACGGCCGCGGCCGCCACCACGGTGTCCTCACGGCGCCGGTCGGCGTCGATGTCGTACACCGGTCGGAACCCCTTCGCCGCGCCCAGCAGGGACAGCGCCGTACGCATCCCGGCGAGCGGGCCGGAGTCCCGGCCGGCGGCCGCGATGCCGGGCAGGGCGGCACGTACCTCGTCGGGCAGGCGGCGCAGGGCAGCGGTCTCGGCGGCGAAGGCGGCGGCGCGTGCGGCGTCGGGCAGTTCGCCGTGGACGAGGAGGTGCCAGACGTCCTCGAAACTCCGGGTCTGCGCGAGTTCGACGGCCGAGTACTGGCGGTAGTGGTAAAAGCCCTCGAGCCCTCGGACGTCACCCACCTCGGTGTCGGTGACGACGACGCCCGCGAGTCCTCGCGGGACGTCGACAAGAGTGGCTGCCGACCTGTTGACGGACATGATTTCCTCCCTGGACTTGATTCGACTGTCCATGCTTGACTCAATGGCTGTCAATATTGATTGAATCAATACATCACTCAATGTGTGTCTGGGATGGATACGGTGATCCTCATGCGCGACCAGGAACCCGACCCCGGCCACCCGGAACGACGGCTCAGCACCAAGGAGGCCGCCGAGCTGCTCGGCGTGAAACCCGAGACCGTGTACGCGTACGTGAGTCGCGGTCAGCTCAGCAGCCGACGCGTGCCCGGCGGCCGGGGCAGCACGTTCGACGCCCAGGAGGTGGAGGCGCTCGCCCGGCGCAACAGGCGGGAGAGCGGCGGCACTTCGCAGTCCGGCGCCGAACTCGCCGTACGGACCCGCATCACGCTCATCGAGCAGGACCGGTACTACTTCCGGGGCGTCGACGCGACCGAGCTGGCGGCGCGGCACTCCTACGAGGAGATCGCCGAGTGGCTGTGGACCGGTCGGCTGCGCCCGGGCATCGCCTTCACCGCGCCCGAGACCTCCGTGGCGGTCGCCCGCCGCGCGGTCGACGCGCTGCCCGAACACACGGGCCCCACCGACCGGTTGCGGGTCGCCGCGATCGCCGCCGCGGCGGCGGATCCCCTGCGTTTCGACCTGTCCGAGGACGCCGTCCTCGGCACCGCGCGCACCCTCATCCCCACGCTGGTGGCCTCCCTGCCGCCGCAGCGGCGCAGCCACCGGGACCAGGGCCCGCTCGCCCACCGCCTGTGGGCGCGGCTCAGCGGGCGGTCCGCAGACGAGGCGTCACTGCGCGCCCTGGACACGGCACTGGGCCTGCTGGTCGACCACGACCTGGCCGCCTCCACCCTCGCGGTCCGCGTCGCCGCGTCGGCCCGCGCGCACGCCTACGCGGCCGTCTCCGCCGGGCTCGGCGTGATCGAGGGCCCCCTGCACGGCGCGGCAAGCGGGCTCGCCCACCGGCTGCTGCTCGAGGTGCTCGACCACGGCGACGCGGCCCCCGTGATCGCGGACGAACTCCGCGCCGGGCGCCGCATCCCGGGACTCGGCCACCGGCTCTACCCCGCCGAGGACCCACGCGCGCGTGCTCTGTTCGCCCTCCTGGAGGACATGCCCCACGCCGCGCCCGCACTCGCCGCGGCCCGGGACATCGTGGCCACCACCGCCCGCCACACACCGCTGCACGCCAACGTCGACCTGGCCCTCGCCGTCTTCACGGTGTCCTCCGGCATGGCCAGCACGGCAGGCGAGACGATCTTCGCGGTCGCCCGGACCGCCGGCTGGATCGCGCACGCTCTGGAGGAGTACGGCGAACGCCCGCTACGCATGCGCCCGAGCGGGCACTACGTGGGCCCGAGGCCGCCCCAGCCCCTGCCGGAGGCGCCCCGGGCCCTCGCGGAGCAGGACGGCGGAGCGGCCTGAAGCATCCCGTCGAAAATCAGGTTAGGCTCACCTTTGTGAGTGCGTGTGCGACCCTCTCGCAGAACCTCGACGAGCCCGTTTCCGGAACCGCGGCGACGGCGCGTACCTGGCTGCTCCTGGAGCAGCCCGGCCCCTGGGGTGCCAAGGCGCTCACTTCGAGCCACCTGGACCCCGCGCTGGGCCGCGCCCTGGAGGCCGCCGCGGAGGGCACCTCCGTGCGCATCGCGCTCATCCGCCGTCCCGGGCGTCACGCGGACCCCGGCGCCCCGCACCTGCGCCGGGTGTACGCGGCCCACACCACTCCGGGCCGGGTGTGGCTGCACAGCGCCGTCACCACCGACCCGCGCCAGCTGCTGAACCTCGACTTCGCCGCACTCAGCCGGGGCGACCGGAGCACCTTCGACACCGTTCTGCGGGGCCGTCCCCATACGGGTGACCCGCTCGCCCTCGTCTGCACCAACGGCAAGCGCGACCGCTGCTGCGCCCTCCTCGGCCGGCCGCTCGCCGCCGAGCTCGCCGCATCAGAGGTGTCGGGCGTCTGGGAGGTCACCCATCTGGGCGGCCACCGCTTCTCGCCGACGGTGCTCGTCCTGCCGTACGGCTACGCCTACGGCCGGGCCGCGGCCCACACCGTCAAGGAGGTCCTGCACGGTGTCCAGGATGGCCGGGTCGTCGTGGAGGGGTGCCGTGGGCGCTCCACATGGGAGCGGCCCGGTCAGGCGGCCGAGCTGGCCGTGCGCAGGGCGGTCGGCGAGTACACGGCGGACGCGCTGAGCGTCGTGGGGACGCACGGCGCCGCACCGCGCTGGGAGGTGACCGTCGCCCACGCGGACGGGCGCCACTGGCGGGTCGTCGTGGCCCAGGGCGCGTCCCTGCCGCCCCGACCGGAAAGCTGTGGGGCGTCGGTCCTCGGAACGCCCGGGCGAATGGACGTCGTCGAGGTGCGTCAACTGGCCGCCACGGCGCTGGCGAGCTGACACCCCCTCCGCAACGCGACCTCGCATCCGGCCGAGAGATCCACGCCACACCCCTACGGCAAGTCCCGCGCCCCCACGTACCGTCGTGGGTATGAGCCGCACTCCCCCTGCCCGACGCCTGCGCCTCGGTATGCCGCGCCGGGTGTTCTCGCAGGTCCTGCTGATGCAACTGACGATCGCCGCGGGAGTCGTGGTGCTCGCGACCGGCCTGTTCCTCGCACCGCTCAGTCACCAGCTGGACGACCAGGCGATGCGGCGCGCCCTCGCGATCGCGCAGACCACCGCGGCCGTGCCGCAGATCGCCGAGGACCTCGAGAACACCCGTCCGACGGTCGAGGGGCCCGTGCAGCGGGAGGCGGAGCGGATCCGCAAGGCCAGCGGAGCCGAGTACGTGGTCGTGATGAACACGCGGGGCGTGCGCTGGTCCCACACGGACACCAAGCAGATCGGCCGCATCGTCTCGACCGACCCCAGCCAGGCCCTGGCCGGCAAGGAGGTCATGCAGATCGACAGCGGCACCCTGGGCCGCTCCGCCCGCGGCAAGGTGCCCCTGCGCGACAGCGACGGCCACATCATCGGGGCGGTCTCGGTCGGCATCGAGTACGACAGCGTCCGGGCCCGGCTGATCCACGCCATCCCGGGGCTGTTCGCCTACGCCGGCGGTGCGCTGGCCGTGGGCGCGCTGGCCGCCTGGCTGATCTCCCGCCGGGTGCAGCGGCAGACCCGGGATCTGGCCTTCTCGGACATCTCGGGGCTGCTGGCGGAGCGGGAGGCGATGCTGCACGGCATCCGGGAGGGCGTCGTCGCCCTGGACCGCGCCGGCCGGATCCGCCTCGTCAACGACGAGGCACAGCGTCTGCTGAGCATCGGCGACGAGGTCGTCGGCCGGTCTCCCGACGAGGCGCTCGGCGAGGGACGTACGGCCGACGTCCTGGCCGGCCGGGTGAGCGGCACCGACCTGCTGACGGTCCGCGGTCAGCGTGTGCTGGTCGCCAACCGCATGCCCACCGACGACGGCGGCGCCGTCGCCACCCTGCGCGACCGCACCGAGCTGGAACAGCTCGGCCGGGAACTCGACTCCACACACGGCCTCATCGACGCCCTGCGCGCACAGGACCACGAGCACGCCAACCGCATGCACACGCTGCTCGGGCTGCTCGAGCTGGAGATGTACGACGACGCCGTGGAGTTCGTCGGAGAGGTGGTGGGCGACCACCGGGTCACCGCGGAACAGGTCACCGAGAAGATCGAGGACCCGCTGCTCGCCGCTCTGCTCGTCGGCAAGGCCACCGTCGCGGCGGAGCGTGGCGTCGCCCTGTGGGTCTCGGACCGCACGCGGCTCCCGGACCGGCTGATCGACCCCAGGGGGCTGGTCACGGTCGTCGGCAACCTGGTGGACAACGCGCTCGACGCCGTAGGGGGCACACCGCACGCGCGCGTGGAGGTCGAACTGCGCGCCGAGGGACGCACCGCCACCCTGCGGGTGCGCGACACAGGGCCCGGGATCCCGGCGGAGCAGCGGGAACTGGTCTTCACCGAGGGGTGGTCCACGAAGAAGCCGCCGGCGCACGGCAAGCGCGGCATCGGGCTCTCCCTGGTGCGCAGACTCGCCGAACGACAGGGCGGCAGCGCCGCGGTGACCGAAGCCGACGGCGGCGGCGCGCAGTTCACCGTCGTCCTGCCCGAGGCGCTGACCGAACCGGCCCTGGAACCCGCCCTCACCGCCCCCGTGAAGGCTGCTGTCGAGGAGGAGACGCGATGATCGAGGTCCTGGTCGTGGACGACGACGCCAGGGTCGCGCAGGTCAACGCCGCCTACGTCGAGAAGGTACCGGGATTCCATGTCGCCGCCGAGGCGCACAGCGCGGCCGAGGCGTTGCGGCAGCTGGAGGCGCTGCCGCGGCTGGACCTGGTCCTCCTGGACCACTATCTGCCCGACGAGACGGGTCTGGAGGTGGTCCAGGAGATGCGCCGTCGCGGCCATCAGACCGACGTGATCATGGTGACGGCCGCACGGGACGTCTCCACGGTGCAGGCAGCGATGCGGCACGGGGCGCTGCAGTACTTGGTCAAGCCGTTCGCCTTCGCGGGCCTGCGCGCCAAGCTGGAGGCGTACGCGGAGCTGCGGCGCACCCTCGACGGCGGCGGCGAGGCGGAACAGGCCGACGTGGACCGCATCTTCGGCGCGCTGTCCGCGTCCTCGGAGCCCGGACTGCCCAAGGGGCACTCCCCCACCACCGCGGAGCTCGTGCGGCAGTCCCTGATGAACGCGGAAGGGCCCCTGTCGGCGCAGGAGATCGCCGACCGGACCGGGGTCAGCCGTCAGACCGCCCAGCGCTATCTGAAGCTCCTGGAGCGCACGGGGAGGGCCCGGCTGACCCTCAAGTACGGCGACGCGGGCCGCCCGGAACACCGTTACGTGTGGGCGACCCGCGCGTGAGGGCCGTGCGTCGGGGTGCGGCGGTCAGCCGGCCGCCTTCTCGACGAACTCCGTCGTGTACGTCTTGGTCAGGTCCACCTTGGCGTTCTGAATGTTGGGGTTGAACGCCTTGAGGACCTTCTCGACGGTCTCGGGACCGTCCTTGGGCATGACGCCGTCCTTGGTGAACATCGGCAGGGTGCTCTTGATCGCCGCCGCGTAGAGGATCTTGTTGCCCTGCGAGTAGTCGGCCGGCATCTCGTCGGCGATCTCGGAGGCGCTGTGCGTGGACATCCACGTGAGCGTCTTGACGAACGCGTTGGCCAACTTCTGGACGGTGTCCTTGTGGCTGTTCACCCAGTCCGTCTGCATGTACAGACTTGACGACGGGTAGGGCCCGCCGAGCGCCTCGAGCGAGCCGGCGGGCGTGCGCATGTCGAGGAGGACCTTGCCCGCCCTCTTGGCGAGGATCGTCGCGACGGTCGGGTCGGTCGTCATACCGCCGTCGATGGCGCCCTGCTGGAGCGCCGAGATGAAGGTCGGGCCCGCGCCCACGGCGACCGGCGTGAACTCGTTGACCTTCACACCGTTCTTGACCGCGAGGTACTTGGTGAGGAAGTCGGTCGAGGAACCGAGGCCGGTGACGCCGAGCTTCTTGCCCTTGAAGTCCTTGGGCGAGGTGATGTCGTCGGCCGCCTTGTTGGAGACGACCTCCACCTCGCCCGGTGCGTGCGAGAACTGCACGACGGACTCGACGGACTTGCCCTTCACCTGGAGGTCGAGCGTGTGGTCGTAGAAGCCGACCGCGCCCTGCACCTGGCCGGAGACGAGCGCGGTCTCGGCCTGCACGCCGGCCGGCTCGCTGAGCAGTTCGACGTCGAGGCCTTCGGCGTCGAAGTAGCCGAGCCGCTGGGTGAGCATCGCGGGCAGGTAGATGACCTTGTCGAGGCCACCGACCATGATCTTGACCTTGGTCCCCTTGCCGTCACCCTTGCTGCCGGAACCGGTGGACGCGGTGCTTGCCGCGTCGTTGGCACAGGCGGTGAGTGAGGAGAGGGCGAGCAGTCCGGCAGCGGCCAGGGCGGCGTATCTGGCGGGCTTGTGCATGGCGGTTCACGTCCTTGTGAGAGGGCGGTGCGGGGAGAAGGCGCACACGGAGGAGGAGCGACGGGGAGGGGGGCGAGGTGGTTCAGCTGTCGGAGCCCGACGCCTTCCACCGGAAGATGCGGCTCTCGGCGAACGTCAGCAGCCCCTCGGCCACGAGCGCGACGACGGCGAGGATGACCATCGCGGCGTAGACACCGGCCGCGTTGAAGGTGCCCTGCGACTGGGCGACGAGCAGTCCGATCCCCTTGGTCGCGCCGATGTACTCGCCGACGATGGCGCCGATGAGGGCGAAGCCGAAGCTGACGTGGAGGCTGGTGAAGATCCACGAGGTGGCCGAGGGGATGACCACCTGAAGCGTCACCCGACGGTCGCTCGCACCGAGGATGCGGGCATTGGCGACCAGGTTGCGGTCGACCTCCCGGGCGCCCTGGAAGGCGTTGAAGAAGACCGGGAAGAACACCAGGACCACGGCCGACGCGACCTTGGAGGCGGGCCCGAGGCCGAACCAGATCACGAAGATCGGTGCCAGGACGATCCTGGGGATCGAGTTGAGCACCTTGATGTATGGACCAAGGACATCGGCGAGGAAGGCGATCCGCCCCAGGGCGATACCGAACACGACACCGGCGACGACACCGATGACCCAGCCGAGCAGTGCCTCGTGCAGGGTGTACCAGATCTGTTCGCCCAGGGAGCCGAGCGCGGTGCCATGGGTGATCCAGGTGTAGATCTGGTCCCAGATCTTCGAGGGCATCGAGAAGTTGAACGGGTCGATGGTCTTGGTCCGGGCGAGCAGCTCCCACAGGCCCAGGACGCCGATCAGCAGGAGCACGCGCGCGCCGGTGACGACGGCCTTGCGTCTGCGGGCCGCCCGGGCCCGCGACTGGGCTCGGTTCGGGGCCTTGACCGTGTCGACGACCGGTGTGCTGAGAACCTCATGCGACATGCGCGGCACCCCTCTCGCGGGTGATGCGGACCTCTTCGCCGAGGGACTCCCAGATCTCGCGGTAGATCTCGATGAAGCGCGGCTCCAGGCGGACGGACTCGACCTTGCGGGGCCGGGGCAGGTCGATGTCGAAGACGTGCTTGACGGTGGCCGGGCCCGCCGTCATGACGACGACCCTGTCGGCCAGCGCGATGGACTCCTCCAGGTCATGTGTGACGAAGACGACAGAGGCGCCCGTGCCCTCCCACAGCTCCAGCAGCTCGTCCGACATCAGCGCCCTGGTCTGCACATCGAGGGCCGAGAACGGCTCGTCCATGAGCAGGATCTCGGGGTCGTTGACGAAGGTCGCGGCGAGCGCGACACGCTTGCGCTGGCCGCCGGAGAGCTGGTGCGGGTAGCGGTCCTCGAAGGCGGAGAGCCCGACGCGGGCCAGCCACTCGCGGGCCTTCTGCTTCGCCTCGGACTTGGGTACGCCGCGGAAGCGCGGGCCCGCCATGACGTTGGACAGGACCGTGCGCCACGGGAAGGTGGCGTCCTGCTGGAAGACGAAGCCGACCTTGTCGCCGACGCCCCGGACCGGTCGGCCGGTGACCAGAACCTCGCCCTCGGAGGGCTCTTCCAAGCCGCTGACCAGCGTCAACGTGGTCGACTTGCCACAGCCGGTCGGTCCCACGACGGCCACGAACTCGCCCCGCCGGACCGTGAGGTCCAGTTCCCTGACGGCCGTGTGCAGACCCCCCGACGGGGTCTTGAAGATCTTGCTCGCGCCCCGCAGTTCGATGGCGGGGCTGGTGTCTGCGCTCATGGCCGGGGACAGTAGGTGTGACCCGGGCCACGACAGCAGCCTTGTGGGCACATGCGCTTCTTTTGCCTGCAACGGCCTGTTGTGCTCGTTTTGCTCGCGCTACAACAACGGAGCCGAAACACGGGCTTTACGCGCCTGGGCTTGAGGGAAAGAGGCCCGATGATTGACGTCCTGGTCGTGGACGACGACTTCCGCGTCGCTGAGATAAACGCAAAGTACGTGGGCAAGGTTCCCGGCTTCCGGGTGGCCGCCCGCGCGCACAGCGCCGCCCAGGCTCTGGCCACCGTCGAGCGCGGCACCATCGACCTGGTCCTGCTCGACCACTACCTACCCGACCAGACGGGCCTCCAACTCGTCCACCGCATGCGGGAACAGGGCCACGGCACCGACGTCATCATGATCACGGCGGCCCACGACGTCACCACCGTGCAGACCGCAATGCGCCTGGGCGCCCTGCACTACCTCGTGAAGCCGTTCACCTTCGCCGCGCTGCGCAGCCGCCTCGACTCCTACGCCGCCCTGCGCCGCACCGTCGACCGGGTCGGCGGCCGAGGCATCGCCGGCCAGGAGACGGTCGACCGGATCTTCGGCGCCCTGCGCACCACCCCGGCACCGTCGTCACCGGGACTGCCGAGCGGCCACTCGGAGCCGACCACCGACCTGATCTGCGCGGTACTGCACGGCGCGGACCACCCCCTCTCGGCCCACGAGGTCGCCGCCGAGACCGGCCTGAGCCGCTCCACCGCCCAGCGCTACCTGCGCCACCTCGAACAGGCCGGCCGCCTCCGCCTCTCCCTGAAGTACGGCGACACGGGCCGCCCGGAACACCGCTACGCCTGGGTGGCGCCCTAGCAACCGCCCTCTGCCGGCTTCTGCCGACCTCTGCCCCCCAGCCGAACGCGCTACGAGGATGAAGGCCGCGCCCGCTACACGGCCCCCGCCCCCGTCAGTGACCGCACCTCGGTCTCCGCGTGCCTGGCCTCGTCCGGGAGCTCCGCCGAAGTGACCGTGCCGAGCCAGCCGGCGACGAAGCCCAGCGGGATCGAGACGAGGCCGGGGTTCTCCAGCGGGAAGTACTGGAAGTCCACGCCCGGGAAGAGGGACTGGGGGCTGCCCGACACCACCGGCGACAGCAGCACCAGCACGAGGGCCGGGATCAGCCCGCCGTACACGGCCCACACGGCTCCGCGTGTGGTGAAGCCGCGCCAGAACAGCGAGTAGAGCAGCACCGGCAGGTTCGCGGACGCGGCGACCGCGAAGGCCAGGCCCACCAGGAAGGCGACGTTGAGGTCGCGCGCCAGCAGACCGAGGGCGATCGCGACGACGCCGACACCGACCGCCGCCAGCCGTGCCACGGCGACCTCACTGCGCGGCTCGGAGCGCCCGCGTCGCAGTGACGCGTACAAGTCGTGGGCCACCGATGCCGAGGAGGCGAGGGTGATCCCGGCGACCACGGCGAGGATCGTGGCGAAGGCGACGGCGGCGACGATCGCGAACAGAACAGTTCCGCCGGTGGAATCGGCACCGCCGCCCAATTCGAGGGCGAGCAGCGGTACCGCCGTGTTCCCGGCCGCGTTCGAACCGCGGACCGCCTCAGGACCGATGATCGCCGCCGCTCCGAAGCCCAGGACGATCGTCATCAGGTAGAAGCCCCCGATGAGCCCGATCGCCCAGACCACCGAACGCCGTGCCGCCTGCGCGGTGGGCACGGTGTAGAAGCGGGAGAGGATGTGCGGCAGCCCCGCCGTGCCCAGCACCAGGGCGAGCCCGAGGCTGATGAAGTCGAAGCGCGCCGTCCAGTCCCCGCCGTACTTCAGCCCGGGAGCCAGGAACGCCGCCCCGTGACCGCTGCGCTCGGCCGCCGTCATCAACAATCGGTCGAAGTCGCCGTGGAACCGCATCATGACGAGCACCGTCAGCGCGATGGTGCCGCCGAGCAGCAGAACCGCCTTGACGATCTGGATCCACGTCGTGGCCCGCATCCCTCCCAACGACACATAGATCACCATGAGCGCCCCGACGCCGATGACCGCCCAGGCCTGCGCCGCCCCGCCCGTCCGCCCGAGGAGCAGCGCGACCAGACTGCCCGCACCCACCATCTGCGCCACCAGATACAGAACGGACACGGTGACCGAGGAAGTTCCCGCCGCGATACGCACCGGCCGCTCCCTCATCCGCGCCGCGACCACGTCGGCGAGCGTGAACCGCCCGCAGTTGCGCACCAGTTCGGCGACGAGGAACAGCACCACCAGCCAGGCCACCAGGAACCCCACCGAGTACAGCAGCCCGTCGTAGCCGAAGAGCGCGATCAGCCCGGAGATGCCCAGGAAGGATGCGGCCGACATGTAGTCGCCCGCGATGGCAAAACCATTCTCCATCGGTGAGAAGAGCCGCCCGCCCGCGTAGAACTCCTCGGCCGAACCCCGCCTTTTGCGGCTCACCCAGGTCGTGATCCCCAGGGTGACCGCGACGAACGCGCTGAACAGGAGCAACGCCGGCGTCTGATGGTTACCGTTCACGACGCACCGCCTCGGGCGCCGCGGGCCAGCTCCTGGGTGTCCCAGCGCAGTTCGAGTGCGGCGCGGTCCCTGCGCAGCCGGGCGTGCCGGGCGTAGCCCCAGGTGAGCAGGAAGGTGCTGAGGAACTGCCCGAGTCCGGCGAGCATCGCCACGTTCACGGCGCCCGCCACGGGCCGCGCCATGAACCCGGGTGCGATGGTCGCCGTCACCACATACCCCACGTACCAGGAGAAGAAGACCGCGACCGCCGGAATCACGAACCTCCGGTACCGGGTGCGCACCTCCTGGAAGGCGGCGCTCCGCTGCACCTCGAGATAGACGTCGGCCTCCGCCCCGCCCACCCGCTCCGGGCGCGGCTCCGCGACAGCCGCATCGAACGTGTTGTCGGCGACCGACTCGCCCCAGCCCGAGGCGAGTGCGTCGTACCAGGGGTCGTCGTATTGCACGTCCGTGGACGCCTCGGCCGGGGCCGAATCTTGACCTGCGTGGTCCTCGACGGATCTGTCGGGACCACCCCCGCCGCCGCGGGCGCGACCGTTGCTTGACTGCATGCCCAAGGATGGACAGAACGGGAAGATCCCTGACTCTTCTTCCCTGTGCTCTTCACCCCATCAGGTGACTTCGCCCGCGGGTGGCCGCACCAGCCCCTTCGCATAGGCGTAACGCACCGCCTGCGCCCGGTCCTTGATCCCCGTCTTGGCGAAGAGGTTGTTGATGTGGGTCTTCACGGTCGCGGTGGAGACATGCAGCCTGCGGCCGATCTCCTGGTTGCTGAGGCCCTCGGCGATCAGCACCAGCACCTCGGATTCCCGTGCGGTGAGCCCGTCCGGCAGCTCCGGGGGCGCGGTCGGCCTGGTTCCTGGTTCCGACAAGCGCTCCAGCAGCCGCAGCTGGATGCTCGGCGACAGCCCGGCGTCCCCCGACAGCACGCTGTGCACGGCCCGCACGATCTCGTCACCGCCCGCGTCCTTCGTGAGGTACCCGCGCGCCCCCGCTCTCAATGCCGGGAACAGCGAGTCGTCGTCCGCGTACGTCGTGAGCACCACGACCTGGGTCCCGGGGTGCTCCGTCCGGATCCGCCGCGTCGCCTCCACTCCGTCGCAGCGGGGCATCCGCAGGTCCATCAGCACAACGTCCGGGGCCAGTTCGGCAACGAGCTTCACCGCCTCGTCACCGTCACCGGCGGCACCGACGACCTCGACGCCGGGCAACAGCCCCAGCAGCATCACGATGCCCTCCCGCACGACGGTCTGGTCGTCCGCCACCACCACCCGCGCAAGCTTCTCCCCGCCCTCCTCCGTCATGCCGGCACCTTCAACGTCACCACGAACCCCTCCTCGCCCGGTCCGGCCCGCAGCGAACCGCCCAGCAGTTCGGCACGCTCCCGCATGCCCAGCAGACCGTATCCGGCCCCCGCCCCGGCGAGCTCGCCCGGAGAGCCTCCCGTGTCCCGTACGTCCAGCGTCACTTCGTGCGGGCCGTACTCCAGCCGCACCCGCACCTTGGCGCCCGGGGCGTGCTTGCGGACGTTCGTCAGGGCTTCCTGGGCGACCCGGCGCACGGCCTGCGACGCCTCGGCCGACAGCGGTCTGCGTTCACCCGTAATGGCGACCTCGGCAGTGTCCACCGCCGTGCCGACCAGACCGCTCAGGAAGTCCTCCAGCGGGGTCAGCTCGCCACGCAGAGCGGACAGCGCCTGCCGGGTCTCGGCGAGGCCGTCGCGGGCCATGCCCCGTGCCGCCACGACCCGTTCGTGGATCTGCTCGCGCTCGGCCCCGCGCTCGATCAGCAGTCTCGCCGCCTCCAGGTGCACCAGCTGCGCCGAGAGACTGTGGGCCAGTACGTCGTGGATCTCCCGCGCGATGCGCGTGCGCTCGGCCAGCGCGGCCGACTCCGCCTCCGCCGCACGGGCCGCACGCTCCTGGGCGAGCAGCCGCTGGGCACTGCCGCGGGCCTCGGCGTCCAGCCTCAGGGTGTATCCGGCGAGGGCCATTCCACCGACGGTGGCGACGGCGGCCGGGAACGAGTCGTCGCTGACCACGGCGAACCACCCGAAGGCGATCGAGGCGACGGGCAGTGCGGCCCCGATGGGCATCCGCTCCAGCGCCGTGATCGCACAACCGCACCACACGACGAGGGTCAGAGTCCCGAAGCCCGCGGAGTGGGCCGCGGCCGCCAGTCCCACCAGCAGCAGGACGAGCACCAGTGACGGCCCCAGCCGGTGCTGGAGCGTGGTCCGGAAGAAGGACCACGCCAGCACCCCGGCGACGATCACTCCCCCGGCACCGGCGGCCGTCATCCACCCATGAACGTGGTCGTTGTGGAAGGCGCCCCACAGCAACAGGGCGAGGACGAGCAGCCGCACGGTCCAGCCGAGCATGCGCCTGGTTCCCGACATCCCGTCGCGCCCCAGAGCCTCCCGAGAGGGCCAGCGTGTCCAGGCGTTCTCCCTCACACACGCTCCTTCCGTGCGGACGCGGCCAGGGTGTCACCGTACGACGTGCCCACCGCGTGAACCGGGCTCAGAGGCCGTGCCCGCCAGGCCATGATCCCGGAGCGGACCAGCAGGGTGCCGGCGAGCCCCAGCATCAGGGCCGAGCTGTCCTGGTGGACGCCGAGCATCGCGCCGCACGCGAACAGCCCCGCGCGCAGTCCGATGCCGACGATCCAGACGGCCACGCTCGCCTTGGTGCTCTTGCTCCACACGGCACCGTCCGTCGCCACCCATATCCGGGTGGTCCAGGCCCAGCCCGCTCCGGTGGCCAGGCCGACGAGCAGTTCGGCGCCGACGAGCAGGATCGACTCGGTGCGGTGGTGGGTGTCGAGGATGCCGGGCTCGCGCAGGGCCACGACCGCCAGGATCGCGGGGGCGAGCCACCATCGCCGGTCCGCGTCGATCCTTTGGACACGGAACTGGCGCACGATCACCAGGGCGATCACGGCCACGATCAGCAACGCGTTGACGAGCCCGGGCATCTGAGCCTCCGTGAGCGGAAGGGAGTGCCGGCGACGAGTGCCGCCGACGCCTTCGACGCTACGGAAACGCGCAGGTCCGCAGATCGGAGCCGGGGTGGATCACGGGTGGATCCTCGGACGCCCGCCGTCTCCACCCAGGGGTGGAGAGACACCCCTGCACGCGACGGTGCGGCGCCTGCCGGCGCCGCACCGTCCCCTTGCGAGCAGAGCGGTTACGCGTCGATCCGCGACCGGTCCAGCGTCGCCGCGGAGCTGGAGATGAACTCCTTGCGCGGCGCCACGTCGTTGCCCATCAGCAGATCGAAGACCTGCTCGGCGGCCTCCAGGTCGGAAAGGTTGATCCGGCGCAGGGTGCGGTGACGCGGGTCCATCGTGGTCTCCGCCAGCTGGTCGGCGTCCATCTCGCCGAGGCCCTTGTAGCGCTGGATGGAGTCCTTGTACCGGATGCCCTTGCTCTGGAACTCCATGAGCTTGTCGCGCAGCTCACGGTCCGAGTACGTGTAGACGTACTTGTCCTGCCCCTTCTTGGGCTGGATCAGCTCGATGCGGTGCAGCGGCGGCACCGCGGCGAACACCCGGCCGGCCTCGACCATGGGACGCATGTAGCGCTGGAACAGCGTCAGGAGCAGACAGCGGATGTGAGAGCCGTCCACGTCGGCGTCGGTCATCATGATGATCTTGCCGTAGCGGGCCGCGTCGATGTCGAAGGTACGCCCGGACCCGGCTCCTATGACCTGGATGATCGCACCGCACTCGGCGTTCTTCAGCATGTCCGTCACGGACGACTTCTGGACGTTGAGGATCTTGCCGCGGATCGGCAGCAGCGCCTGGAACTCGGAGTTGCGGGCGAGCTTTGCGGTGCCGAGCGCGGAGTCTCCCTCCACGATGAACAGCTCGCTGCGGTCGACGTCGTCGCTGCGGCAGTCGGCGAGCTTCGCGGGCAGCGAGGACGACTCCAGGGCCGTCTTGCGGCGCTGCGCGTCCTTGTGCTGGCGGGCGGCGATGCGCGTACGGGCCGCGGCGACGGCCTTCTCGAGGACCACGCGGGCCTGAGCGGCCGCGTCCCGCTTGGTGGAGGTCAGGAACGCCTTGAGCTCCTTGGAGACCACCTGCGTCACGATGCGGCGGGCCGCCGAGGTGCCGAGGACCTCCTTCGTCTGACCTTCGAACTGCGGCTCGGCGAGTCGCACGGTGACGACGGCGGTGAGGCCTTCCAGGGCGTCGTCCTTGACGACGTCGTCCTCGGCGACGCGCAGCAGCTTCTTGGTCCTCAGCACCTCGTTCATGGTGGCGGCGACGGCCTGCTCGAAGCCCGCGACGTGGGTGCCGCCCTTGGGGGTGGCGATGATGTTCACGAACGACTTGAGGGTCGTGTCGTAGCCGGTGCCCCAGCGCATGGCGATGTCGACGCCGAGCTCACGGGTGACCTGGGTGGGGGTCATCTGGCCGTGCTCGTCCAGGACGGGAACCGTCTCCCTGAACGTGCCCTGCCCGGACAAGCGCAGGACGTCACAGACAGGCTTGTCCGAGGCCAGGTACTCGCAGAACTCACTGATGCCGCCGTCGAAGCGGAAGGACTCCTCGCCCTTGCTGCCGCCCTCGCCGAGCCCGTACTCGTCACGGACGACGATCGTCAGGCCGGGCACCAGGAACGCGGTCTGGCGGGCACGCTGGTGCAGGTTCTCCAGGGAGAGCTTGGCCTCCTTGAGGAAGATCTGGCGGTCGGCCCAGTACCGCACGCGCGTGCCGGTGCGGGTCCTGGGAATCTTCTTGGCCTTGCGCAGACCGCTGCCGGACTCGAACTTCGAGTCCGGGCCGTTCGTGGCGAAGGCACCCGGGACACCTCGCCGGAAACTGATGGCGTGGGTGTGGCCGCTGCGGTCGACCTCGACGTCCAGGCGCGCCGAGAGCGCGTTCACCACGGAGGCGCCCACGCCGTGCAGACCGCCGGAGGCCGCGTAGGAGCCGCCGCCGAACTTGCCGCCGGCGTGCAGCTTGGTCATGACGACCTCGATGCCAGAGAGGCCGGTCTTGGGTTCGACGTCGACCGGGATGCCGCGGCCGTTGTCGCGCACCTCCACGGAGCTGTCGTCATGAAGGATCACTTCGATGTGGTCGCAGTAGCCCCCGAGGGCCTCGTCCACGGAGTTGTCGATGATTTCCCACAGGCAGTGCATCAGACCTCGACTGTCGGTCGAGCCGATGTACATACCCGGGCGCTTGCGCACGGCCTCGAGGCCCTCGAGGACGAGCAGGTGCCGCGCGGTGTAGTTGGAACCGTCCCGGTCTGCTCCTGCCAGCAGCGCTGTGGACGGCACGGACGTCTCGGCGGTCACGCGGTTCGCTCCTCGCTGAATTTCAGGGTGGGCCCTTCTGGGTAAGGGCGCGGCATCGGTAGCCATTCAGAGGGTACCGAGGCCTGGTAGAGCCGTTGTAACGCCACCCTCGTCTGACCTGAGCCTAGTCCAGAGTCGCATACACGTTCGATCCCTCGTTGGAGTGAAGTACATATCACGTTCCCTTCGGGGCATGAACCATTTAGGCTCCGGGCACGTCCTCATGAACAAACCGGCAATCCAGCCGGGAGGACCGACCACTGACCAAGAGCGCGAAACCGTAAGACACGACTGACACGCAATACGGCACATTCGCCGCCAAACCGGCAGCAGACGGCCGCCTCGAAGGATTTTTTTCGAGGAGAAGCCACGAGCGGGAACGTTTTGGGGCTGGTTGGATGTTGACCCTGGTACGACAGCTCGTCGAGCTAGAGAAGAGGCGACGTGACTACTGTTCTGACCCCCGCGAGCCCGCTGACGGCCGCTGATCGCTGCGACCGTTGCGGCGCCCAGGCCTACCTGCGGGTCGTCCTGGTGAGCGGCGGAGAACTGCTCTTCTGCGCCCACCACGGCCGCAAGTTCGAGCCGGAACTCAAGAAGATCGCCGCTGAGATACAGGACGAGACGGAGCGGCTGACGTCCGTTCCGGCAGCTACCTCCGAAGAAGAGCGCTGACGCTTCGCACCACGACGAGCCAGCTCCGGCACAGGCCGGCATACGGGCGGCCGCCCCTGCTTCCAGGGGCGGCCGCCCGTACTCACAGCGTGGTGAGGGCCGCTCAGGCGCCCTCAGGCACTTCGTGTGGCCGTCGCGCCCCGTCGCCGGGGCTCAGCGCCCGCACGACGTCGGACAGGCGCGTGTAGACGCCGGGGCTCCCCGGCCATCCGCAGCCGCTCCCCCACGACACCAGCCCGATCAGCCGCCCCTGGGCGACGAGCGGCCCCCCGCTGTCCCCCTGGCAGGCGTCCCGGCCGCCTCCCACCTCCCCCGCGCAGACCATGGCCGTGGCGAGGTACGTGCCTTCGGCGCCGCCCGGGTACGCCTTCTCGCACAGGGCGTCGTGCAGCACGTGTACGCGTGCGGCCCGCAGACTGGGCGCGTAGTCACCGGCGCTCGTGGTGTCCCCCCAGCCGTAGACCGCCGCTTCCACCCCCGGCTCGTAGGCGGGATCGTCCCCGGCGGCCATCCGGATCACCGCCGTCGGCGGGAGAGGCTCGGAGAGGGTGAGGACGGCGAAGTCCCCGGCGTTACTGAAAGCGTCGTAGCCCGGATTCACCCAGGTACGGCGCACCGGGATCTCCTGCCCCTGATCCGAGAGCAGGTTCGTACGTCCGGTGATGACCTTGAGATCGCGCACGCGGTCCGGTGGCGCGCCCAGGACGTCCTCGCCCAGGCAGTGGGCCGCGGTGAGCACGATGGTCGGCCCGACCGCCACACCTCCGCAGAACTGCCCCGACCGCATACCCCCGAACCGGTCACGGCTCGACAGGGCGACCGTCCAGGGGCTCACGGAGATGTCCACGGGGAATCCGCCGACGACGACACTGTCGGCAGCCACGGGGACGGCCGACACCAACGGTATGACGGCCGCCGCGGCCGCCAGGACCAGCGGCCGGGTCAACACCCGGACAATGAGACGACGCATGCGGGCTCCTCACTCTGGGGTGGTCGTGGGAAACCCAGAGTGATCCACGGCGTCGCGCCCCGCACCCGCGCCCGACGCCGAAGGCCCGGCTCCCCAAGGGGAGCCGGGCCTTCGGCGTCGTACTGGTGCGACCTAGTCGAGGTAGTCGCGCAGCACCTGGGAACGCGACGGGTGGCGCAGCTTCGACATGGTCTTGGACTCGATCTGGCGGATGCGCTCGCGCGTGACGCCGTACACCTTGCCGATCTCGTCGAGGGTCTTCGGCTGACCGTCGGTGAGACCGAAGCGCATCGAGACGACGCCCGCCTCGCGCTCCGACAGGGTGTCGAGGACGGAGTGCAGCTGCTCCTGAAGGAGCGTGAAGCTGACCGCGTCGGCCGGGACGACGGCTTCGGAGTCCTCGATGAGGTCACCGAACTCGCTGTCGCCGTCCTCGCCCAGCGGGGTGTGCAGCGAGATGGGCTCGCGGCCGTACTTCTGGACCTCGATGACCTTCTCCGGGGTCATGTCGAGCTCCTTGGCCAGTTCCTCCGGGGTGGGCTCGCGGCCCAGGTCCTGGAGCATCTGGCGCTGCACACGCGCGAGCTTGTTGATGACCTCGACCATGTGCACCGGGATACGGATGGTGCGGGCCTGGTCGGCCATCGCGCGGGTGATCGCCTGACGGATCCACCAGGTGGCGTACGTGGAGAACTTGTAGCCCTTGGTGTAGTCGAACTTCTCGACCGCGCGGATCAGACCGAGGTTGCCCTCCTGGATGAGGTCCAGGAAGAGCATGCCGCGGCCGGTGTAACGCTTGGCCAGCGAGACCACCAGACGGAGGTTGGCCTCCAGGAGGTGGTTCTTGGCGCGGCGGCCGTCCTCGGCGATGATCTCCAGCTCACGCTTGAGCTTCGGTGCCAGCTTGTCGGCGTTGGACAGCTTGTCCTCGGCGAACAGGCCCGCCTCGATGCGCTTGGCGAGCTCGACCTCCTGCTCGGCGTTGAGCAGGGGGACCTTGCCGATCTGCTTCAGGTAGTCCTTGACCGGGTCGGCGGTGGCGCCGGCCGCGGCGACCTGCTGGGCGGGCGCGTCGTCCTCGTCGTCGTCGGAGAGGACGAAGCCCGCGCTCTCGGTGCCCTCGGGCTCCTCGCCGGGCTTGGGGGTCTCCTCGAGAACCTCGTCCTCGAGGACCTCGGCGTCGTCCTTCTTCGCGCTGGTCTTCTTGGCCGCCGTCTTCTTGGCGACGGTCTTCTTCGCGACCGCCTTCTTGGCGGTCGTCTTCTTCGCTGCGGCCTTCTTGGCGGGCGTGGCTTCCTCGGCCGGGTCGACCGCAGCAGGGTCGGCGGGCGCTGCCGGGGCAGCCGTGGTGGCGGTGGCCTTCCTGGTGGTCACCGTCTTCGCTGCGACCGTCTTGGTGGCGGTGCGCTTGGCCGGACTCTTCGCTGCGACGCTCTTTCGGGTGCGCTTGGGCTCCGCGGCACTGACCATCAGCGTCACACCCTCTTCCTCGAGGATCTGGTTGAGGCTGCGCAGTACGTTCTTCCACTGAGTGGCCGGAATCTGGTCAGCTTCGAAGGCCCGACGCACATCGTCGCCGGCGATCTGCCCCTCAGCCTTTCCCCGCTCAATGAGCGCCATGACAGAGACGGACTCGGCGATCTCCGGCGGGAGCGTACGGGATGTGCTGGCCGACACGAACAACCTCTCGGAACGTTGGAAAACGGCTTCCGGCCCCGTCCAGGACGGACAGGAGCCGACCACCGGCCTTGGTAATGGGCCGACGGCGCGGGCGGGGGCCGGGGAAGATGCACAGCGCCTCGAACGGCGTCCGTATTCCCTCCGCGACTGTCACCTCTTAGGTCATCGCACTGCCCGCGCGAGCGTTACGCCCAATCTGCGTGGCCCGAGTCACACCCCGTAAGCAATCAAAAACGGTCAGACACGGGCAGAGCAGGTCAGCTGCCGCGCCGACCTGGACCGCTCCGGCGGATGTGCCACCTCATCGCACCGTCGGACCCCGCAGCAACCCGGAGGTTCCTGCGGGGTCCGACGGAGGACGACCCGCCGACTGACGGATGCCACAGGAGCGGGGAGACATCCCCGGCAGCGCCGCCCGCGGCGCGCGGTCAGTGTTCGCGCGGTGCGGGGACCACGCGCTCCACTTCGGGGTGGATGGTGAGCAGCTGGCGCATGGCCGCCTCGGCGCCCGGGCCGTCGGCACCGGCGAGGGCGTCCACGATCCTGGCGTGGTGCGCGAGAGAGGTCTCGTTCGGCCGGTCACAGCCCGTGACCGGGCCGCCTGAGACCTGCAGGGCGGCCGACACGATCCCGGACAGGTGCTCCAGCATGCGATTGCCCGCGACCTGGATGAGCAGGGAGTGGAACTCGGCGTCCGCGCGGGAGAAGGTGAGCGCGTCACCCTGCGCCAGGGCGTGACCCATGATCTCGACCATGTCGACCAGCCGCTGCTGTACGTCCTCGCGCCCGTGCCCGGCGGCGAGCCGGGCGGCGAGCGGCTCGATCGTCCAGCGCAGCTCGCTCAGCTCACGGCGCTGATCGTCGCGCTGCGGCCCGAAGGCGCGCCACTCGATGATGTCCGGGTCGAGGAGGTTCCAGTCACTGACGGGGCGCACGCGCGTGCCGACGTTCGGACGGGCACTCACCAGGCCCTTGGCTTCCAGGACGCGGAGCGACTCACGGACGACGGTGCGGGAGACCTCGAACCGCTGGCCGATCTCCTCGGGGACCAGCGGCCGGTCGGCACCCAGGTCGCCCGAGACGATCATCTGGCCCAGCTGCTGGACGAGTTGGCCGTGCAACCCGCGGCCCCGGCTGCCCGTGGCGCGCCGGCCCACCCGGCCCAGGTCGGGGTCCGCGCTCTCCCAGGAGGGAGCTCCGACGCGGTCGGCGGCGGGGGCCTCCGCGTAGGGATAGCGGTCGAGTCCGCCCGGGCCGGCCAGACCGGAGTCTGCGGAGCGGGCGGCGGTCATCATGGTGTGCGCAAGGGTACTCACGGATCCTTTGTCGGCGTTGGCTCCAACTCCCTTGAGGTCTTTGGTGAAAAGCACACGAAAGGGTGATCGCTCACCCCGTCGCAATTGACGCCTTATCGGAAAGAAACGGGCGTTCTTCGGGGAGTTGCGTGCAGGCCGGGAACCGAAGGGCGCCGATGTCGTCACCGGACCCTGCTACGCAGGGTCGCGAGCAGATACGCGCAGAGCAGGGCGGTCAGCGACAACGTCAGCGCCCCGCCGACGGGTTGGGCGACGACCTTGGCCACACCGGAAAGATAGCGCTCTCCCCCGAAGGGCCACTGCAGCAGGAACACCTCCCGAAGCCGCATGGGAACCCCTGCGGCGGTCCGCACGGACGGCCCCTCCAAGACCTTTTGTACGAGGGGTACGACGACGACGGGCACGGCGAGCACCGCCGCGAGCCCGGCCGTGGTGGACCGGAAGACTCCCGCGGCCAGCACTCCGGCCCAGGCACACCCGGCCACGAGACCGGTCCAACTCGCACCGAGGGAGATCCAGTCCGCGGGAACCTGAGCGAGCTCCCGTCCGTAGACGAGATAGAGCACTTCGGCGTCGCAGCCGATCGTGAGGGAGGCCAGCAGCAGTGCGGTGGCACCGGTGACGAGGAGCTTGGCGGCAAGCAGCCCCAGCCGACGGGGTACGGTGCCGCGGTCCGCAGCCAGGGCGGGGTGGCGGAACTCGTCGCCGAAGGCGAGCGCGCCCAGGAGCCCGGCGCCGAACGCCGCGGGCGGCAGGGGCAGCTCCCGTGGCCACGCGGCCAGCAGGCGGGGCTGAGGGGTGTGCCCGAAACGGGCCAGCAGTACGGCGGTGAGGGCGGAGGTGACGAGCACTGCGGTGGCCGTGAGGAACGCGGTACTGATGCCGGCGACTCGACGGAGTTCGTAGCGGAGCGGGCGAAGGGGGCTGGGAGCGGGGCGGACCGAGATGGGCGGAGGCAGCGGGGGGAGAGCGTCGAGTGTGTGGGCTGCGGGCGGACGGACGATGTGCGGGGTGGGGTGCGGGCCGGATGGTTGCGGGGGGTGTGTGGTCGAGGCGAGGGAGCGCGGGGGCTGGGCTGGGTCGGTTGGGTCGGAGCCGTCTTCAGCCTCGGTATCGGCTGGGTGACGGGGGCTTCGCTCAGCGGTGAACCCGTGGAGCTGCTCGGCGACTGTCTGGTGGGCGTCGGGCCAAGGCCACTCACCGCCGGCGACCGTCGACCTCTCCCGGGTCGGCTCTGACTCGTCGGAGCCATCCACCGGGACGGCGGGGCATGGATGATCGGGGCCCTCCGCTTCGATGGCCGGGCACAGGCCATCCGAGCCGTCCGCTCCCGCCTCCGGACGCACATGGTCAGCGCCCTCTACGCCCGCTCCCGGCCCCATGTCCCCGACCTCGTCCGCGAGTTGGTGGACCAGGATGCCGTTGCGGAAGGCCGTTTCGCCGACCTCGGCGCAGGTGGTGCCGTAGACGGAGAGATGATTGCCGCCTTCCTGCACGACCTCGACGGAGAGGTGGGAGGTGCGGGCCTTCTTGGTCAGCAGGGCCGCGAGGCGGGCGGCGTGCGGGCTACGGACGGCGACGCGGGGGCGGAGGCGCGTGCGGGCGAAGTCCGTGGCCTCTTGGTCGGCGACGAGTCTGCCCTGTTCCAGGGTGACGACCCGGTCGGCGGTGCGGGCCGCTTCCTTGGGCTCGGCCGTGGTCAGCAGGACCGTACCGCCGTGCGCCGCGTGGGCGCGCAGCATGCCGTGCAGCCAACGGCTTTCACGGACGGAGAGACCGTCGGCGGGATCGTCGAGCACGAGTGTGTGCGGGTCGCTGAGCAGGGCGCAGGCCAGGCCGAGCCGACGGTCCATGCCACGCGACAGGGTGCCGAGGCGTTCCTCGCGCAGGCTGAGGAAACCGACCGCTTCCAGGACTTCGTCGGCCCGTCGGACGGGTACGCCCGCAGCCGCGCAGAGCATGCGGAGGTGGCCGCGGACCGTGCGGGCCGGGTGACCGGGCACGTCACCGAGGAGCACCCCGACCTCGCGGGACGGGTGGGCGATGCGGTGCAGGGGGCGGCCCCTGAAGTAGGTGATGCCACGGCCCTGTTGAAGTTCGAGCATGAGTCTCAGCGCCGTGGTCTTGCCCGCACCCGGCGCTCCGAGCAGGACGGTGACGTGGCCCGCACGCGCCTCGAAGGAGACGTCGTCGACGGCAGGCGGAAGCTCCTTGCGGGAGTTGCTGGTCAGTCCGATGGCCTGGATCACCCAAAGCAAGATAGCGTGCTATGTCCGGTTTTTCGGGCACCGCACTGCTGGCCGGCCGAGGATGGAAGTCACACCTCCGGGCGCAGCATCGGGGGGTTGAGCAGCGTGGCGCCGCCGGCGCGGAAGAGCTGCGCGGGGCGGCCGCCCTGACGTGTGGTGGTACCGCCGGTGGGAACCAGGAAGCCGGGCGTCCCCGTCACTTTGCGATGGAAGTTGCGTGGGTCGAGCGCGACTCCCCACACCGCCTCGTAGACACGGCGCAGCTCACCGACCGTGAATTCGGCAGGGCAGAACGCCGTGGCCAAGGAGGAGTACTCGATCTTGGAGCGAGCGCGTTCCACCCCGTCCGCGAGGATCTGGGCGTGGTCGAAGGCGAGCGGGGCGACCGGTTCGCCGTCACGGCCGTAACCACCCTGCTGCAGCAGCTCCTCGACGGGCGCCCAGCGGGCGTTGCTGGCGTCGCCGCCCGCCCGGGGCGCGGGCAGGTCGGGAGCGAGCGCCAGGTGGGCGACGCTGACCACGCGCATCCGGGGGTCACGCTTGGGATCGCCGTACGTGGCGAGTTGCTCCAGGTGGGCGCCGTATTCCGGGACCGGGACGGAGGGGTCGTGGGCGCGCAGTCCGGTCTCTTCGGCCAGCTCGCGTGCGGCGGCCTGCGCCAGGTCCTCGTCGGCCCGTACGAAACCGCCGGGGAGCGCCCAGCGCCCCTGGAACGGCGGCTCCCCCCTGCGTACCGCGAGCGCACAGAGGGCATGGCGGCGCACGGTCAGCACGACCAGGTCCACGGTGACGGCGAAGGGCGGAAACGCTGACGGGTCGTAGGGCATGCGGCGATCATAGTCGTCTGCCTGACGATAAACACTCCCTTCATCGGCCGCACAGGTGGCTGATCCACTTCGTTCCGTTCTGAGCCTCGTCTCTGCTCCCCGCTGTCCGGATTCTGTGCGTCGTACGAGGTCACACCCCCAGTTGCAGGCCGTCAGCCGCTTCCTCGACCATGGCCAGGCCGAGCCGGCTGACCCGCACGGAGAAGGGGGCACCCGCCACCCGTAAGCCCGTCAGGCCGATCTCGCCCAGGGGGGCGCTGTGCATGGGGCGCAGCGTGACCGTCCCGGCCGGGGCGTCGGGGCGGATGCCCGCGAGGGTGGTCAGCAGCAGCACCCCCGCGGCCGCCGCGGTGGCGGCGGGTCGGCAAGCGGCCGGGTGCGGCAGGGGAGCGCTCCCGTCGGTGCGCTGCTCCCCCGCGTACATCTCCGGCAGCCGGTGGTCGAAGGCTTCGGCCGCCGCCAGCACGCCCCTCAACAGCGAACCCGCCTCCTTCTCGTATCCGGCGTCGGCCAGGCCCGCGACGGCGACCGCCGTCTCCTGCACGCGTACGGCGCCGACGCGGTGCCCGAACGGGTTGTGTCCCGGCTCCTTCACGCCCAGTCCGCGCAGCCCCCACCCCGAGTCAAGCACCGGACTGCCGAACAGCCTCGCCAGCTGTTCGGTCTGCACCTTGTCGAGCAGTCCGGGTGCCCGTTCGCCGCCGCCCAGCAGGCCGGTGTCGAGGAGATGGGCGGCAGCCGCACCGAGATGCGGTACAGGTCGTCCGTCGGGAGCGAGGGCGGCGGCCGGACGGCCGCCGCCGAGGTCGTCGATCCAGAAGTCCTCCCGGAAGGCCGTCCGGAGTGCCCGGGCCCACTGCCGCAGCTCGGTGCCGCCCGGCCTGCCGCAGGCGTCGAGCAGGTCGGCGCCCAGCAGCGCCGCGCGGTGGGCATGGGCCTGCGTCTCGCACCGGGCGGGTCCGCCGGGCTGCGGATCGCGTATGTACGGGCCGTCGCCCGCGGTGGTCCTCAGCCAGGTAAGACAGCGCTCGGCCGTCGGCAGCAGCTCCTGTGTCTCGGCCTCGGGGAGCCCCCAGCGGCGGGCCTCGGCGAGGAGCACGGGAAACAGGAGCGTGGCCTCCGTGCCCGTGCATCCCGGCGGCAGATGTCCGCCGGCGTCCCGTCGCGGCCCGGGGATCATGCCGGATCGAGGGCCCGGGCCGGGGATCTGGGTGCGGGCGAGGGTGCGCAGTGTGCCCGCGGCCAGCCGGGTGCCGAGGGGCAGCGCCATTCGGGCCGCGGCGAGGGCCTCGGCCGGGGCCAGGCCGCACCTCCAGGGGGCCCCGGCCGCGAGGTGCGTGTCCGCAGGGTGCGCCGGGTCGCGCACCAACAGGGCCTGGAGGTCTTCGACGCTGGTCCGCAGGAGTATCTGAACGCGTGGGTCGTCGCCCGTCGCTTTCGCGGGAGCCGTCGCGCCGGCGGGAGTCAGGGGGCTGGTCGCCGCGCGGCCCACGGCTCGGACCGGGCCCGCGCCTTCCGGGCGTACCCGTAGCTCCACGGTCGTGCTGCCGCCCGGAGGCAGTTCGAACTCCCAGCGCAGCAGGCCGGCGGAGGCCAGCGCGTCGGTGGGCGGCGGGTCTGCCGTGACGGACGAGGACCCGCTGGGGCCGGTCCAGCGCAGACCGGAGTCGTGGACGCTCGCGGGCAGCTCGGGTCCTGTGGTGCAGGACGCGATCGCCCCCAGGTCGGCGAGGTCCGTGCCGAGGGCCACCTCGACCGGCAGGCGCAGGGGGCGCGGTGCCACGCTGTGCAGGGTGATCCGCTCCGTGCCGTCCGCCTGACGGATCCGCTCGACGACGACGTCCGGGTCGGGTCCTGCGTGCGGGGAGGTACGCAGGGTGCCCACGAAACGGGCCTGGTCGGCCGCGGTCATCCGGGCCTGAACCGCGAGCGGCTCACGCCCTGCCACGCGCACCTGGCACCGGGCGAGCACACGTCGGCCGGCCCGGTAGAACCCCTCCAGCCCTCGGCCTGTCAGCTGCCCTTCCCTCGTGGAGATGGCGAGGCCGGGGAGGGCGACGCAGATCATGGCGGAGTGCACGGGAGGCAGTTCGCCGGAACGGCGAGGGGCTGGAGCCGTGGTCGGGGGTCTGGTGCCTCGGGGGGAGGTGAGGGAAGCGCGTCGCGTCTGGTCGGTGGGTGGGGACGGGGGCGACGTCCGGGTGGGGGCGATGGGCGGAGTGTTGGACGGTCGGGGGGCCGGACGGGGAGAGGACCAAGCCTTTGGAGCGTCGGTGGGTTGAGGTGGAGAGCAGCCCTCTCCGGGGCCGGTGGGCCGGGTCGGCGAGGCGGGCTCGTGGTGTCCGGTGCCGCCGGCCGCAGTCGGCAGACCGACGCCGGGCCGACGAGGCGGCGAGGCCCGGTTGATGGTGGAGCGGTCGTCGTCGGTGGTGGCGGGCGAGGTCGGCTGATGCATGCGCTGGCTTTCTCCTGCGCTCTGTGTGCCTCGGGCGTGGTCGGCGCCGGGTCGAAGGCCCCGGCAGGACAGGGGCGGGTGGCGACACACCCCGGCCGGGCGGTTCCGCCACTCAGGTGAACGGAGCGGGACTCCCCAGGGTCACGGCCATGGCTGGGCAGCCCCTCCGAATGGCCGGTGTGTGTCGCCAAGACCGGGCTTCGGCTGCGTCTCACGGTTCAGGAGCGGCTCACACCTCCCGCTCGCCGTCACCACTCGCGGGGTTGAGTCCTCCCGCACAGGTGTCTCGGCGCCGTGCCGCTCCCTTCCCCGTGGCGCGGGGGCGCGTACCGCCGGTTCGCGCGGTGGTGGGGCCCGTTCGGCCTGAGGTCGGCGTGCGGGGGCGCAGAGCGTTCGGCCCGGCCTCGCGTCCTCCGCTGCTCGGGACGTGGGAGGAGTCAGCGGCACCCGCGGGGCGTGGGCGGCGGCGCCGACGGGAGGTCGGCTGGGGCACGGGCTCGGGGCTCGTCACCGCGTCGATGCCCTCACCCTCCTCGGCCTCGTCCGCTCGGTCGGCGCCATCGCTCTCCTGCGCCTGCTCCACCCCGTGGACGCCTTCGCTCTCCTCTGCCTGCTCCACCCCGTACTCGTCGCCTTCGTTCCCCTCCGCGTCCACCACCCCGCCGTCGTCGCCTTCATTCCCCTCCGCGTCCGCCACCCGATAGACACCCTCGGGAAGAATCTCGGCCCCCTCCCCCATGCCGAGGCCTTCGGACTCCCTCGCACCGCCTGGCCTCGCTTCTGCGGTCCGCCTCCGATCCGCTCGTTCGCCGCGCAGGCAGCGTCGGACCGACTCCGGGTCCACGCCCTCGTTGCAGGCCTGGTGGAGGAGGCGGGCGAAGAGGTAATCCGGATCCGCGCCCAGGGCCATCGCGAAGGCTTCCCTGGCCTCGATGCCGTCGCCGGTCGACCAGGCCACCCAGCCGGCCAGGGTGAGAGGAGCTGCGGCGTGCTCGCCGTAGGGGCCCACGCAGCGGCGGGCCAGGGCTCGCCAGAGGCGTAGGGCGGGGCCCGCCTCGTCGCCCTCCATCCACTCGGCCGCGCGATCACGGGTCGTGCGGTCCTGGAGGCCGAGGATCAGCGTCGCGGCTTCGTCGTGCCCGATCAGTTCGTCGTCGCGGCGGTCCGCCATGAGCGTGCCGGACACGGGCGGTGCTTCGGCGAGGCGCCCCAGCACGAGTTCGGCCAGTTTCACCGTCTCCGCTGCCACTTCGAGGCGGCCCGTGTCGTCGAGGATCCTGGGAATCAGCGCCCTGTTGGCCGTGTCCAGGGCGGCATTCTGCTCCAGGGCCGCGGCTGTCTCCCAAGGGAGCAGCCTGGCGCGCAGTTCCCGCAGGGTGCCGCGTACCTGGATCCCCGCGTAGGTGGCGGCCGCGGCGAGGACGGAGGTGCCCGGCAGGCCCATGGGCGTCCCCTCGACGGGACAGCAGCCCTCGCTGCCGCAGCAGTACGACCAGAAGCGGCCGTCGGAGATGCACAGCGCCTCGATCACCGGCACGTCGAGAGCGCCGCACTCGACGCGCAGCTTCTGGGCCAGCGGTCGCAGTCGTTCCATGACCTGCCGCCCCGACTCGCCCGTGGTCGGCTCTTGGCAGACGTAGGCGACGATCTGCTCGGGCCGGGCTCCTCTGCGTTCGCTGCCGGTCACCAGGCCGTGCGCCAACTGACGGGCCACGGGTGCCCAGTCGTCCGTGTGCGCGGGAATGCCGAGCCGGGCCCGGCCGCCGAACCTTCCGCGGCCGTCCCGGTCGTGGAGGGCAACCAGGACGATGCTGTCCTCGGGGCGGTAGCCGAGCAGGTAGGGCAGGGCGTCTGCCAGTTCGGCCGGCGTGCGCAGGGTGACCTGGTGGGTGCCGTGGCCTTCGTACGGGTCTTGTCCGTCACGTCCGGCAATATCGTCGTCTTCGAAAGATCCAGTGGTTTCGCCGTGATTCGTCATGCGCCGACGATCTCGCGGATCACGAAGTTCCGCTTGACCCTGTGGATAACTCAAGTCAGGGACACGTCACCCACCTCGGCCGTGCCTGGATTGTCAGTGCGGTCCTGTTGTATGGACGCATGGAACACACGAGCAACGCGGATCTCCGGGCGGCCGCCGACGCGGTCCTCGCCCGGCTCGTCGGTGACGCCACGGGCGCGGCCAGGCTGCGCGAGGACCAGTGGCGGGCGATCGAGGCCCTGGTCGCCGACAGACGCCGCGCTCTCGTGGTCCAGCGCACGGGCTGGGGCAAGTCCGCGGTCTACTTCGTGGCGACGTCGCTGCTCCGGGCCCGCGGCGCCGGTCCCACCGTGATCGTGTCCCCGCTGCTCGCGCTGATGCGCAACCAGGTCGAGGCCGCAGCCCGGGCCGGGATCAGGGCCCGGACGATCAACTCCTCGAACACCGAGGAGTGGGACACCGTCCAGGACGAGATCGCAGCCGGCGACGTCGACGTCCTGCTGGTGAGTCCGGAGCGCCTCAACAACCCCGACTTCCGGGATCAGGTGCTGCCCGAGCTGGCCGCCGCGACCGGCCTCCTCGTCGTGGACGAGGCCCACTGCATCTCCGACTGGGGCCACGACTTCCGCCCCGACTACCGGCGCCTTCGGACGATGCTCTCGGACCTCCCGCCGGGCGTGCCCGTCCTCGCGACGACCGCCACGGCGAACGCGCGCGTGACGGCCGACGTCGCCGAACAGCTCGGCACGGGCGGCGCGTCCGACGCCCTGGTGCTGCGCGGCCCGCTGGACCGGGAGAGCCTGAGCCTGAGTGTGCTGCGACTGTCGGACGCCGCGCACCGGATGGCCTGGCTCGCCGACCACCTCGGCGAGTTGCCCGGCTCGGGAATCATCTACACGCTCACCGTGGCCGCTGCCGAGGAGGTAACCGCCTTCCTGCGGCAACGCGGGCACACCGTCGCCTCGTACACAGGGAAGACGGAGAACGCAGACCGGCAGCAGGCCGAGGACGACCTGTTGGCCAACAAGGTCAAGGCGCTGGTCGCCACTTCGGCCCTCGGCATGGGTTTCGACAAGCCCGACCTCGGCTTCGTGGTGCACCTCGGCTCGCCCTCCTCCCCCATCGCCTACTACCAACAGGTCGGCCGGGCCGGCCGCGGTGTCGAACACGCGGAGGTGCTCCTGCTGCCGGGCAAGGAGGACGAGGCGATCTGGGAGTACTTCGCGTCGCTCGCCTTCCCTCCGGAAGACCTGGTGCGCCGCACCCTGGACGTCATCGGACGCGCGGAGAAACCCATGTCGCTGCCCGCGCTGGAGCCACTGGTGGAGCTACGCCGCTCCCGTCTGGAGACGATGCTGAAGGTCCTGGACGTGGACGGGGCGGTGAAACGGGTCAAGGGCGGCTGGGTCGCGACCGGGCAGCCGTGGACGTACGAGACGGAGCGGTACGACTGGGTCGCTCGCCAGCGGAAGGCCGAACAGCAGGCGATGCGCGAGTACGCGTCGACGCCGGACTGCCGGATGGAGTTCCTCCAGCGCCAGCTGGACGACGAGGGCGCCAAACCCTGCGGCCGCTGCGACAACTGCGCGGGAGCGCGCTTCGCGGCGGACACGTCCACGGCCGCGGTGGACGCCGCGCGCGTGGACCTCGGCCGGGCGGGCGTCGAGGTGGAGCCCCGCCGTATGTGGCCGACGGGCCTGCCGGCCATCGGTGTCGACCTCAAGGGCCGCATTCCGGCAGGCGAACAGGCGGCTTCCGGCCGAGCGTTGGGGCGTCTGTCGGACATCGGCTGGGGAAACCGGCTACGGCCCATGCTCTCGGCCCAGGCGCCGGACGGCCCCGTGCCGGATGACGTGGCCAAGGCCGTGGTGGGGGTACTGGCCGACTGGGCCAAGGGACCTGGTGGTTGGGCCTCGGCGGCGACGGACGCCCAGCCGCGCCCGGTCGGCGTGGTCACCATCGCCTCGCGCACCCGCCCGCGACTGATCAGTTCCCTGGGCGCGCGCATCGCGGACATCGGGCGGCTGCCCCTGCTGGGCAGTGTGGAGTACACGGAAGACGCCTCGCGGGTCTCCCGGAGCAACAGTGCACAGCGTCTCAAGGCGCTCGCGGGCGCGCTGAGCGTGCCGCCCGAGCTCGCCTCGGCACTCGCCGAGGCACAGGGGCCCGTCCTCCTCGTGGACGACTACACCGAGACCGGCTGGACCTTGGCGGTCGCGGCCCGGATGCTCCGACGTGCCAGTGCGCAGGGGGTGTTGCCACTGGTCCTGGCCGTCCAGGGCTGATGGTGTGCGCAGAACCACGACGGACCCGGCACGCGGGAGTCCGGTCGCAGCACTGCGGGCACGCCCCCGCACCCACCGTCCACTGCCGGCCTACGTGTCGCCCGGTCGAGCCCCACGCGTCGCCCGGTTGACCACGGGGTAGGGATATAAGTCACGCACCACCGCATAACCGTCGGTGGCCCCAATTGCTCGTTGCCGCATCCCAGTTCGACAGGAAGAATTGAAGTCCGCTCCCCGCGAGGCCCGTCCGTTGATGACGTAGGGCTCTGCTGCGGTGTGCGCTCCCCCGAATCTGACCTGCCCGCTGTGTGGGCCGTAGCCGAAGGGAGGAACGTGACCTTCGGATTCGCGCCGTCCTCGGCGGCCTCGTTGTCTACGTCCGCGTCCGCCGCTTCCGCCAGCCGCTTGCTCGAGCCCGCGGAGTGGGCCGCCGCGGGCATCCCGCTGCTGCGCAACCCCCGGGAAGTCGTCAGCGGGCTGCACTCGCGGCATCACCCCAAGCCGGCGACGGCGATCGTGGCCGTGCTCGACCAAGACGAACGGGTCCGGGCGAGCGCCTCGTTCATCCGGCGCTCGGCCCCGGCGGACGGCTGGATGTTCCGCAACGCACTGCTGGCCCAGCTGCGCCGGGTCATTCCGCACGACCTGCGGCGCCGCACCCCGGCGCGCACCGCCGTGCTGCTCTACTGCCGTGACGGCGACCAGCGCTGGACGGAGGAGGACGGCGCATGGATGTGGGGCCTGCGTGACGCGTGCACGCTGCACGGGCTGCGTTGCGGGGCGTACATCACGCTGACCAGTGACGGCTGGCAGGTCCTCGGCGAGGGCCGTGGCGGCCGTCGCCCCAGTGCGGACTCCTCGCCGGAGCCCTTTGGGATATCCGAGGCACCGCCGCCACTGCCCCGCACCGGCGGTGCCGCTTCCGAGGTGCTCCGCCGCGCGGCCGCCCGCTGAGAGGACGACCGGAGTCTCACCAGCGCTCCGAGCCTCGGCAGCCGACGACCGACGGCACGACCGACTTGTGTACGGCACGACCGACTTGCGTACGGCACGCGTTCCCGCCACGTCCCGCCTGCCCTACCGCCCGCCTGCCCGACCGCGCAGAACCAAGCGCACGACCACCTTTGAGACCCGCCGCACGCGCGCACGGCGATGTCGCGGGCGTGCCGCGGACTCGCCCCGGCGTGCGCTCAGGCCGGGCGGCCCGCTGCACGCCGAACACGTCCCCGCCTACGCCCCCCGCCGTCCGCGCATGCCAAAGCACCGCCGTGCAGAAACCCCCCACGGCGGCACCCCGTCACCCCGGGCACCCCCGCGCCCGGGCCCACCGGAACCGGCTCAGACGCCGGCGCCCAGCACCGCGTTGATCCGCTGCGGGTCACCGCAGACGATCAGCAGGGTGCCGGCCCGGCCGAGGGCCAGGGGCAGAACGGCGGCGGCCACCGCGTCGGAGTCGCCGTTGAGGGCGACGACGACCACGGGGCGGGAAGTGGCCCGTCCAACGACCGCGGCATCGGCGTAGAACACGTCGTCGCGGGCGTCGTGCTGGGCCCAGTAGGAGGTTTCACCGAAGGACAGCTCGTGGGTGGCCCACGGGTGCTGCTCGCCGGTGGTGATCACCAGCACTTCATCGGGGGCACGACCCGAGTCGAGGAGCAGGTCCACTGCCTCCTCCGCGGCGTCGAGGGCACCCTCGGCCGAGGCGGGGATCAGCTGGACCTGCGGGGTCGCAGGGGTCTGAGCGGAAGCGGCCGGAGCGGCCGGGCCCGAAGACTCGGGCTGGGCGGCGACCCCGTCGCGCGGCGCACGTTGCACCGGCGGCGCGGGCCGCACAGGGCCCGGACGACCGGGGCGCGGCGGAGCCGCGGGGCGGGGGCCGGGTACGGGGCGAGGGGTCGGCGCGGTACGGCCACTGGCCGGAGTGGCGCGGGGACCCTGGGCACTCTCGTGAATCTGAGGCTCCTCGGGAATGAGAGGCATGGGCTGTTATTTATCAAACATTAGTGCGGCTCGCATCAGCGGGTGGCACATCAGTGCGAGCGGAATCGTCAGAAATCGAAGCCGAGCTGACCCTCGATCTCCGGAACGCTTCCGTCCGCCCAGGTGCGGGCCTTCTTGAGATGCCGCCACTGGGGCAGCGCATCAAGATACGCCCACGACAACCGGTGGTACGGGGTGGGGCCCCGTGTCTCCAGTGCGGCCTTGTGCACGGGCGACGGATACCCGGCGTTGTCCGCAAAACCGAAGTCTGCATGGTCGATACCCAGTTCGGCCATCATTTTGTCGCGCTGAACCTTGGCGATCACCGAGGCCGCCGCGACCGCCACGCACGACCGGTCCCCTTTGATGACCGTACGGACCTTCCAGGGGACACCGAGATAGTCGTGCTTGCCGTCGAGGATCACCGCGTCGGGGCGGACCGGCAGGGCATCCAGTGCGCGCACCGCGGCGAGCCGCAGCGCCGCCGTCATCCCCAGGCTGTCGATCTCCTCCGGGGAGGCGTGACCCAGGGCGTACGACGTCACCCACTTCTGCAGTTCCACAGCGAGCGTGGTGCGCCGTTTCACGGTGAGCAGTTTGGAGTCGGTGAGACCTTCGGGGGGCCGGCGCAGTCCGGTGACCGCCGCGCAGACGCTGACGGGACCGGCCCACGCACCGCGCCCCACCTCGTCGACACCGGCAATGATCTTCGCTCCGGTCGTGGCTCGGAGGGAGCGCTCGACGGTGTGGGTAGGTGGTTCGTACGGCATGGCGCCCTTAGCGTACGCCGCCGGGAACCCCGCGCGACACCCGGCTTCCCCAAGCAGCCGCAGGGGCCTTCGCCGACTCCACTCAGGCCCGGTCGGGGCGCAGCAGCGGCAGCATCAACTGGTCGATCATCTCTGCGAGATCCTGGTCGTTCCATTCGCAGGCAGAAATCTTGGATCGATACATCATCATGGCCGGGATGGCGTCGCAGACATAGCCGTTCACCGCATCGGATCGCACTTCTCCCCGCTGGATTCCACGGCTGATGACCTCGCGGAGAAGCCTGATGGTGGGCTCCACCACCCCTCCGAAGATCACGTTGTGAAACCGCTCCGCCTGACGGGGATCGCATTCGTGAATGACTGATCGCAGCGCGAAGCCAGGGCGCGAGAACATCGCGTCGCGCGCCTGACGGCACAGCTCCAACAGGTCCGCACGGACGCCACCGAGATCGGGCGCCGCATCCAGGCGCGGCAGTCCGGCCTCCAACGCGTCCGCGACGAGGTCCTCCTTGGACGGCCACCGCCGATAGACGGCGGCCTTGCCGGTCTGGGCGCCGGCGGCGACACCCTCCATCGTCAGGCCGTTCCAGCCGACCGTACTGAGCTGCTCGAGTGCGGCGTCGAGAATCGCACGTTCGAGCACGGCGCCACGCCGGCGGGGGGAGGCCGCCCGAGCGGGGGCGGCCGTCCAGCGTGAAGTAACCATCTGAGCGTCTCCAGCAAGCAGAGGGAGCGGGTATTGCGGGGATCGGGGAGGCGCCGCACGGCAGCGCAAGGGGACATGCGCCACGAGGGCGACGTGAGTGAACGCTTGCGTTCACTACTGGGGAGTCACTACCGTTGACGCGACAGTGAACGCGGGCGTTCACTAACGCACTTATGGGGGACCCATAGTGACAACCTCTCAGTTGATCAAAAATCAAAAGCCAGGTGCGGCCCGCAGGGAGGGGCACCCCGGCATCGCTCTCACCGTCATCGCCGCCTGCCAGCTCATGGTGGTCCTGGACGCGACGATTGTGAACATCGCTCTGCCGCACATTCAAGAGGCACTGCGATTCAGCACCACCGACCTCACGTGGGTCGTCAGCGCCTACACGCTCACCTTCGGCGGCCTGCTGCTGCTCGGCGCCCGGGCGGGGGACATCCTCGGCCGCCGGCGGGTGTTCATGGCGGGCATCCTGCTGTTCACCTTCGCCTCGCTGCTCGGCGGACTCGCCCAGGAACCCTGGCAGTTGCTGGCGGCGCGCGCCCTGCAGGGCGTGGGAGGCGCGATAGCCTCGCCCACCTCCCTGGCGCTCATCACCACCACGTTTCCCGAAGGCCCGGAACGCAACCGGGCGTTCGGCGTCTTCGCCGCCGTCTCGGCGGGCGGCGGAGCCATCGGACTGCTGGCGGGCGGCATGCTCACCGAGTGGCTCGACTGGCGCTGGGTGCTGTTCGTCAACGTGCCCATCGGCGTACTGATCGCCGCGCTCGCACCGCTCTACATCAACGAGTCCCAGCGGCATCCCGGCCGCTTCGACATCGCCGGCGCGCTGACCTCGACGCTGGGCATGGCGTCCCTGGTGTACGGCTTCATCCGCGCGGCGGAGGAAGGCTGGCGTGACACTCTGGCCCTCGGGTCCTTCGGGGTCGCGGTGGTGCTGCTGGTGGCCTTCGTGTTCACCGAGATGCGGGCCAAGGAGCCGATCACGCCGCTGAGGATGTTCGCCGACCGCAACCGCTCGGGCACCTACGTGATCATGCTGAGCCTGGCTGCGGCGATGTTCGGGATGTTCTTCTACATCGTGCTGTTCGTGCAGAACGTGCTGGGATACAGCCCCATCAAGGCGGGCGTCGCCTTCCTTCCCGTCACGGTCGCGATCGCGGTGGGAGCGGGTCTGTCGCAGCGGTTCCTGCCGGTGCTGGGCCCCAAGCCGTTCCTGCTCGCGGGTTCCGCGCTCGTGGTGGTCGGGCTCACCTGGCAGACCTTGATCAGCCCGGACAGCTCGTACGCCGGTGGGGTGCTCGGTCCGATGCTGGTGTTCGGCTTCGGCATGGGCCTGAACTTCGTGACCGTGACGGTCACCGCTGTCTCCGGGGTCGCCCAGCAGGACGCGGGCGCCGCGTCCGGACTGCTCAACGCCACGCAGCAGGTGGGTGGTTCGCTCGGGCTGTCCATCCTGACGACGGTGTTCGGCACGGCCAACAAGAACGAGGCGGAGAAGCAGATTCCTGACTTCCTCGCGCACGGCTCTGCGGAGCAGAAGGCGGAGTTCGCCCAGACGCGGCAACTGCCCGCGCCCTGGGGGCACGAGGTGCTCGCCCATGGCATCTCGACTGCCTTCGTGCCCGCCGCCGCGATGGCCGCGCTGGCTCTGGTCACCGCCTGGCTGGTGCTCCGGGTCCGCAAGAGCGACCTGGAAGCCCTCTCCGGAACGGCGGGTCCGATGGCCGGCTGACGGGAGAGCACCGCGGGCCGGCCCAAAGGGCTCGCCGAAGGGCGCCACGGGGGTGCGTCCACGGCGGCCGGGCCGGCCCGTGCGCGTCCAGAGGGACGGCCACCGACCCCACCGGCCGCCCCACGCGCTCCACATCCCGAGCCTCACGCTCGGCCACATCACCCACACCGTCGCCGACACGGCGAACACCATCCAGAAACGCATCGCCACCCCCGGCCCGCTCACACCCGCCACCCGCCCGTGAGCACTGACTCGTCACACAGCGGTTGCCAGGACAACGAGCCAGTGGTCACGCAGAGTTCCCGCCGAGCACGGAGAGTTTCCCGAGGAGGCCAGTCCGCGTCAGACGGGCCCCGGCGCCCAGTCCGGCAGCGTCTCCGTCTGCTCCACCCACGCGGCGGGCGGCGCCCCCGCCTTCCCCGCGGCGAGCACCCCGCCCACGATGGCGCAGGTCGTGTCCACGTCCCCGCCGACCTGCGCGGTCGTCCAGAACGCCTTCTCGTAGTCACCGAGGGCTCGCGCGGCCGACCAGAGGGCGAAGGGCACGGTGTCGTGGGCGGTCGTACGCCGTCCGCAGCCGAGCACGGCCGCCACGGTGGAGGCGTCGTCGTAGTCCAGCATGTCGCGGGCGCGCCGCAGGCCCGCGCCGACGGCGCTCTTCGGGACGAGCGCGATCACGCCGTCGAGCAGTGCCCCTGCGCTGGGCGGGCCGCCGGGGGCTGCGGCCAGGGAGGCGGCAGCGGCGACGGCCATGGCGCCGACCACGCCCTCGCGGTGCTGGTGCGTGGGGTAGGCCGAGATCTCCGCCTGGTGCGTCGCCTGCTCCGGGTCGTCCGCGTACCAGGCTCCCAGGGGCGCGATCCGCATGGCGGCGCCGTTGCCCCAGGATCCCTGGCCGTTGAAGAGCGCGGCGGACAGTTCGCGCCAGTCGCCGCCCTCCCGGACCAGCCGCAGCAGCCGGTTGACGGCGGGGCCGTACCCGCGGTCGAAGTCGTGGCGCTCGGCGAAGGAGCGGGCCAGTGCGTCCTGGTCGATGCGGTGGTGGGTGGCCAGGATCGCGACCACGGAAGCCGCCATCTCCGTGTCGTCCGTCCACTGCCAGGGGGCGGGCGGCAGCTCTCGGCGCTTCAGCAGCGGATGGTTCGCGGGAACGAAGAACTGTGAGCCCAGCGCGTCCCCCACCGCCAGTCCGCGCAGCGCTGCGAGGGCGCGGTCCAGGCGCCCGTCGGGTGAGGAGTCAGCGGTCATCGCCCTGCCACTCTATCCGGTGATCCCATAGGGCTCCGGATCTCGCCAGCGTGCGAACGGCCGGTTCAGCGTGTACTTGCCGTCCTCCCCCAGAACGAGCATCCGCATCTCGGCGTTCCCCGGGTTGGCCAGCGACTCGAACTCGGCGACCGTCCAGTGGAACCAGCGCATGCAGAACAGCCGCATGGCCAGGCCGTGGGTCACCAGGAGCACGTTCGGCGGGTGGTCGGGGTCCTCGAAGCTGCGGAACAGGCTCTCCAGGAAGTTGCCGACCCGGTCGTACACGTCGGCCCCGCTCTCCCCCTGGGCGAAGCGGTAGAAGAAGTGCCCGTAGGCGTCCCGGTAGGCCTTCTGCAGCCGCACGTCGTCGCGGTCCTGCCAGTTCCCCCAGTCCTGCTCGCGCAGCCGCGGTTCCTCGCGCACGCGTATGAGGCCGGGGTCGAGGTGGAAGGCGCGGAGAGTCTCGTGCGTACGGCGGTACGGGGAGACGTACACGCTGACGCGCTCGCGGCCGAACAGCTCCCGCAACTCCTTGCCGGTCTCCTCGGCCTGCCGCCGGCCCCTCGCGGTCAGCGCCAGGGCATGGTCGGGTTCACGCTCGTAGACGGTGTCATCAACATTGCCCGTTGACTCCCCGTGCCGGACAAGGACGATGCGCCGTGGTCGTGCCATGCCAGAACCCTAGATCGGTGGACGGGTCATAGAGCACTCGTACGGCCTCCATACGGCGTAGGTCACACAGTTCCTGCACCGTGGGTCACATCGGGACGCACGAAAAGGGCTGCCGGAAAGTCCGGATGTCAAACCGTCCAGGTCGGCTCCAGTTCCACGATGTCGCCCGTGAGGGAGGCGATGTCCGCCTCCGTCTGGGCACGCAGGGCGAGCCGTTCCACCCGCTCGGTACGGTACTTGCCGTGCTCGGCCTCGGAGCGCCACATCGACAGCACCAGGAACTCGTGCCCCGGCGCCTCGGCGAACAGCCCGCGGATCATGCCGGGCGAGCCGGCCATCGCCGGGTTCCAGACCTTCTCCTGCATCAGGGTGAAGTGCTCGGCGCGCTCCTCGTGGACGCGGCACAGGGCCGCCCGCAGCAGGTCGGCGTCCGTGAAGCGCGGCTCGAAGCCGGTCTTCACGTCGAAGCGGTAGTCGAACAGCCTGACCTGGGCGTCCTTGAAGGTGCCCGACTGGGCCGCGGCCAGTCGGTCGTGGGAGCGGGCCATGAAGGAGTCGTAGAAGGCACGGCTCTCCCAGAACGCGAAGACATGCGCCACGGAGGGCCGCCCCCTGCTCCAGCCCCCGCCCTGCCCCCGAAAACCCGGCTCCCCCGGAAGCCCCGCCCACTTTCGCTGCCCCCGCTCGAAGCCGCGGCGGTCCACCACGGTGCAGCGAATCCACTTGACCAGCACGGCGCCATCGTAAGGCCAGCGGGCGTGGCGCTGGTCACTATCCGGCGGAGAGTGAGCCCGCGAACGCACGCGTACGCATGGCAGGATGGACAACCGGCCTTGACGGTCCGGCAGTTCGGGCCGGGGCGAACGGGGAGACGGGTAAGGGGAGGCCTGGTGAGCGGGATCAGCAAGGGGATCAGCAAGGTCGAGATCTCACTGAAGTGGGATCCGAGTCCGGCGGGGCAGCCGGCCACGGACCTGGACGTCGTCGCCGCGCCCTACCTGGCGGGCGACCCCTACGGGGACCCGGCCTACGTGGTGCACTTCGACAGCCGCTCCCCCGACGGCACCATCAACCTCAACCGTGACAGCAAGGACGGCAAGGGCTTCGGCTGGGACGAGGTCATGACCGTCGAACTCGACCGGCTCGACGCCCGGTACGCGCGCGTGGTGGTCGGTGTCGTCATACAGCAGCGTTCCGGGCGGCGGGCGTTCGTCGACGTGATCAACCCGGCCATCCGGATCCGTGAGGGTTACACAGTCCTGGCCGAGGACGACTTCGGCGGCGCTCTGGGGGCCACGGCCGCGACGATCGCGGAGTTCGTGCGCGACGAGTCCGGCGAGTGGTCCTTCCACGCGGGGGTCCACGGCTACGAGGACGACCCGGCCGACTTCACGAACATCATGGGACGGGCGCGACGGTCCTGACAGCCCCCCTCGGGGCAGCCTGACGAGAAAAACGTTGAGGGCGGTGGAGCCGAAGACCGGCCCGACCGCCCTCACCGGGTCAGGTGATCAGCTGCAGCCGCTGGTCGAGCCGCAACCCTCGCAGATGTAGCAGGAACCGGCCCGCTGCATCTTCGTACCGCAGGAGAAGCACAGCGGGGCGTCGGCCTGGATGCCCAGCTGCATCTCGACCAGCTCGGCGCTGGTGTGGGCCTGCTGCGGGGCGGGCTTGGCCACCTCGACCTCGGCCTTCGGCGTGACGACCGCCTTCAGTTCCTGGGCGCGGGGCGCCGACTGGGCCAGGCCCTCGACATCCACGTCTTCCTCGGCGGGCTCGTACGAACCCGTCTCCAGGTGGCGCTGACGCTCCTCGGCGGAGTGGATGCCGAGCGCGGAGCGCGTCTCGAAGGGCAGGAAGTCGAGCGCCAGGCGGCGGAAGATGTAGTCGACGATCGACTGCGCCATCCGCACGTCCGGGTCGTCCGTCATGCCGGCCGGCTCGAAGCGCATGTTGGTGAACTTCGAGACGTACGTCTCCAGCGGCACCCCGTACTGGAGGCCGACGGAGACCGCGATGGAAAAGGCATCCATCATGCCCGCGAGCGTCGAGCCCTGCTTGGACATCTTCAGGAAGACCTCGCCGAGACCGTCGTCCGGGTAGGAGTTGGCGGTCATGTAGCCCTCGGCGCCGCCGACCGTGAAGGACGTCGTGATGCCGGGACGGCCCTTGGGGAGGCGCTTGCGGACCGGGCGGTACTCGACGACCTTCTCGACCGCCGCGCGGATCGTCTCCTCGGCCTTCTCCGTGACCTCGGCCTTCTCCTTCTCCTTGGTCTTGGCGGAGAGGGGCTGGCCGACCTTGCAGTTGTCGCGGTAGATGGCGAGCGCCTTGACGCCGAGCTTCCAGGCCTCGAAGTAGATCTCCTCGACCTCCTCGACGGTCGCCGTCTCCGGCATGTTGACCGTCTTGGAGATGGCGCCGGAGATCCACGGCTGGATCGCGGCCATCATGCGGACGTGGCCCATCGGGGAGATGGCGCGCTCGCCCATGGCGCAGTCGAACACCTCGTAGTGCTCGTGCTTCAGGCCGGGGGCGTCGATCACGTTGCCGTGGTCGGCGATGTGGGCGACGATCGCCTCGATCTGCTCCTCCTGGTAACCCAGGCGGCGCAGGGCCTGCGGGACGGTGCCGTTGACGATCTGCATCGAGCCGCCGCCGACCAGCTTCTTGAACTTGACCAGCGCGAGGTCGGGCTCGACACCGGTGGTGTCGCAGGACATCGCGAGGCCGATGGTGCCGGTCGGGGCGAGGACGGACGCCTGGGAGTTACGGAAACCGTTCTTCTCTCCCAGCCGCACCACGTCCTGCCAGGCCTCCGTGGCGGCGGCCCAGACCGGGGAGTCCAGGTCGTCCATGCGGACGGCCGTGCCGTTGGCGTCGGAGTGCTGCTTCATGACGCGGTTGTGGGCGTCGGCGTTGCGGGCGTAGCCGTCGTACGGGCCGACGACCGCGGCCAGTTCGGCGGAGCGCTTGTACGCCGTGCCGGTCATCAGGGAGGTGATGGCGCCGGCGAGGGCGCGGCCGCCGTCGGAGTCGTAGGCGTGACCCGTGGCCATCAGCAGGGCGCCGAGGTTGGCGTAGCCGATGCCGAGCTGGCGGAACGCGCGGGTGTTCTCACCGATCTTCTGGGTCGGGAAGTCCGCGAAACAGATGGAGATGTCCATCGCGGTGATGACGAGCTCGACGACCTTGGCGAAGCGCTCGACGTCGAAGGACTGGTTGCCCTTGGCGTCGTCCTTCAGGAACTTCATCAGGTTCAGCGAGGCGAGGTTGCAGGACGTGTTGTCCAGGTGCATGTACTCGCTGCACGGGTTCGACGCGGTGATCCGGCCGGACTCGGGGCAGGTGTGCCAGTTGTTGATCACACCGTCGTACTGGATGCCCGGGTCGGCGCAGGCCCACGCGGCCTCGGCGAGCTTGCGGAACAGCGCCTTGGCGTCGACCTTCTCGATGATCTCGCCGGTCATGCGGGCGCGAAGGCCGAACTCGGTGCCGTTCTCGACGGCCGTCATGAACTCGTCGTTCACGCGGACGCTGTTGTTGGCGTTCTGGTACTGGACGGACGTGATGTCGTCGCCGCCCAGGTCCATGTCGAAGCCCGCGTCGCGCAGGGCGCGGATCTTCTCCTCTTCCTTCACCTTGGTGGCGATGAAGTCCTCGACGTCCGGGTGGTCCACGTCGAGAACGACCATCTTGGCGGCGCGGCGGGTGGCGCCGCCGGACTTGATGGTGCCGGCGGAGGCGTCGGCGCCCCGCATGAAGGAGACCGGGCCGGAGGCGTTGCCGCCGGAGGACAGCAGTTCCTTGGAGGAGCGGATGCGGGAGAGGTTCAGGCCGGCACCGGAGCCGCCCTTGAAGATCATGCCCTCTTCCTTGTACCAGTCGAGGATCGACTCCATGGAGTCGTCGACGGCCAGGATGAAGCAGGCGGAGACCTGCTGCGGCTGGGGCGTGCCGACGTTGAACCAGACGGGGCTGTTGAAGCTGAAGATCTGGTGCAGGAGGGCGTACGCCAGTTCGTGCTCGAAGATCTCGGCGTCGGCGGGCGAGGCGAAGTACTTGTGGTCCTCGCCGGCCTTCCGGTACGTCTTCACGATGCGGTCGATCAGCTGCTTGAGGCCGACCTCGCGCTGCGGGGTGCCGACGGCACCGCGGAAGTACTTGCTGGTGACGATGTTGACCGCGTTCACCGACCAGAAGTCGGGGAACTCGACGCCACGCTGCTCGAAGTTGACCGAGCCGTCGCGCCAGTTGGTCATGACGACGTCACGGCGCTCCCAGGCCACCTCGTCGTACGGATGCACGCCGGGGGTGGTGTGGATGCGCTCGACACGCAGTCCCTTGGTGGCTTTGGTGCCCTTCGCCCGGGTACCCCTTGCCGGACCGCTCGCCGTCTCTGTCATGCCGCCTCCCTGTACGGGCGAAAACGCCCTGAAGTGCCACGTTGTTCCCGTGACACGGTGTTCTGTCTGGTGTTGCGGGCGCACTCTCGCTGCCACCCGCAACAGGTCTTCGATCGCCGCCGCCCGGCCGGACCCGGAGCCTGGATCCCGGTTCCGGCCCGTCGGTCAGTCGGCGGCGTGGACGGGCTCGGGGACCTGCACGGTCCCGGGCCCTCCGTCGTCCTCCCGGCTCCCCGCACCCGCGTCCTCGCGGTCGTCGTCGTCCGCGGCGAGGCGTCCCGGCTGTTCCCTGAGTTCCGCGATCGCGGCCTCGAAGTCCTCGAGCGAGTCGAACGCCCGGTAGACGGAGGCGAATCGCAGATAGGCGACGAGGTCGAGCTCCTGCAACGGGCCGAGTATGGCCAGTCCCACGTCGTGGGTGGTCAGCTCGGCGCTTCCGGTGGCCCGCACCGCCTCCTCGACCCGCTGGCCGAGCTGGGCGAGTGCGTCCTCGGTGACAGGCCGCCCCTGGCATGCCTTGCGCACACCGTTGATGACCTTCGTACGGCTGAACGGCTCGGTGACTCCGGACCGCTTCACCACCATGAGCGAGCACGTCTCCACGGTCGTGAAACGACGGGAGCAGTCAGGACATTGGCGGCGCCTGCGGATCGACGTGCCGTCGTCGGTCGTACGGCTGTCGACGACGCGGCTGTCGGGATGCCTGCAGAAGGGGCAGTGCATGGACTCCAACCCTCCTCACAGCAGACTCAATAGCCCCAGAGGCCTCTCGGGCCCCTCGAAGCAGCCTCAAGCATAGGCGATCTCTCGGAGCGGGAAGACCCGGGGGACCACAACTTCTGGGCTGCTGCCGCAATCCAACCACTACATGTGGGGATTGGCTCATACATTCACCCTACGCGCGCGTGTCCCGCACGTAGCGGCATGTGCCGCCGGTCCGGACCGTCACACCGAGCTCGGCGGACACGCGCGATGCGCGGCTACACAGCCGTACCGCTTCGACACATACGGAGATACCGTGGGCGCCACCGGGAGAAGGCGTGCGACTCCCGCACAGAGCGGGGCCGGTCCCCGGTCGACAGGACGCCGGATGGCAGACTGGGGCGACAACCTACGAGGTTCAACAACCCGGCGGTGAAGGGTACAACAATCAGCCCTTTTGTCCGCCAGGCATCGCGTTAGCCATACACCCAGACACATGATCAGTACAGGCGAATCGCGTTTTTTCACTCGAACGTGTGTTTGGCGCAACCTTTCGAAAGCAACTACCGTTGTGCTGCAGGGAGACCATCGAGAGGGGCCGACGTGACCACCACCGCAGACAGTGCCACCATCACTGCCCAGGACCGCTCCCAGGGCCGACTCGAGCCGGTGCATGCGATGAACGAAGCCACCAACCCCGAGGGGCACAAGCGCTCCCTGCCGGGCCGACCTCCAGGCATCCGGGCGGACAGCTCGGGACTCACCGACAGGCAACGCCGGGTGATCGAGGTCATCAGGGACTCCGTGCAGCGGCGCGGCTACCCGCCGTCGATGCGGGAGATCGGCCAGGCTGTCGGCCTGTCCAGCACCTCCTCGGTCGCACACCAGCTCATGGCGCTGGAACGCAAGGGCTTCCTGCGCCGCGACCCGCACCGCCCGCGCGCCTACGAGGTCCGCGGCTCCGACCAGGCATCCTCCGTGCAGCCCACGGACACCGCGGGCAAGCCGGCCGCGTCGTACGTCCCGCTCGTCGGCCGGATCGCCGCCGGTGGCCCGATCCTCGCCGAGGAGTCGGTCGAGGACGTCTTCCCGCTCCCCCGCCAGCTCGTGGGGGACGGCGAGCTGTTCGTCCTGAAGGTCGTCGGTGACTCGATGATCGAGGCCGCGATCTGCGACGGCGACTGGGTCACCGTGCGCCGCCAGCCGGTCGCGGAGAACGGCGACATCGTGGCCGCGATGCTCGACGGCGAGGCCACCGTCAAGCGCTTCAAGCGCGAGGACGGCCATGTTTGGCTTCTCCCACACAACTCGGCCTACGAGCCGATCCCCGGTGACGACGCGACCATCCTCGGCAAGGTGGTGGCCGTTCTGCGCCGCGTCTGAGACCAGCCGCGTCTGAGACCAGCGGCGGGCGGGCCTCACCGACCCGCCCCCAGACTGGGCCCCGGGATCCCTGCGCCGATTCCGGGGCCCTGTGCTGTACCGGGGGCCTGTGCTGTACCGGGGGCCTGTGCCGGGCCCCGGTGAGCGTCCCTTCTACTCCGCCTCCGCCTGCTTCTCCGTTTCGGGTTCCGTTTCGGCTTCCGCTTCCGATTCCGATTCCGCCAGCTTCGCCGCAGCGTCGATCGCCGAAAGCGACCTGCGGACCTGGTTGCGGTCCGTGGTGTACCAGAAGTCGGGCAGCGAGGCCTTCAGGTAGCTCCCGTACCGGGCCGTGGCCAACCGCTGGTCCAGGACGGCGACCACACCGCGGTCCCCCGACGCCCGTACGAGGCGGCCGGCGCCCTGGGCCATGAGCAGCGCCGCGTGCGTGGCGGCGACGGCCATGAAGCCGTTGCCCCCGGCCTCCTCCACCGCCTTCTGTCGGGCGCTCATCAGCGGGTCGTCGGGACGCGGGAACGGGATCTTGTCCATGACGACCAACTGGCAGCTGGGGCCGGGGACATCGACGCCCTGCCAGAGCGACAGCGTGCCGAACAGACAGGTCTTCGGGTCCGCCGCGAAGTTCTTGATCAGCTCACCGAGGGTCTCCTCGCCCTGAAGGAGGATCGGGAACTCGGGGATCCGGGAGCGCAGCTCCTCCGCGGCGAGCTGGGCACCGCGCATCGAGGAGAACAGGCCCAGGGTGCGACCGCCGGCCGCCTGAATCAGCTCGGTGAGCTCGTCGAGCATGTCCGCGCGGTCGCCGTCACGGGCGGGGCGCGCCAGGTGCTTGGCGACGTAGAGGATGCCCTGCTTGGGGTAGTCGAAGGGCGAACCGACGTCGGCGCCCTTCCACTGCGGGACGTCGTCGCCCTCCGTGCCCTCGGGGGCGAGGCCCAGGGAGGCTCCGACGCCGTTGAAGTCCCCGCCCAGCTTCAGGGTCGCGGAGGTCAGGACGACCGAGCGGTCCGTGAAGAGCTTCTCCCTGAGCAGACCCGACACGGACATGGGGGCGACGCGCAGGGAGGCGCCGAAGCGGTCGTGGCGCTCGTACCAGACAACGTCCCACTCCGAGCCGTTCACGATCCGCTCCGCCACGTCGTGCACGCTCTCCACGGAGGCCAGCGCCTGCTTACGGACGGCGTCCTCGTCCTGGACGGACTTGTCTCGGGTCGCCCCGATCCCTGAGATGACGGTGCGGGCGGCGTCACGCAGTGCCATCAGCGCGTACCCGAGGTCCTCCGGGATCTCCTCCAGGCGGCCCGGCAGCGCCAGCTCCATCAGCCGTTCGAAGCCTTCGGCGGCGGTCTGGAGCTGGTCGGCGGCCTTCTCGTTGACGAGCTTCGCGGCGCGGCGCACAGCCCTGTTGACCTGCCCCGGGGTGAGCTCGCCGGTGGCGACGCCGGTGACCCGGGAGACCAGCTCGTGCGCCTCGTCGACGATCAGCACCTCGTGCTGAGGGAGCACCGGCGCACCCTCGATGGCGTCGATCGCCAGCAGCGCGTGGTTGGTCACGACGACCTCGGCGAGCTTGGCGCGCTCGCGGGCCATCTCGGCGAAGCACTCGGCGCCGTACGCGCACTTGGTGGCGCCCAGGCACTCCCGTGAGGAGACCGACACCTGGGCCCAGGCCCGGTCGGAGACGCCCGGCGTGAGATCGTCGCGGTCGCCGGACTCGGTCTCGTCCGACCAGCCGCGCAGGCGCAGCAGGTCCTGGCCGAGCTTACTGGTGGGCGCGGCCGCCTCGAACTGGTCGAAGAGGCCCTCCTCCTCGTCCTGCGGCATGCCCTCGTGGAGGCGGTGCAGGCACAGGTAGTTCGACCTGCCCTTGAGCATCGCGAACTCCGGGCGGCGGCGCAGCAGCGGGTGCAGCGCGTCGACCGTGCGCGGCAGGTCCCGCTCCACGAGCTGGCGCTGGAGGGCGAGCGTGGCCGTCGCCACGACGACACGCTCCCCGTGCGCGAGCGCGGGCACCAGATAGCCCAGCGACTTACCGGTACCGGTGCCGGCCTGCACCAACAGGTGGGAGCCGTCGTCGATCGCCTCCGCGACGGCTTCGGCCATGGTCACCTGGCCGGGGCGCTCCGTACCGCCGACGGCGGTGACGGCAGCATGCAGGAGTTCGGGGAGTGAGGGCTTCGTCATAGCGCGACCACCCTACGACCCGGGACTGACAAACGGGTGATCACGGCGGAGGCGAGGAGTGGGATCAAGACCTTGGGCTTCTCGGGTGGGATCGGATCGAGGCGGTGATCGAGCGGTGGTGGAGGCGGTAACCGCGGCGGTGATCGTGGCGGTATCTGATCGGTCGGATCGGCACGGGACGTCACAGCAGATCGCGCAGGGACCGGTCCCGGACCATCAGGGCGGCCCGCTTGGCGGGCAGGTCGACCTCGGCGTCGTACCGGAAACCGGCGCTGAGGAACGCGGCGACGCAGGGGATGTTGCGCAGGTCCGGCTCCGCGACGACCCGGGCGCAGGCGGGCCGCCGGTCGAGTACGAGGTCGGCGACGGCCCTGAGCAGGGTGCCGCCGAGTCCTCGGCCCCGGTCGGCGACGGCGCCGATCAGCAGGTGGAGGCCGGTGTCGTGCGGCCGAGCGGGATAGTGGCGGGCCAGCGGGTCGAGGTCGGCGCGGTAGATCTCCCAGTAGCTCATCGGCGTGCCCTCCAGGAGGCCCAGGCACGGAACGCTGCGTCCGTCGCCCGCGAGCTGGGCGCGCAGGTGCTCCTCGGTCGCGCTCCGGGGTCCGGCCATGCCCCAGAACGCCGCGACGTCGGAGTCGTTCATCCACCCGTGGACGAGGGGAAGGTCGCGCTCGACGCTGACGGGGACGAGGTGAAACTTCCCCACGGGGGTGAGGGCCGGGCCCCACTCCTCGACGCGGTCGAGCAGGTCGCCGTAGGAAAGCCGGTTCGGCCACCGTCCGGCGACGGTCCCGGTCCGCTCCTCCTCGATGAGCGCGAGGAACTCCTCGGGCAGCTGAAGGTCGAGGGTGTCCTCACTGTCCGAGCTGATCGAGCTGTTCGAGCTGTTCGAGCTGTTCGAGCCGTCCGAACTGGTCGAGCTGTCCGAATGGGCCGGTGGAGACACGGCGGCGCTCCTCTCAGGAGGCGGGTGGGGCATGGTCCTCGAGCGGGTTCGGGTCAGCTGTGCAGCGGGTTGGCGACGGTGACGTAGACGGACTGTGTGTCCACCGGGCCGACGAGTTCGTCGAGGCCGTGCAGCCGCGTCAGCAGATTGGCCTTGCAGCGCAGGACCGGTGACTCGAGCAGACGGGCGGGCAGGGTGCTGCGCAGCCGGTCGGGGCCGGACGCGGCGGCGTCGAGGAAGCGGCGGAACGCGGCGAGCAGCAGCGGTTCGTCGGCGAGACCCTGGGAGCCGAACGCGCCGACGAGGCCGAGCACGTTGTTGATCGCGAGGTAGTACGCGAAGCGTTCGTCCGTGACCTCGTCGGAGACGAACGTGTCGCTGCGTTCGCCGATGCCGGGCAGCCGGGCGTCCAGCTCCGCGCGCCGGGACTCGCGGAAGTAGTAGCCCTGGTTGTCGCGGTAGCGGCCGCCGGTGGGCCACCCTTCGGCATCCAGCAGGAGCAGCGTGTTCTGCTGGTGCGCCTCCAGGGCGATTCCCGCCTCGCCGTCCAGCCAGAGCACAGGGCGCACGACCTGCTCCAGGTAGCGCAGGAACCACTCGGCGGCGACGGCTCCACGGGAGCGGCCGGTGTGGCCGGCGAGGCGCGTGACGATCTCGGCCAGCCGGGAACGCAGCACCGCCGCCTGTCGCCGGGGCCGCGGTGAGACGAGTCCGGCGATGCAGGAGACGTCGTCGGTCGGGGCGAACGGGTTGTGCCGGATCATCACGTCGAGCCCGGTCACGGGGGTGCCGTCCGGTCCGTCCACGGCGAGCCAGGCCGGGTCGCGGACGATGTCGAAGCCCGGGTGGGCGGCCCGCCACCGCTCGGACAGACCGGCGCGCAGCAGGCGGTGCACCTCGACGCCGCGGTGGAGCTCCTTGCGGAGGTTGTCCCGGCGGGAGTTGGTGATGCGCAGGCCCAGGGACAGCTTGAGCATGGCGGGAGCGCCGGACCGGTGCACGGTACGTACGGAGGAGGTGGGGTGCCACTCAGGACCCTGCGCGCCGAGGTCGCGGAGCAGGCGGGCGTCGAGCATGGCCGCCACGTCGGGGCGCTGCCGGACCTCGCGCAGCTGCCAGGGGTGCAGGGGCAGGGCGGCGTAGCCGTCGGGCAGCGGCGGCAGACCGTCTCCGGCGAGTCGTGCCGTGAGCTGCGCCGCGGGGACGGGACGGCCGCGCTCGGTCCAGGCCGAGTCGGTGGCGAGCACGGAGGGGGCGACGGACAGCCAGTGCAGGGGGAAGGAGCCGCGCGACTCGGGCGAGTACAGCCGTGCCTCCGCCTCGGAGAGGCCCTCACGGCTCTTCGGGGTCGGGTGCAGCGGGTGCCCGAGCAGGAGTGCCTGTTCGGCCGAGAGAAAGAGGTCGGGGCCGTCGGCGGGGCGCTCCCTGCGCTCGCTGATGAAGGTGACGGTACGGCGGAGGGAGTCGGCGACTCGGGCGACGAGGTCAGGGCCGTGGCCGGTGGCGGGTGTGGCGGTGGGTGCCGCGGCGTGCGCGGAGGCCCGCTCGTCGGACTCACCGGCCGTCTCCCGCGCGAGCAGCGCCGCCACCATCACCGCGTCGGCCGGCGGGGACTGCGTCGGTGCGTCGGCCAACTGTGGGAGGCCGAAGCGATGCCAGCCGGTCGGGGACCAGTAGTGGACGGGGACGAGCAGGGCCGTGCCGCTGGCGGGCAGCGGGAGGCGCAGGGTGCCGTCGGCGGGGGCGGGCAGGCCGGCCTCGCGGACCCAGCAGCGCAGCAGGTTCTCCACGGCGGCGGCCTGGGCCGCGGTGTACGGGTCGAGGTGCTCCAGGAGATCGGTCACGGGACCGTGCGGTCGCTCCGCCTCCGGGGCTCCCGCCTGCTGCCGGACAGCCGGGGCGGGCATGTTCCGGGTGGCGGAGGGACCCGGAGTCGCTGTCTGGGAACGGTCGTCGTGCGTGGGGGTGAAGTTCAAGACGGTTCCTCGGGGAGTGCTTTTGGTGCGTGTGGCGACGAACGGGGTGGCCTCGCGGTACGGCCGCGAGGGGAGGGCGTACGGGTGTCTGCTCGGGTTTCGGGCCGGCCGGCCCGGTGTCCGTGGACCGCCGCCAGCGCGTCGAGGAGTCGGTCGAGGACCGCGTCCGCCTGCTCGTCGGTGATCGTCAGCGGTGGAAGCAGACGGACGACGCTGCCGTGCCGACCGCCGACGTCGACGATCAGACCCCGCCGCAGACACTCCCCCTGGACGGCGACCGCGAGTTCGGGCGCGGCGGGGTGAGGCGGACCCGTGGGCTGTTGCGGGCACGCGGGCTGAAGCGGGTCGGCGGATTGAAGCGGGCCGACGGATGAGACCGGACCCACGGATGAGACCGGACCGGCTGACGGGAACTGGCCGACGGCCGGGAAGGGCCCCACGGACGGGAGCGGATCGACGGATTCAAGCGGACCGACGGATAGGAGCGGGCCAGCGGATGCAACCGGACCGAGGGATGGAAACGGGCCACCGGACGGAAGCGGATCACCGGAAGAAAACGAACCGGATGGGAACGAACCAGCGAATCGAAGCGGGCCCTCGCATGACGACAGACCGGCAGGCCGAGTCGTGCCCGCGGCATCCGGATCCACCAGCTCGACCCCGATCATCAACCCGCTCCCCCGCACATCCCCCACCCAGGGGAACGCCCGCACCTGCTCGCGCAGTTGGCAGAGCATCCGCGAGCCGAGCGTCGCCGCCCGCTCGGCGAGGCGGTGGGCGCGGACGTGGGCGAGCGTGGCCGTACCCGCGGCCAGGGCCAGTTGGTTCCCACGGAAAGTGCCCGCGGACGTGCCCGCGGACGAGCCCGTTCGCCGCACGTCGAGGTCGTCCCGGTGCACCACCACGGCCAATGGCAGGCTCCCCCCGATGGCCTTGGACAGCACCATCACGTCGGGCGTGACGCCACTGTGCTCCACCGCCCAGAACGTTCCGGTCCGCCCCACACCCGTCTGGGACTCGTCGGCGATCAGCGGAATGGACCGGTCGGCGGTGAGCCGTCGCATACGCCGTATCCAGGCGTCCGGTGCGGGGACGACGCCGCCCTCGCCCAGGACGGGTTCGAGGATCATCCCGGCCGGGTGGCGGGCGTTTGAGTCGGGGTCGTCGAGGACGGACTCGGTCCAGCGGGCGGCGAGTTCGGCCCCCCGCTCGCCGCCGACGCCGAACGGGCAGCGGTAGTCCTGCGGATACGGCAGACGCGCCACGCGTGCGTCGAACGCCCCGTCGCCCGTCGTCCCGTGGTGGGCACCGGTGAACGCCAGGATGCCGGTGCGGCCGGTCGCTTCCCGGACCAGGTCGAAGGCGGCCTCCACCGCGTCCGTACCGCCGGGGCCGCAGAACCGCACGCGCGCGTGCCCCGCGAGTCCGGGCGGCAGGGTGTGGAACAGCTCGGTGACGAAGGCGTCCTCGACGGGGGTCGCCAGGTCCAGGACGTCCAGCGGGGCGCCGGAGTCGAGGACCTTGCGGATCGCCTCCAGGACGACGGGGTGGTTGTGGCCGAGGGCGAGTGTTCCCGCGCCGGAGAGGCAGTCGAGGTAACGGCGGCCGTCCGCGCCCTCGATGGTCAGCCCGCGGGCCCGCACCGGCACGATCGGCAAGGCTCGCGCATAGGTGCGCGCCGCCGACTCGCGCGCCGACTGGCGTCGCAGGATCCCCTCGGTCACGGCCACGGCTGCTCCCTCACCCACGACTCCGCCCCGCCCCGGACAGCAGGCACCCCACCGCTACAACCCCGGACGGCTCACCGGGTTACGGGTTGTTCCAAGATCCTTGCCGTGACGGAACCGTTGCCGTTCCATCGGAAGTCCCGCACAGCGAGCGCATATCGTGTGTTGCCGTTCCCGGTGGTCGTGAGGCCGGCATGAACTCGGCGTGAGATCATCCTGAGTTCCGTCGGCGGCCCACGGCCCCGGCGCCAAGTCGGTTCACCCCAGGGGGAGTCAGATCATGCGCTACATACGCCCGTCGTCCACCGCTCGTCGAGGGAGGAACGCGCGCCGCAGCACCTCCCCCGTGCTGACCGCCCTCGCCCTCGCGTCGGCGCTCGCGCTCACCGCCACCGCCTGCGAGTCGGGCGACGACGCGAGCGCGGACGGCCAGGCCTCCGCCTCCGCCGCCGCGGGCGCCGGTGACGGGAAGATCAAGATCCCGGACGACATCAAGGACCAGCTCAAAGAGCACGGGATCGACCTCGACAAGTGGAAGAACGGCGCCTGGAAGAACTGGGACAAGGACGACTGGCTGCGCGAGGCCAAGGACTACGTCAACCCGATCATCGAGGGTCTGTGGGACCCGGACCGCATGCGTGAGGCCGAGGACCCGGACAAGGGTGTCGACGACAGCGACATCTCCGGCGACCAGGGCGTGACCGACCCGGAGCCGGCGCCGGTCCAGGCCAAGGCCGTACCGGCCAAGTACCACGCCAACACCCCCGAGGCGGGCAAGGTGTTCTTCGACTCCCCCGAGGGCACGATGGTGTGCTCGGCGACGGTCGTGCAGGACCCGGCGCACCCCGGCAAGTCCAACCTCGTGTGGACGGCGGGCCACTGTGTGCACGCGGGCAAGAAGGGCGGCTGGTACCGCAACATCGCCTTCGTCCCGTCGTACAACGACTCGGCGAAGACCACCGCGCAGCTGAAGAACGCCACGCAGGAGGAGGTCGCTCCCTACGGCGTCTGGTGGGGTGACTGGACGCGGACCTCTGACCAGTGGATCGCGCAGGGTGGCCAGACGGGCGGCGACGGCGCCTCGTACGACTACGCCGTCATCCATGTGACGCCGGAGAAGGGTGGCAACGGCAAGTCGCTGGAGGAGACGGTCGGTTCGGCGCTGCCGGTGGACTTCAAGGCCCCGGCGGTGGCGAAGGTGAAGAGCATCACGGCGACCGGTTACCCGGCGGCTCCGCCGTACGACGGCGAGACGATGTTCCAGTGCCAGGACAAGCCGGGCCGGCTGTCGCTCACCGCGTCCGACCCGACGATGTATCGCATCGGCTGCTCGATGACCGGCGGTTCGTCGGGCGGTGGCTGGGTCGCCACGGGCTCGGACGGAAAGCCTGCGCTGGTGTCCAACACCTCCATCGGCCCGGTGGACGCGGGTTGGCTCGCGGGCCCGCGGCTGGGTGACGTGGCCAAGGGCGTGTACGACTCGGTCAGCGACAAGTTCGCCAAGCAGTGATCCGGCGGCGGTGGGGCGGCTGACGGGAACCCGTGTCTCACGGGAACCTTCACCGCCCCATCGCCGTTCGTCCCGAATTCGCCGGGCATAGTGGGGTGTTGCTTCCGGCGGTCTCCGCACGGAGGCGTCATCTCCACCTGACAAGCACATGACATTCACGCGTTTCAACGGGGGAATTCGCACCATGCGCTCCATACGTACGCCCGTCGCGCACCGGCGCGGCCGGCGGCACAGCCTCCTGGTCGCCGGCGGCCTCGTCGCGGCCCTGGCGCTCACCGCCACCGCCTGTGGTGGCGGGGACGAGGACAAGGCGGCCGGCAAGCCCGGCGCCACCACCTCCCAGGCCGCCGACGGCAAGGTCAAGGTCCCGGCCGACATCGCGGGCAAGCTCAAGGAGCACGGCATCGATGTCGACCAGTGGGCGAACGGCGGCTGGAAGGACTGGGACAAGGACAAGTGGCTCAGTGAGGCCAAGGACTTCGTCAACCCGGTGATCGAGGGGCTGTGGAAGCCCGACCGGATGAAGTCCGCGAAGGAGGCCGACAAGACGGTCTCGACGAAGGACGCGGCGGCCGGCCAGGGTGTCAGCGACCCGGAGCCGGAGCCCGTGAAGGCCGCGGCGGAGAAGACGCCGTACCACGAGTACGCGGCCCCCGTCGGCAAGGTCTTCTTCGACTCGCCCGAGGGTGCGATGGTCTGCTCCGGCACGGTCATCAAGGACGCGAACCACCCGGGCAGGTCCAACCTCGTCTGGACGGCCGGCCACTGTGTGCACGCCGGTGGCGAGGGCGGCTGGTACCGCAACCTCGTGTTCGTCCCGGCCTACAACGACCTCGGCAAGTCCGAGGCCCAGCTGGGCAAGGCCACCGCCTCGCAGATCTCTCCCTACGGCAACTGGTGGGCCGACTGGGCCTCGACCTCGAACGAGTGGATCCAGGGCGGCTCGGAGACGGGCGGCGCGGGTGCCGCGTACGACTACGCCGTGCTGCACGTGAAGCCGGAGCAGGGGTCCAAGTCGTTGGAGGAGACGCTCGGCGGGGCGCTGGACGTGGACTTCTCGGCCCCGTCCGCGGCCGAGGTCACCAAGATGGGCGCCTGGGGCTACCCGGCGGCTCCGCCGTACAACGGCCTGAAGATGTTCAAGTGCATCGACCAGCCGGGCCGGCTGTCGCTGAGCACGAGCCTGCCGACCATGTACCGCATCGGCTGCACCATGACCGGCGGTTCCTCCGGCGGCGGCTGGTTCCGGGTGGTGGACGGCAAGACCAAGCTGGTCTCCAACACCTCCATCGGCCCGACGGACAACACCTGGCTGGCGGGCCCGCAGCTGGGCCCGGAGGCCGAGGCGCTCTACGAGAACATGAGCAAGAAGTACGGCGGTCAGTGACCCCCACCCGCTGACACGCACACCACGCACACGCTGAAGGCCCGCCCCCTCTGCTGTCGCAGGGAGGGCGGGCCTTCACATCATGTGGCGTCCGTCCGAGATCAGACGGCCGACGCCGGGACGTACGGCGCGAGATCCGCCGCCAGTTCCTCGTGCACCCGCGCCTTGAGCAGCGTGCCCTCCGCGGTGTGCTCGGCGGAGATCACCTCGCCCTCGTCGTGGGCACGGGCGACCAGCTTGCCGTGCGTGTACGGCACGAGCGCCTCGATCTCGACCGACGGCCTGGGCAGCTCATTGTCGATGAGCGCCAGCAGCTCGTCGATGCCGAGGCCGGTGCGGGCCGAGACAGCGATGGCGCGCTTCTCGATCCGCAGCAGCCGCTGAAGCATCAGCGGGTCGGCCGCGTCCGCCTTGTTGATCACGACGATCTCGGTTACGTCGGTGGCGCCGACGTCCCTGATCACCTCGCGCACGGCGGCCAGCTGCTCGTCCGGGTTCGGGTGCGAGCCGTCCACCACGTGCAGGATCAGGTCGGACTCGCCGACCTCCTCCATGGTGGAGCGGAACGCCTCGACCAGGTGGTGCGGCAGGTGCCGGACGAAGCCGACCGTGTCGGCCAGCGTGTACAGGCGGCCGCTCGGGGTCTCGGCCCGGCGCACGGTCGGGTCGAGGGTCGCGAACAGGGCGTTCTCGACCAGCACGCCCGCGCCCGTGAGGCGGTTGAGCAGCGAGGACTTGCCGGCGTTGGTGTAGCCCGCGATGGCGACGGACGGCACCTTGTGGCGCTTGCGCTCCTGGCGCTTGATCTCGCGGCCGGTCTTCATCTCCGCGATCTCCCGGCGCATCTTCGCCATCTTCTCGCGGATCCGACGCCGGTCCGTCTCGATCTTGGTCTCACCGGGACCACGGGTGGCGAGGCCGCCGCCCTTGCCGCCGCCCATCTGCCGGGACAGCGACTGACCCCAGCCGCGCAGCCTCGGCAGCATGTACTGCATCTGCGCGAGCGCGACCTGCGCCTTGCCCTCTCGGGACTTGGCGTGCTGGGCGAAGATGTCGAGGATCAGAGCCGTACGGTCGATGACCTTGACCTTGACGACGTCTTCGAGGTGGATGAGCTGGCCGGGGCTCAGCTCACCGTCGCAGATGACGGTGTCCGCGCCCGTTTCGAGGACGATGTCGCGCAGCTCGTCGGCCTTGCCGGAGCCGATGTAGGTGGCCGCGTCGGGCTTGTCGCGGCGCTGGATCACGCCGTCGAGCACGAGCGCGCCCGCGGTCTCCGCGAGGGCGGCGAGCTCCGCGAGGGAGTTGTCCGCGTCCTGCACGGTCCCCGAGGTCCAGACGCCGACGAGCACGACCCGCTCCAGGCGGAGCTGGCGGTACTCGACCTCGGTGACGTCCTCGAGTTCGGTGGAGAGACCCGCGACGCGGCGCAGGGCCGCGCGCGCGGAGCGGTCGTACTGGTCGCCGTCCCGCTCTCCGTCGATCTCGTGGCTCCAGGCGACGTCCTCTTCCATCAGGGCATCGGCCCGAAGACCTTCGGGATAGGCGTGCGCGAAGCGCTTGGTGTCCTGGGAAGGGGAAGAAGAGGAGGTCATTGGGTCCTTACGTCGATGGGAATACCGATACCGCGGTCAGTGTGCACAACGCACGAGCACTCCGGGAGATTCCCGTGCCCCGTGCCGCGCCGACCTGACGATGGTCGCACGGGACGGGTCGTCTCGTCACTGTGTTATCCAGCGGCCGTTCCCCGCGTTGTCCAGCGGTCGTTCCCCGCGTCATTTCCCGGTCGTCTTCCGCGCCGCCACCGGCTTCCAGTCGGGGTGGCCGGGCATCGGCGGGGTCTTCTGGCCGTAGAGCCAGTCCTGGAAGAACCCGCGCAGGTCGCGCCCGGAGACGGTGGACGCCAGCGCCACGAAGTCGGCCGTGGTCGCCGTGGCGTCCCGGTGGCGGCTCACCCAGGCCCGCTCCAGCTGCTCGAAGGACTTGGAGCCGATCTTCTGGCGGAGGGCGTAGAGGACGAGGGCGGCGCCGTCGTAGACGTTCGGCCGGAAGATGCTGATCTTGTGGCCGGGGTCGGGCGCCTTGGGCGCGGCAGGTGGTCCGCCGGCCGCGCGCCAGCCGTCGGAGGCGCCGTACGCCGCCTTCATCCGCGCCTGGAGCGGCTTCTTCGCCTTCTCCTGCGCGTACAGGGCCTCGTACCAGGTGGCATGCCCCTCGTTGAGCCACAGGTCGGACCAGGTGCGCGGGCTGACGCTGTCGCCGAACCACTGGTGGGCCAGCTCGTGCACCATGACCGACTCGACGTACCAGGCGGGGTAGGCGGGCTCGGTGAACAGCCCCTTCTCGAAGAGCGAGAGGGTCTGTGTCTCCAGCTCGAAGCCGGTGGAGGCGTCGGCCATGAGCAGCCCGTACGTCTCGAAGGGATACGGCCCGACCTTGCTCTCCATCCAGGCGATCTGGTCGGGGGTCTTCTTAAGCCACGGTTCCAGCTTGGCGCGGTCCTTCGTGGGCACGACGTCCCGCACGGGCAGCGCGTGCGGGCCGGTGCGGTGCAGGACGCTGGAGCGGCCGACGGAGACCTGGGCGAGCTCGGTGGCCATGGGGTGCTGGGTGCGGTACGTCCAGGTGGTGGCCCCGCCGTCGCGGTCGACGCCGGTCGGCAGACCGCCCGCGACGGCCGTGTAGCCGTTGGGCGCGGTGACCCGGATGGTGAACATCGCCTTGTCGGAGGGGTGGTCGTTGCACGGGAACACCAGGTGGGCGGCGTCGGCCTGGTTGGCCATGGCGAGCCCGTCCGCGGTGCGCACCCAGCCGCCGTCGCGGTCCTCGGCGGACACGGGGTCACTGGTGTGGCGCACGGTGATCCGCGTCCAGCTCCCTTCCGCCAACGGCCTCGGCGGCGTCACCACCAGGTCCTCGCCCGCTCCGGCGAAGGAGGCGGCCTCCCCGTCGACCTCCACCGAGGTGACCTTGCCGTGGGCGAAGTCGAGGTTGACGCGCTCCAGCTCGGTCGTCGTCCGGGCGTCGATGGTGGTGACGGCCTGGAGCGGCTTGTCGTTGGTGCCGGGGTAGGTGAACGAGAGGTCGTACGACGCGACGTCGTATCCGGGGTTGCCGAGGTACGGGAAGAGCCGGTCGCCGACGCCCAGCGGGGCCACGGGGGCACTGGCGGCGACGAGGCAGACGGAGACGGCGGAGGCGAGGAGCGCTGCTTTCAGGTGCCTGTGGTTGCGGCGGGCCTGGCTGCGCTGGGCGCGGGGGATGAGCGGCATGCACCACCGCTACCAGCGCGCGCGTGCCTCATGGCGACGACGCGCGCCCGGCCCACCCGAACGAGTTGCGCTGGGCTACAGGTTCACGGCCGCACAGGCTCAGGGTGTCGTCGCGTGATGCTGTGCCCTGCTGACGTCGTACACGCCCGGTACGTTGCGCATGGCCCGCATGAGGGTGGGGAGGTGGGCCGCGTCGGGGAGTTGCACGGTGTAGGTGTGGCGTACGCGCTGCTGGGTCGGGGGTTCGACGGTGGCCGAGACGATCTCGGCGCCCTCCAGGGCCATGGCTTCGGTGAGGTCGGCCAGCAGGTGGGGGCGGCCGAACGATTCGGCGACCAGGGTGACCCGGCACTCGGTGGTGTCGCCCCAGCGCACGCCGACCTCCGCGCGCCCCGCGTCCTTCATGCGCGCCACCGCGGAGCACTCCACGCGGTGCACGGTCACCACTCCCCCGCGCACGGAGAAGGCGGTGACCTCGTCGGGCGGTACGGGTGTGCAGCAGCCGGCGAGCCGGACGGTCGCGCCCGGCTGGTCGACGACGACGTCCGCGGTGCCGGGTCGCGCGGCGGAGCCGTCCGGTGCCTCTGCCGTCCTGAAGGGTGTCTCGGCCGTCGCGTCGGCCGGGGCCGAGGCCCCGTCCGGGTCCGGCGCCGCCTCCTCCGCACCCGTCTCCGCCGGCGCCGGATGCGTGGCGAGCCATCGTTGGATGGCGATCCGGGCGGCGGGGGTGTGGGCGTGCTCCAGCCACTCTCTGGAGGGCTCGGAGGCAGGGTCCTGGCCCATGAGGAGCTGGACGGTGTCGCCGTCCTTCAGGACGGTGCTGAGCGTCGCCAGGCGGCCGTTGACGCGCGCGCCGATGCAGGCGTGCGCGTCCTCGCCGTACTGCGCGTAGGCGGCGTCCACGCAGGTCGCGCCCTCGGGCAACCCCAGGGTGCCGCCGTCGGGCCGGAAGACGGTGATCTCGCGGTCCTGGGCGAGGTCCTCGCGGAGGGTGGACCAGAAGGTGTCGGCGTCGGGGGCGGCCTTCTGCCAGTCGAGGAGGCGGGAGAGCCAGCCGGGGCGCGTGGGGTCGATGCGCTCGCCGTCGATCGAGGCGGTCTGCTCCTCCGAAGGGGGAGCGTAGGGATTGCCCAGCGCGACGACGCCGGCCTCGGCGACCTTGTGCATCTGGTGGGTGCGGATGAGGACCTCGGCGACCTGGCCGTCCGCATGGGCGACGGCGGTGTGCAGCGACTGGTAGAGGTTGAACTTGGGGACGGCGATGAAGTCCTTGAACTCCGAGACGACGGGCGTCATGCACGTGTGAAGCTCGCCGAGCACCGCGTAACAGTCCGCGTCCTCGTTCACCAGCACGAGGATGCGCCCGAAGTCCGCGCCGCGCAGCCGGCCGCGCTTGCGGGACACGCGGTGGACGGAGACGAAGTGGCGGGGCCGGATGAGGACTTCGGCCTGGATGTCGGCGTCGCGCAGCACCGCGCGGATCGCGTCGGCGAACTCGGCGAGCGGGTCGTCGGCGCGGGAGGTGTTCTCGGCGATCAATTCCCGCGTGTGCTGGTACTCCTCGGGGTGCAGGATCGCGAAGACGAGGTCTTCCAGTTCGGTCTTGAGCGCCTGGACGCCGAGCCGTTCGGCGAGCGGGATGAGGACGTCCCGGGTCACCTTGGCGATACGGGCCTGTTTCTCGGGGCGCATCACGCCGAGAGTGCGCATGTTGTGCAGCCGGTCGGCGAGTTTGATCGACATCACCCGGACGTCGCTGCCGGTGGCCACGAGCATCTTGCGGAAGGTCTCGGACTCGGCCGCCGCGCCGTAGTCGACCTTCTCCAACTTCGTGACGCCGTCGACGAGGTAGCGGACCTCCGCGCCGAACTGCTCACCCACCTGATCGAGCGTCACGTCGGTGTCCTCGACGGTGTCGTGGAGCAGGGACGCGGTCAAGGTGGTCGTCTCGGCGCCGAGTTCGGCGAGGATCAGGGTCACGGCGAGCGGGTGCGTGATGTACGGCTCGCCGCTCTTGCGCATCTGGCCGCGGTGCGAGGACTCGGCCAGGACGTAGGCGCGGCGCAGCGGTTCGATGTCGGCGTCCGGGTGGTGAGCGCGGTGGGCCTCGACGACATGGCCGATCGCGTCGGGCAGCCGGTCGCGGGCGGCGGAGCCGAGCAGCGCGACCCGGCCCAGGCGGCGCAGGTCGATCCTGGCGCGGGCCTTGCGTCGGGGCACGGCCGGCGTCATCGCGCCTGCTACCGGGCCTGGGCTCGCGGGATTCGTGGCCTCCGCACTCATGGGCACCTCCGGCTGCGTGGACCGGCGGACGGGGTGCCCCATGGCGGACACGGCTCAGGGGATGGCAACGAGTCCCCCGTCCGGGCCGGTGCTTGATGCTACCGAGCCCATCACGTGCGACTGACCGCCTCTCGTCGAGCGTGAAACGGATCACCCAATCGAGCGACGGTTTTGATGTTTACGCTTTTGCGCCACGCGACTTGGGATCTGACGTCATGTCGAACCCGCGTCCGGGCCCCGGAGGTCACCTTGTGAACCGCCAGGGCACCGGAACCTGGGATCCCAAGCCGCCCACTCGGTCAACGAACCGACGTTTCCAGCCACTCGAGGTCGATCTCGCCCTCGGCGACAATCACCGCGGGGCCGGTCATCTCGATCTCGCCGTCGGGCCGCTCGGTGATCACCAGGCGTCCGCCGGGGACGTCCACGGTGTACGTCGCCGGAGCCCCCGTGGCGGCCGGGTCGACGCCGTCCCTGCGGGCGGCGGCCACCGCGACGGCGCACGCGCCCGTGCCGCACGAGCGGGTCTCACCGGCGCCGCGCTCGTGCACGCGCATCGCGACGTGGGCGGGGCCGCGATCGACGACGAACTCGACGTTCACCCCGTCCGGGTAGGCCGAGGCGGGGCTGAACGGGGGCGGGGTGAACAGGTTGCCGGCGTGGTCGAGGGCGTCGACGAAGGCCACGGCGTGCGGGTTGCCCATGTTCACGTTCCGCGCGGGCCAGCTGCGCTCGCCGACGCTCACCGTGACGTCGCCTTCGAGGAGACGTGCCCTGCCCATGCCGACGGTGACGTCACCCGCGGCGGAGCCGCTGATGGATGGAGTCTTGGCGAGGTGCACGCTCTTCACGCCTCCGCGTGTGGCGACCGCGATGTCCCCTTCGGTCACATGTCCGGCGCGCTGGAGGTAGCGTGCGAAGACGCGCACGCCGTTGCCGCACATCTCCGCGATCGAACCGTCGCCGTTGCGGTAGTCCATGAACCACTCCGCCTCGGCCGCCATCTCCCTGGCCTCGGGGTGCGCGGCTGACCGCACGACGTGCAGCAGTCCGTCACCGCCGATGCCCGCGCGGCGGTCGCACAGGGCGGCGACGGCGGCCGGGGGCAGGTCGACGGTGTTGTCGGGGTCCGGGACGATCACGAAGTCGTTCTCGGTGCCGTGCCCCTTGAGGAAGGCGATCCGCGTGCTCATTCCTCGATCGTACGGGGTGGGTACGACAGGGACGTCAGCGCAGCCTGGCCACGCGCCACACGGCCAGGACGACGATCGCGGCGACCATGACGACGTATCCCAGCACGACCCGCCAGTCCGGGCGGCGCCCGGAGCCCCGCTGGGGCAGCCCGGGCCACGTGTAACCAACGCGACGCGCGGCCATCATGCCCCAGCCGGCCGCACAGGAGCTGATCAGCAGCCCGAGCATGGCGATCACGGCGCCGCTGTCGCCGAAGTCGAAGGCCAGCGGGAACGCGAACATCAGGGAGCCGATCGCGGCCAGGGCCACGATGGGCGCGAGCTGCCAGATCCGCAGCCGACGCTGCGGGCGCAGCTCGACCTCGACCTCGGGGCCGCTCGCGAACATCTCCTCGGGTTCGGGACCGTCGGCGGTCACACCGCCCTGGGTGTCGTCCGGCCCGTCGGGGCTCAGACGCTCCTCCTCCGGCTCCGCTTCACCACTCCTGGTGGTGACGGGCTCGGTGTCCTGTGCGGTGTCGCGAGGGCCGGCCTCCATCGCCACGCGCCCTCCCAACTCGGACTCCACTTGGTCGATCGAAGCTCGATGATGGCACGGCACCGGAGGCACGAATGGCGGCCTGCGCGTCCCGATGCCATGACGTGATCAGGCTGTGACCGGTCGTTCGACCAATGCCAGAGCGAGGTGAGGAAGTTCCGTGAGATCCGACGCCGCCCCACTCAACCAGTGCACCCGCGGATCGCGCCTGAACCACGAATCCTGGCGGCGCGCGAAGCGCTTGGTCGCACGGACGGTCTCGGCGCGCGCGTCGTCGTCCGTGCACTCCCCCGCGAGCGCGGAGAGCACCTGCTGGTAGCCGAGCGCGCGCGAGGCCGTACGCCCCTCGCGCAGCCCGTGCGCCGTCAGGGAGCGCACCTCCTCCACCAGCCCGGCCTCCCACATGCGGTCGACCCGGCGCGCGATGCGCTCGTCGAGTTCGGGGCGGGCGACGTCGACGCCGATCTGCAGGGTGTCGTAGACGGAGTCGTGTCCCGGGAGGTTGGCCGTGAAGGGCTTGCCGGTGATCTCGATCACTTCGAGGGCGCGGACGATCCGCCGGCCGTTGCTGGGCAGGATCGCCTGCGCGGCCTCGGGGTCGGCGGCGGCCAGGCGGGCGTGCAGCGCGCCGGAGCCGCGCAGCGTGAGCTCCTCCTCCAGCCGGGCCCGGACCTCCGGGTCGGTGCCGGGGAACTCGAGGTTGTCGACGGCGCCGCGGACGTACAGCCCGGAGCCACCGACGAGGATCGGCCAGCGCCCCTCGGCGAGCAGTGCGTCGATCCGCTTCCGGGCGAGGCGCTGGTACTCGGCGACGGACGCCGTGACGGTCACGTCCCAGATGTCCAGGAGGTGGTGCGGGACGCCGCCGCGCTCCTCGGGCGTCAGCTTGGCGGTGCCGATGTCCATCCCTCGGTAGAGCTGCATGGAGTCGGCGTTGACGACCTCGCCGCCGAGTTGCCGGGCCAGGAAGACGCCCAGATCGGACTTTCCGGCCGCGGTGGGGCCGACGACGGCGATGACACGGGGGGCGGGGGGTGCACTGCTCACCGCACCAGTCTCCCAAACGTCACGCACTGCCTCGAACGAGTTACGTGACGGCACGGGTGCGGCGTCGTTGCCCGTTGCGAGGTTTCCCGCCGCCGTTTCGCAGGGGCGGCGACCCGGGCGGCGCATTCGGACGCTCCCTCAGGCTCTCGGCTTCGCTCGAGCAGGGGGTCCCATGGCCAAGCGGGATTTCGTCCGCACAAGTAGCATATGGAGTTGATATGGGCGTTTTTGCGCGACTTTTCCGTAGGTCGAAGGCCACGGAGGAGGCGTCGACCGAGGAGGCGCAGACCGCTGAGGCGCAGGCCGACGCTACGGCGGCCGAGCCCACGGAGGAGAAGGCCGCAGCCGACGAGCAGTCGGCTGCGGAGGCGGAGGAGGCGACTGAGGCGAAGGGGGCGGCTGAGGCGAAGGGGGCGGCTGAGGCCGACTCCGAGTCCGAGTCCGAGGACGCTGCGGAAGAGGCCACCGAGGCCGCGGCGGCCACCGCTTCCGACAGCGTCGAGATCCCCAAGCAACAGTCGGCCGGCGAGGCGGCCGACAGCGAGGCCGACGAGAGCGCCCGCACCTGACGGTCCCCGCGTGGGAAGGTGAGCCATGGGTCTGTTGAACAACCTGAAGGCCAAGCTCGGCCCGACCAAGGGCAAGGTCTCCGACCTCGCGCAACGGCACGAGGGCAGGATCCACCACGGCCTCGACAAGGCCGCGAAGGTCGTCGACGAGAAGACCAAGCACAAGTACAGCGGCAAGATCCAGACCGGCACCGGCAAGGCCAAGGGCGCCATGGACCGGGTCGCGCACAAGGACGGTGACACGTCGAGGGGCGGCCCCACCACACCACCCGGCTCACCACCGCCGACATCCTGAACAACAACACCCCCGACCGGCGGACGGCCGCGCCCCCAGAGGCACGCGGCCGTCCGCCGTTTCGGGGCCGGGGGGCGAAGGGGGCGACCGCCGCTTCACGCGTAACCGCTGCCTTGCCACCCACGGGGCACGACAGGGCAGACCCCGCTTCACCGACGCCGGCACGACAGGCCCCGTTTCGACGGCCGTACGACAGGACAGCCGCCGGAGCACCTACGACCAGGCCGCCACCACATACCCCACGCCGTACGGCGCGTCTTCGTACAGGAGCGTGCCGGAGAGCCCGGCGCCCTCCGCCGCGCCCGCGAGCACCTGCCAGGCGGCGCGCCCCGACGCCTTCAGTTCCTGGGCCAGTTCGGCGTCCAGTGCCGCGACGGCAGCGACATCGGCAGCTCCCAGCGCCCGCGCGACCTCCGCGTCGAAGGGGGCCGCCCGTTCGTCGAGGTAGCCCGGTGCCTTCAGCGTTCGGCAGGCGCTGGCGTCACCCATCACCAGCAGGGCCACCCGCCCGGCCTGCGCGCCGATCTCCCTGCCGACCTCGGCGCACCGCTCGGGCGCGAGGGGTTCGCCGACCCCGAGCCCCTCGATGGGGGCATCGGACCAGCCGGTCCGCTCGATGAGCCACGCGGCCACGGCGAGCGAGAGCGGCAGCTCGCGCCCGGGTTCGCCGCCCGCGTCACGGCCCAGCCGTACGTCGAGGTCCACGCCGAAGCCCCGGAACGAGCCCCGCGTGCCCTCCGGGTGTGGGCCCCGGCCGCTCTCCTCGGCGGGGCCGACGACGACGAGCCGGTCGGGCCGGGCGGCGGCGAGCACCCCGAGTGCGTCCGTGCAGGCCGCACGCGCGGCGTCCAGCTCGGGTGCGGCCCCTGTGGCGACCTCGGGCACGAGAAGGGGCGGACAGGGGCAGACTGCGGCGGCGACAAGCATGATCGGCAGGGTAACCCCGTACGGGAGCCAGAAGGCAACCGAACGGAAGCCGACCCCGGCGTCGTGACGTCGACACTCCCCGCCACGACCGCCACCGCCGACCGCATCAGTAGCCCAGCATGGGCCCTCGACGCCAACCGCAGCAGCAACAGTCGGCCTCAGCCCTGCCGGCTACTGCGGCGGACAACCCCCTGCCGGCACCGTGCCGTGTCAGTCGCAGCCGCAGCCGCCGGCGCCGGCCGTGGCGACCGGCAGTGGCTCGGGCGCGCCGATCTTGGGCAGGCCGAGCATGACACCGGCCGACTGGGCGGCCTGCGCTGCTTTCTCGACGTTCCGCTTCTCCCACGCGTCCCCCGCACGCGTACGGCGCACGTCGAGGACGGTGCCCTCGGCGAGGAGGTGGTGCGGGGCGGCGTACGTGATGTCGACGGTCACCACGTCGCCGGGGCGCACCTCCTGCTCCGGCTTGGTGAAGTGGACCAGGCGGTTGTCGGGGGCGCGGCCGGAGAGGCGGTGGGTGGCGCCGTCCTTGCGGCCCTCGCCCTCGGCGACCATCAGCTCCAGGGTGCGGCCGACCTGCTTCTTGTTCTCCTCCCAGGAGATCTCCTCCTGGAGGGCGACGAGACGCTCGTAGCGCGCCTGGACGACCGCCTTGGGGATCTGGTTCTCCATGGTGGCGGCCGGGGTGCCGGGCCGCTTGGAGTACTGGAAGGTGAAGGCCTGCGCGAACCGCGCCTCGCGCACGACGTGCAGCGTCTGCTCGAAGTCCTCCTCGGTCTCGCCGGGGAAGCCCACGATGATGTCGGTGGTGATCGCGGCGTGCGGGATGGCGGCGCGGACCTTCTCGATGATTCCGAGGTACCGCTCCTGGCGGTAGGAGCGGCGCATCGCCTTCAGGACGGCGTCCGAGCCCGACTGCAGGGGCATGTGCAACTGCGGCATGACGTTCGGGGTCTGAGCCATCGCCGCGATCACGTCGTCCGTGAAGTCGCGCGGGTGCGGCGAGGTGAACCGGACGCGCTCCAGGCCCGCGACGTTCCCGCAGGCGCGCAGCAGCTTGCTGAACGCCTCGCGGTCGCCGATGTCGGAGCCGTAGGCGTTGACGTTCTGCCCGAGCAGCGTGATCTCGGAGACGCCCTCGGCGACCAGCGCCTCGATCTCGGCGAGGATGTCGCCGGTGCGGCGGTCCTTCTCCTTGCCGCGCAGCGCCGGGACGATGCAGAAGGTGCAGGTGTTGTTGCAGCCGACGGAGATGGAGACCCAGGCCGCGTAAGCGCTCTCGCGCCGCGTCGGCAGCGTCGAGGGGAACGCCTCCAACGACTCGGCGATCTCGACCTGCGCCTCCTCCTGCACCCGGGCGCGCTCCAGCAGGACCGGCAGCTTGCCGATGTTGTGCGTGCCGAAGACGACGTCCACCCAGGGCGCCTTCTTCACGATGGTGTCCTGGTCCTTCTGCGCGAGACAGCCGCCGACGGCGATCTGCATGCCGGGCCGCGAGGCCTTCTTCGGCGCGAGGCGGCCCAGGTTGCCGTACAGCCGGTTGTCGGCGTTCTCGCGCACGGCGCAGGTGTTGAAGACGACGACGTCCGCGTCCCCGTCCGCCCCCTCGGGCGCGCGCACGTACCCGGCCTCTTCGAGCAGCCCGGACAATCGCTCGGAGTCGTGGACGTTCATCTGGCACCCGTAGGTGCGCACTTCGTACGTCTTGGTTCCCTGAACGTCCACCACGAGACTCCGGTCGCTGCTGCTGGTCATTCCTCAAGAGTAGGCGGTCCCGAGGGGGCCCCCGTCTCGGCGTTCGGGGCTCCCCTGTCGCCTTATGTCACCGACCTGTCACAGTCGGACACGGCGGCGCCAACTCTTCCACGGCATCCCGGGTCGAACCGGGCGTCGGTGACAAACGGGGTAAGCCTTCGGTGCCCAGGTCCGGCTCGTCGACACCGACGACGAGTGACGGAGCCGTCAGGTCTCCATCACGGCATCACAGTCGGGGCAGACCACGGCTGCGTGTTCCGCGGGGTACCAGGGCCCACCGGGATGCTCGGAAGGCTTCCAGTGGGCCGTCTCCATGGCGAAGGTGTCCCGGCCGCAGAGGGTCCGCGGCCCCGTCGCGGTGGGCTCCCCCGGAGCGGTGGGGGCGGCGTGCACCCTGCGGACGCGCCGCTCCGCACCGCTGGATGTTCCCGGTGCGGAGCGCGCGGCCACCGGCTTGTCGAGCTCGTAGACGACGATCTCGCTCATGTCTCCACCGTAGGCGATGCCGTCCGCACGTCTTCTACGCGGATTCCTGGAGGACGGAGAGCACGTTGCCGGCGGGATCGGTGAACCACGCGATCAGCGGGCCACCGCCGCGGAAGATGCCCTTGTCGTCGGCCTTGAGGTGGTCGTAGTGCTCGAAGCTCACGCCCCTCCTGCTCAGCTCGTCGACCGCCGCCTCGATGTCGTCGACGGGGAAGTTGAGAATCGTGAACGTCGCCGGGGTGTGGTCGGGCTTGGGGTAGACCAGGATGTTCCGGTCCCCCGCGATGTGCAGGGTCAGCAGACCGTTCTCCTCGGACACCCGCAGCCCTAGCGTCTCGCCGTAGAACTTCCTGGCCGCGTCGATGTCGTCCACCGAGAAGCCGCTGAACGCCTTCGTCGTACCGAACATGATCGCCTCCGGGCGTGGTTCCTTGTCAGTTACTCGTCCGCGACGCGTACGACCGCCAGCGTGATGTTGTCGGGGCCGCCCGCCTCGATGGCGGCTTTCCACAGTTCGTAGGCGGCCCGGCCGTCGTCGTGCTCGCTCAGCACCTCGGCGAGCACGTCCGTCGTCACCGGGTCGGTCAGACCGTCGGTGCAGACGAGGTAGCGGTCGCCGGGCGCCAGGGGCGCGGCCGTCACATGGGGGCTGATGGTGTGCTCGCCGGGCGTACCGCCCAGGCACTGGGTGACGAGGGAGGTGGTGCGTCGCCCGGGCTCGAGCGGAGGGCTGTCGTCGACGCTCACCTGGCGCAGCCCGTCGCGCGAGACCGCGAAGACCTTGCTGTCACCCACGTTGAACACCAGCAGCGAGCCGGGCCGTATGACGACTCCGGCGACCGTCGTCCCCATGACGGCGAGCTCGCTTCCTTCGCCGCCGGCGGCCTCGTACACGGCGCTGTTGCAGGCGTTCAGGGCGCCGCGGACGGCGTCCTCGCTGTTCAGCGCGGGACCGATCGATGCGATCCCGCGGGCCACCAGGGCGCTGGCCACGTCGCCGTGGGGATGCCCGCCGAGCCCGTCGGCGACGGCGACGACGAGGGGCGTGCCGAGCGGGAAGACCAGGGCCTGCGGATTCTCCGTCACCGTGGCGCACAGCGTCCACGGTCCGACGACCAGACTGTCCTCGTTGCGCATGCGGAGCAGCCCGGGGTGACTCAGCGCGCTCACAGCGACGTACGGCATCGAGCGCCACCGCCTTCCGGGACGCCGCAGCGGGCCGGGGTCGGGCTCCGGTCACTGCTGCCGGTCATGACTCCAGCGTAGGCGGTGTCGGGGTACGGAACCCGATGGGCGGCGTCCGGAAGCCGATGTCACCAGCGCCCCCGTTCGTAGCGGAACGGCGTGAGGGACTCGGGACGCCGGCCGGTGCGGACGTACTCGGCGAGTCTGTGGCCGGTGACGGGGCCAAGGGTGACGCCGAGCATGCCGTGGCCGGTGGCCGCGAAGGCGTTGGTGTGGCCCGGGACGCGGTCGATGACCGGGAGTCCGTCGGGCAGGAACGGCCGCCCGCCGACCCATGGGTCGCGGATCAGGCCGACGAGGTCGTCGGGGTCGTCGAACCAACGGCCCAGATAGTGCCGGCTGGCGAGGGCGACGGCGACGACGCGGCGCCAGTCGAGGCGGTTGTTGTTGCCGCTCAGCTCCATCGTGCCGCCGATGCGCGTGGTGGCGCCGAGCGGGGAGGCGACGGCTCTGCGCTCGCCGAAGTAGAGCGTGTGGCGGGGCGCGGGATCGAGGTCCACCGAGAAGCTGTAGCCCTTGCCGGCCTGGAGCGGCAGCGGATGGCCCAGCCCGCCCAGCAGGCGTGAGGAGCGGGTGCCGGCAGCGACGACGACCGCCGCGCAGGGAAGGTCGCCCTGGGTGGTGCGCAGCGCGGTGACGCGCTCCCCGGCGGTGCGGAACCCGAGGGCCTCCGCGTTCTCACGGACCTTCACCCCCGCCGCGGTGAGCGCGTCACCGAGGCCGCGGGCGAACGCCTCGGGGTCGACCACGCCCTCCCCCTCGACGAGGTAGGCCGCGCGGACCCGGGGGGACAGCGCGTCGTCCAGCAGCCGGGCCTCGTCGCCGACCACGACGTCGTCGGGCAACGGGTAGCGGCCGTCCGCCATCTGCCTCTGGAGGGCGAGGTGGTGGCGTGCCTCGGCCGGGGACAGGAAGGCGTGGACCATGCCGGGGCGGGTCAGGGTCGTGTCCACGCCTGCCTCGCGCAGGCCGTCGAAGAGGTCGAAGGTGTCGTGGTTCAGCTCGGCGATCGCCGCGTAGCCGCGTCGGAAGGCGGCCGGTGTGCTGCTGCGCCAGAACCGCCACAGCCACCGTACGAACGCCGGATCGGGCAGGGGCCGTAGATACAGGGGGGAGTCCGGCCGCCCCAGTGAGCGCAGGGCGTAGCGCACGACGCCCGGGGCCGGGACCGGCGTCGAGTGGCTGAGGCAGATCCAGCCCGCGTTGCCCCGGGACGCCCCGGAGGCCAGGCCGCGCCGTTCGACGACCTCCACCGGGAGGCCCGCCGCGGCCAGGTAGTACGCCGTGCACAGGCCCACTACGCCGCCCCCGACCACGACGACCGGCCCCTCGCCGCCGAGCGCGGCGGTCATGACGCCGACCCGTAGGCGGCGAGGAACTCCCGGGTGCGGGCCTGGGCGGGGTGGTCGAGGACGTCGCGCGGCGCGCCCTCCTCCACGATCCGTCCGCCGTCCACGAAGACGACGTGGTCGGACACCTCGCGGGCGAAGGGCAGTTCGTGGGTGACCAGCAACATGGTCATGCCGTCCGCGGCGAGTTCCCGCATCACGCTCAGGACCTCCCGGGTGGCCTCGGGGTCCAGGGAGGAGGTGGGCTCGTCGAAGAGCAGCACCTCGGGCCTGAGCGCGAGCGCCCGGGCGATGGCGACGCGCTGCTGTTCCCCTCCGGAGAGCTGGTCGGGCCGGGCGAGGCCGCGGTGGGCCACACCGACCCGGCGCAGCAGCGCGACGGCCGCCTCCAGCGCCTCCCGCTCGGGGACGCCGGCCTTGCGCTGGGCCAGGACGACGTTCTCGACGGCGGTGAGGTGCGGGAACAGGTGAAAGCGCTGGAAGACCATGCCGACGGTGCGGCGCAGCCGGGGCAGGTCGCGGCAGACGGTCCGGCCGCCGCTGTGCACCACTTCGCCGGCCACCTCGACCGTGCCCCGGTCGGGGCGTTCCAGCAGGTTGACGCAGCGCATCAGGGTCGTCTTGCCGCCGCCGCTCTGTCCGATGACGCTCACGATGCGGCCGCGGCCGACCTCCAGGCTCACGTCGTCGAGCACCAGCCTGCCGTCGAAGGACTTGCTCAGCCCCTCGATGCGTACGACGGCGTCGGCGGTGGGCGCGGGTGCGAGGGTCTCCGCGGTGGTGGCGTGCTCCGTCATACCGCCGCCTCCTTCCGGTTCTCGGTGTCGGTCCTCACGTCGGCCGCGAGGAGTTCCCGGGCCGTCCGCATCCGCCGCCGTCGCCACGGGGACAGCGGGACGCCCGCCCGTACCTTCCTCTCCAGGAGCAGCAGGAGCTGGGAGAGCGGGTAGCACAGCGCGAAGTAGAGGGCGGAGATGACCAGGTACACCTCCAGCGCCCGGAAGGTCGCCGAGGTGATGAGCCGCCCTTCGGACATCAGCTCGGCGGCGGAGACGGTGACGAGCAGGGAGGTCGACTTCAGCAGGTCGACCAGCATGGTGTTGGTGCCGGGCAGGGCCTGACGGACGGCCTGTGGCAGGACGACATGGCCGAAGATGCCGGCCCGGCCCAGGCCCAGCGCCTGACCGGCCTCCGTCTGTCCGGCGTGCACGCCGCTGATCGCGGAGCGGAAGATCTCGGACAGGTAGGCGGCGTAGAAGACGACGAGGCTGAGGCACCCGGCGGTGAACACGTCCAGCCGGAGACCGGCGGAGGCCAGGCCGAAGTAGGTCAGGAAGATGATGGCCAGGAGCGGGACGTTCTTGAACACCTCGGTGTAGACGGCGGCGACGGCACGCGCTGGCCAGGCCCGGCTCAGTCTGAGCAGCGCCACGGCCAGGCCGAGCAGCACCGCGCCGACGAAGCTGACGAGCGTGTAGGAGACGGTACGCCCGAGGGCATCGAGCAGGTCGGGGCGGTAGTCGGACCAGGGGACCTGGAAGAGACCGGACGACGTGGAGATGTTGGACATGTCATCCCCTCACTGACCGAGCTGACCGAGCTGGCCGAGGGACGGCGGCGTCCAGTCCTGGGGCCGGTCCACGCCGCGGCGCGCGGTGGCCACGTCGGCGGCCGGCTTGAGGAACTGCTGGGGGTCGCCGCCGTACTTCTCGACGAGCCTGGCCATCTCGCCGTTCTTGTACATGGCGTCGATCTGCGCGGAGATCGCCTTCTCCAGCTCGGTGGCGGTCTTGGGGAGGTAGAAGCCGGTCTGGTACGGCTGGAAGTACTGGTAGGCGGGCTTGGCCTTCACCTCCGCGGCACTCGGCGGTGTCAGGTACTCCGTACTGATCTTCAGCTCCGGCCGCTGCTTCTGGGCCGCGATGATGATCAGCGGGTCGAGGAAGCCGATGTCGACGCGGCCCGCGCCGAGGTCGTCGAACACCCCGGTGGCGTCCGGGTAGGCGTGCAGCTTGGCGCCGGGCACGGACTGGATCGACTTGACCCAGACGTAGCCCTCGACCGTGCCCAGGTCGAGGCCCTTGAGGTCGTCGACCGTCTTGTACGTCTTGCCGCTCCGTACGGCCATCGCCGGGGGCGAGTAGTAGGGCGGGTCGGTGAACAGCCCCTGCTTCTGCCGGTCGGCGCTCCAGGCGACACCGCCGATGGTGATGTCCGCCCGGCGGGACTGCACTCCGGCGAGCATGCCGGCGAAGTCGGTGACCTGGGGCTTGATGGCGAGGCCGAGCTTCTCGGCGACGTAGGTGAGGATGTCGCCGTCCAGGCCGACGATCTTGCCGCCCTGGACGCTGGTGTAGGGGGCGTACGGCTGTACGGCCACCTTGATGACGCCGGGGGTGAGGGTGCCCAGTGCCGCGGTCTTCGCGGACACGTTCTTCGGGGCGTCGTCACCGCCGCCGGAACCGCAGGCGGCGACCGACGCGAGGAGCACGGTCGCGAACAAACAACACACGAGGGAACGCACACGGATCATCGGCTTGGGCCTTCCGTCCTGGTGCCTGAAGGAACCCGCCGTTCACCTCGCTGTGCCCCCGGCGGGGATGTGATGGGGCCACACGCTAGGGACCCGCCCGCCGGAGCGTCACCGGTCACTTCGTACGAAGTTGAGGCGGAAACCGCCTTGTCGCCTGTACGGTGCGTCCAGCCCCGGCCCGTAACGCCGGTTCCCCGAGCTTCCCTTCGGGAGGATCCCGTGCTGAGCCCGTCCCTCGCACAGGAGATCGCCGCGGACACCTCCGCCGTGATCGGCTTCAACGTGCTGATCACGGACGGGGACGGCACGGTCATCGGCAGCGGCGACAGCAGCCGCGTCGGCACCTTCCACGAGGCGTCCGTCGAGGTCATCCGCACCAAGGAACCCGCCACGCACAGTGCGTCCCAGGCCCAGCTGCTGCGGGGCGTGCGCCCCGGGGTCACCCTGCCGCTGATCACCGACGGGCAGGCGGTGGGCACCGTCGGGATCACCGGCACGCCCGCCCAGGTGCGCCGCTTCGGGCTGCTGGTCAAGCGCCAGACGGAGATCCTGCTGCGGGAGTCCGTGATGCTGCGCTCCCGCCTGCTCGCCGAGCGCGCCGCCGAGAAACTGCTCGCCGACATAGCCTCGTACGACCCGCAGGTCGTCGAGAGCGACTTCCTCGTGTTCCGGGCCGCCGAACTCGGCTTCGACCTGCGCCTGCGACGGGTCGCGGTGGCATTCGAGGTGACCGTGCCGCAAGGGGCCGCACGACGTCCGGGCGCCCCCGCCCGGGACATGGCGCTGATCCGGTCGGAGCTGATCCGCACGGTCCGTGAGGTCTTCGCCGACCCCCAGGACGTCGTCGCCGGTACGGCCCCCGGCTGGATCGGCGTGCTGCACCGGCTCCCGGCGAGGCGCTCCCCGGCTTCCCCGGGCGCCGGCGCTTCCCTGGGTGCCCCCGCCTCCCTGGTCGCCGACTGCCGGCGGATCACCGACGTCATCGCGGCCCAGGACGGTCTCACAGCCCGCGCGGGCATCGGCGAGCCGGGCACGTCCGTGCGCGGCCTGCACGACTCCTACCAGGACGCCTGCGACGCGCTCCGCCTGGGCGGCCGGCTACCCGGCCGCTCCCCCGTCCACCTGATCTCCGACCTGCGCGTCCACCAGGTCCTGGCGGCGGTGAGCCACTCGGCCCGCAATCGCCTGCTCGACCTCACCACCGCCGAGCTGCGCGCCCAGCCGGACTGGCCGGCGCTCCGCGACACGATCACCGCCTGGTGCGAGAGCGGCTTCAACCTCGTACGCGCCTCCACGGCGTTGCACATCCACCGCAACACCGTCGTCTACCGGATGAACAAGATCGAGCAGCTCACGGGGCGGCCCCTGCGCGACCATCGGGCGACGATGGCGCTGTATCTCGCGTGTCTGGCGGACAGTGGGGCACCGATCGCGCCGGGGGACGACGGCGCCGGACCGTGAGGCTCATGGATCGACGAGGCCCGCCCGGATCGCGTACCGCGTCAGTTCCAGGCGGTCGCGCATGCCGAGTTTCTGGAGGAGGTTGGCGCGGTGGCGTTCGACCGTCTTGGCGCTGATGTGGAGGAGGCCGCCGATCTCCCTGGACGTGTGGCCCTCGGCGACGAGCTTGAGGATCTCCTCCTCGCGCTCGGTGATGGCGCGCTCGGGCAGGCCGTCACCGCGGTGGAGGCGGTCGAGGTAGGAGCGGACGAGGGTGCGTTCCGCGCCCGGGTAGACGAAGGGCTCGTCGCGTACGGCCGCGCGGCACGCCTCGACCAGGTCGCGGTCGGCGACGGACTTCAGGACGTAGCCGCTGGCGCCGGCCTTGAGGGCCTCGAAGAAGTACTGCTCGTTGTCGTACATCGTGAGGATCAGGATCCGCAGGCCGGGCAGCCGTCGGGAGAGCTCCCGGGCCGCCTGGAGGCCGGTCGTGCGGGGCATGGCGATGTCCAGGACGGCCAGGTCGATGTCCCCGGCCCGGGCCCGTTCGACCGCTTCCGCACCGTCACCGGCCTCCGCGACGACCGTCAGGTCCGGTTCACCGTCGAGGATCAGGCGCACTCCTCGGCGTACGAGGGTGTGGTCGTCGGCGAGCAGGACGCGTATCGGGGGGCCGGGGGTCACGGTCGGCCGCCGGTGGGTGTGCGCGGGGGGATGTCCGGGGCCGTGCGCGGTATGCGCGGGCGAACGACTGTGCCCGGGCTCGGTATGCGGGGACATTCGGCCGTGCCCGGGCTCATCGCCCACCTCCGGAAGGTATGTGCAGGCGTACGTCCGTGCCCCGTCCCGGTGCTGGTTCCAGGGTGAGGGTCGCGCCGATCAGGAGGGCGCGTTCGCGCATGCCGGTGAGGCCGGCGCCGTCGGTCGCGCCGTCGAGGCCCCTGCCGTTGTCGCGGACGAGGAGTTCGACGCCGTCCGGGGTCGGCCCGAGCCGGAGTTCGGCACGGTCGGCGGCGGCGTGCCGGGCCGTGTTGGTGAGGCCTTCCTGGGCCACGCGGTAGACCACCAGTTCCGTCTCCCCGGTCAGCGCGGGCAGTTCCCCCGCGAGGTCGTGGCGCACCGTCAGCCCGTGCGCGGAGAACTCCGCGGCGAGAGAGCGCAGCGCGCTGAGCAGGCCGAGTTCCTCCAGCACCCCGGGGCGCAGCCGACGGGCGATGCGGCGGATCTCGTCGAGGCCGGAGCGGGTGGCTTCCTGTGCCTGGGTCACCTCGTCGCGGAGGTTCTCGGGCGCCCGGTCGGCCACACGCTTGAGCTGGAGGAGGACCGCGGTGAGGGTCTGGCCCACCTCGTCGTGCAACTCCCGGGCGATGCGCCGGCGTTCGCGTTCCTGGGCGGACAGCGCTCGGGCGGCACTGGCGGCGCGCTCCGTCTCGAGCCGGTCCAGCATCGCGTTGTACGTCGTGATCAGCTCGGCCGTCTCCACCGGACCGGCGACCACGGGACGCGTCCCCGGGCGCAGCAGATCGGCCGTGGCCATGGCGCGGCCCAGCCGCCCGAGCGGAGCCAGTCCGACGCGGAGCACGACCGCGTTGACGACCAGCAGCGCGGCGAGGCCCACGACGACGACCAGCACCTCGCCCGGCAGCACCGGCGTCGAGACGGTGACCGGACCGAGGAGCAGGGCCGCGGCCACGACCAGGCCGACCGCGTTGAGGGAGAAGATCCGCCAGAACAGCGACACGTGTCCGGCCCCTCCCTTCTCCACCTTCGCCGATCTCGTCCATGGCACCGCCGTGACCAGCCTCTCCGCCGTTCGCCGACCGTGTCCATCCGTAACGACACCCATGTCGTCACCGTACGGGGGGATGGCAGCATGGCGACTCGGGGCACCCGAGGAACGACGCGTCGGACGGACCACCGGTCGGTCGGACGGCGCGTCAGACGAACGACGAGTCGGACGAACGACGCGTCAGATGGACGACCAGCAAGGGGAAGAAACGTGTCTGCTCCACGCCTCCGGGCGACGCCGCTGCCGGGCATCGGAGTCCAGTACGACCTCGTGACGCGCGAACACCGCCACCTGTCCGTGGTGGCGCACCGGGACGGAACCCGCACGGTGAGCATGTACCGGACCGATGACCCCGACTCCTGCGCCCAGTCGCTGCGGCTGACCGGCGCCGAGGCGGGCTCGCTGATCGACGCGCTGAAGCCGTCGCACCACAGCGCGAGCCTGCTCTACACCACGGACCTGGGACTGGTCGCGGAGCGCGTGGAGGTGGCCGCGGCCTCGCGCTGGAACGGGCGTGTGCTCGGCGACACCCGGATGCGCACGGAGACCGGGGCGTCGGTGGTGGCGGTGCTGCGGCGGGCGGAGGCGATTCCGTCCCCGGCGCCGGACTTCCGGCTGGCGGGCGGTGACATCCTGATCGTGATCGGCACCCGCGAGGGTGTCGACGCGGCCGCCGCGATACTCGGGCGGGAGTGATCGCGTGCACTCCGCGGTCCTGCTGATCGAGTTCGGTTCCATCATCCTCGGCCTCGGCCTGCTCGGCCGGGTCGCCGCCCGTTTCCAGTTCTCGCCCATCCCGCTCTATCTTCTCGCCGGTCTGGCCTTCGGCGAGGGCGGGCTGCTGCCGCTCGGCGCGAGCGAGGAGTTCGTCGCCATCGGCGCCGAGATCGGCGTGATCCTGCTGCTGTTGATGCTCGGCCTGGAGTACTCGGCTAGCGACCTGGTCTCCAACCTCAAGTCCCACTATCCGTCCGGCCTGGTCGACTGCGCGCTCAACGCCCTGCCCGGCGCCGCCGCCGCGCTGCTGCTGGGCTGGGGGCCGGTGGCCGCCGTGGTGCTGGCGGGCGTCACCTGGATCTCGTCGTCCGGGGTCATCGCCAAGGTCCTCGGCGACCTGGGCCGTGTGGGCAACCGTGAGACCCCGGTGATCCTGAGCGTCCTCGTCCTGGAGGACCTGGCGATGGCGGTGTATCTGCCCATCGTCACCGCGCTGGTGGCCGGCGTCTCTCTCGCGGCGGGCAGCGTGACCCTGGCGATCGCGCTGGGCGTCGCGGGCCTGGTGCTGTTCGTGGCGGTGCGCTACGGGCGTGTCATCTCACGGTTCGTCTCGAGCGACGACCCGGAGAAGCTGCTGCTCGTCGTCCTCGGCCTGACGATCCTGGTCGCCGGGGTCGCCCAACAGCTCCAGGTGTCGGCCGCGGTGGGGGCGTTCCTGGTCGGCATCGCGCTGTCCGGGGAGGTCGCCGAGGGCGCGCACACCCTGCTGAGCCCGTTGCGCGACCTGTTCGCCGCGGTGTTCTTCGTCTTCTTCGGGCTGCACACCGACCCGGCGAGCATCCCTCCCGTCCTGCTGCCCGCCCTCGCGCTGGCCGCCGTCACCGCCGCGACGAAGATCGCCACCGGGTACTGGGCGGCACGGCGGGCCGGGATCTCGGTCAAGGGGCGGTGGCGTACGGGCGGTGCGCTGGTGGCACGCGGCGAGTTCTCGATCGTCATCGCCGGGCTGGCCGTCACGGCCGGCATCGAACCGTCCCTGGGGCCGCTGGCCACCGCGTACGTGCTGATCCTCGTCATCGTGGGCCCGCTCACCGCGCGGTACACGGAGCCGATCGCGGCGTGGTGGGGGCGGCGACGCGCGACCGGAACACCGGACGCCGCCTCTCCTGAGCGGGAGAGCGCGGGCGCTCCGGGGGGTACGGGCTCTACGGGCGCTACGGGCTCCACGACCGGAACGCCGGACGGAGCGCAGCCCGCGGAAGCCGCCGGTTCACGCACCCAGTCATCGGTGAACGACTGACACACGCGTGACACCCGGGCGCGGGCGGCACCGACCTGGTCGCCGCCCGCCGCCGCACGCCTCACTCCGCGCCGTCGGGAGCCCACCCCTGGCGGCGCAGGACGGCCGACACGTCCGGGGCCTTGTAGTGCTCCCCCTTGAGGACCTTGCCGTCGGCACGGCGGGCTGTCCGGCCGTCGGGTCCCACCTTGGTCATGTTCGAGCGGTGGATCTCGGCGATCACCGCGTCGAGGTCGATCCCGTGGACCAGGGCAGTGCCGTACGCCACGTAGACCACGTCGGCCAGTTCGTGCGCGAGCCGGTCGAGCGGACCGTCCACCGACACCTCGGCGACCTCCGCGGCCTCCTCCGCCAGCAGCATTGCGCGGTGGGCGGCGAGCGCGGGGGACACCTCCGTGGGCGTACTGCGGGCGTCGAGTCCGAAGGCGAGGTGGAAGGCACGGACCAGGTCGGCGGGCGAGGAGCTCATGCGGCGACTGTAGCGAGCGCCTCTGACAACGCCGTCGCCCCGTCACGGCGAGGGAAGGGCCCTGCGCCGGCACCCCGGCCGCCCCTGGTCAGCAGGCCGTCCCGGCTGGCAGGATCGCGCCCATGTCCAGAATCTTCCCCCGTATCGGCAGGCGCCGGGCCCTCCAGGGTGCGGCCGCCGGTTTCGTCGCTCTCGGGCTGCTGCTGTGGTGGCTGCTGCCACTGGGCGAGGAGCCGCCGAGCGGGACGATCACGGTCATGACGGGGACACCGCGCGGCGTCTACCAGGACTACGGCCGCCGGCTGCGCAACGAACTCGACAAGGACATGCCGGATCTGCAGGTGAGGCTGCAGACCAGCGACGGCTCGCAGGAGAACGTCGCGCGCGTGGCGGCCGGCGAGGCCGACTTCGCGATCACGGCGGCCGACGCGGTGGAGACGTACGAGCTGCAGCACGGCCGCGGCGCCGACCGGCTGCGTGGTGTCGCCCGGCTCTACGACGACTACGTGCAGCTCATCGTGCCACGCGACTCGGCCATCAGGTCCCTGGCGGACCTACAGGGCAAGCGGGTGGCCATAGGGCCGCCCGAGTCCGGCGTGCGCCTGATCGCCGACCGGCTCCTCGGCGCGGTGGGCATCGACGCGGAGAAGGACATCGAGCCGGAGGCAGACGGCATCGGCACCGCGCCCGGCCGGCTGCAGCGGGGCGAGATCGACGCGTTCTTCTGGTCGGGAGGGCTGCCGACCGCAGGTGTGAAGGAGCTCGCCAACAGCTTCGCCTTCCGGTTCGTACCGATCGACGCCGCCGTCGTCGCGAAGCTGCACAAGGAGGGCGACGCCACGCGCTACTACCGGGCCACCAACATGCCGGAGTCGGCCTATCCCGCCATCCAGAACGGCCTCTCCGTGCCGACGATGGCGGTGTCCAACCTGCTGATCACCCGCGCGGACGTGGACCCCCGGCTCACCGAGTGGGTGACCCGCACCGTGATCAGGAGCCGGGACGGCATCGGCCAGCACGTCCACTCCGCACAGCTCGTCGACCTGCGCACGGCGATCTACACCGACCCGCTCCAGCTGCACAAGGGCGCCCGGCGTTACTACCGCTCCGTGAAGCCGTAGGGCCACCGCGCCCTGCGCAGCACCGCGGCTCAGGCCACGGGCGCCGACCTCGGCACGGTCACCGTCACCCGCAGCCCGTGCGGTTCGTTGTGGCCGTACGCGATGGAGCCGCCGCCCGCGGCGAGCAGGGTCCGGGAGATGGACAGGCCAAGGCCGGAGCCCTTGATGTTCTGGTGGTGGCCGCTGCGCCAGAAGCGGTCGCCGATACGGGCCAGCTCCTCTTCGGTGAGGCCCGGACCGTGATCGGTGACGACGACGGTCGAGGTCGTGCCGTTGGACGCGACGCCCACCGCGACGCTCTCGCCCTCGGGCGTGAACTTCACCGCGTTGTCGATCACCGCGTCCAGGGCGCTGGACAGCGTGACCGGGTCGGCCCAGGCGGTGGTGGGCGGACAGGTGCCCACCAGTCGTACGCCCTTGGCGTCGGCGGTGGGCGCCCAGGCCGCGACGCGCTCGGCGGTCAGCGCGCCGATGTCGGTGATCCGCAGGTCGGCTTCGGTGTGCTCGGCCAGCGCCAGATCGAGCAGGTCGTCCAGAACCTGCGCGAGGCGCTTGCCCTCGGTCTGGACGGAGGCGATCTCCTCGTTGCCCTCGGGGAGTTCGAGAGCGAGGAGCTCGATGCGCAGCAGCAGCGCCGAGAGCGGGTTGCGCAGCTGGTGCGAGGCGTCGGCGACGAAGGCGCGCTGCTGCTCCAGCACGTCCTCGACGTTGTCCGCCATCTCGTTGAACGACCGGGCCAGCCGCCGAAGTTCCGGCGGTCCACTCGCCACCGCGACCCGGGACTTCAGGCGACCGCTCTCGATCGCGTGGGTCGTGGCGTCCAGCACGCGTACGGGTTTGAGCACCCATCCGGTCAGCCGGAGCGCGGCGCCCACGGCGAGCAGCATCGCGGCGATCTCACCCGCCCCGATGACCAGCCAGCCCTGCAGGATCCGCGAACGCATCTGCCCGGTGGGCGAGTCGGTGACGACGACCGCGACGACGTCGCCGTCCCGGATGACGGGCGAGGCGACGATGAGACGGCCACGCTGCCAGGGCCACACCTGCTTGGGGTCGTGGCTGCGACGGCTGAGGAACGCCTCGTCGAAAGCGTCCCGCACCTCCCCCTCTTCGGGGAGGTACCAGTCCGTCGGTGCGTGAGCCATGGGCGTGTCACTGCGGTAGAAGACACCGGCGCGAATGCCGTAGACCTCGTAGTAGCTGATCAGTTCGCGGCTCAGGGTCTCGCGGCGCTCGTCCGTAGGCGTGCCGGCGGACTCGCTGGGCGTGTCGGTGACGAACTGGGCGAGGGCCGCGAACCGCGCGGTGTCGTCGATCCGGTCGACGACCACCTTCTGTTGCTGCGCCCCGGCCACGCTGACGGCCAGCGGGATACCCAAAGCGAGCAGCACGGCCGCCATCAGGACGATGAGCAGCGGCAGCAGACGTGTGCGCAAGCCGTTTCCGCCCTATCCCCGCTCACCTGTGTTCATCGGACGCCACTGCCTTCCCTCCGACCCGATCCGCCGGACAGACCCTACGCAGCCGGGGCGACGAGCCGGTAGCCCACGCCCCGCACGGTCTCGATCAGGGCCGGCATACGCAGCTTGGCCCGCAGGGACGCGACATGCACCTCCAGGGTGCGCCCCGTCCCCTCCCAGCTGGTGCGCCACACCTCGCTGATGATCTGCTCCCGACGGAAGACCACCCCGGGCCGCTGGGCGAGCAGGGCAAGGAGGTCGAACTCCTTGCGGGTCAGTTGGACAACCGAACCGTCCACCGTGACCTGGCGCGTCGGCAGCTCTATGAGCATGGAGCCGAGACGCAGCGCGGTTTCGACGGCCGCCGCGGGGTCCTCCTGGACGGTGCGCCGGCTGACGGCGTGGATCCGGGCGAGCAGTTCCCCGGTGTCGTACGGCTTCACCACGTAGTCGTCGGCGCCGAGGTTGAGGCCGTGAATGCGGGAGCGCACATCGGACCGCGCGGTGACCATGATCACCGGGGTGGCGGTGCGCTTGCGGATCTTGCCGCAGACCTCGTAGCCGTCCTGATCGGGCAGGCCCAGGTCGAGGAGGACGACTCCGAAGCCGGGGCCTTCCGGGATCAGCGCCTGGAGGGCCTCCTCGCCGCTGCGGGCATGGGTGACGTCGAAGCCGTGCCGTTTCAGGACCGCGGACAGAGCCGCGGCGACGTGGTTGTCGTCCTCGACGAGGAGCAGTCGCATCCCGGCCCCCTCCGATTCATCAGCCGTATGGTGTCGTTATGTACAAAACGCGTGCACGCGCGCGCGTGCACCATGGCAGTCACGCTGATTCAGGACGACGCCGTCAAGTGGGTTCCGGTTCCGGGCGACTTCCGTTATCCGGCCGATACGCGCGCTGATTGCGCCCAGGTCACAAGTGCTACGACACGTGTCCGATTGCTATCGGATCGTGATGCTCAGATTCCCCTCAGATGTAATGACGCTGGTCGTACAGGGTCACTACTGTCCTGCGAAACCGAGGAGGACGGAGCCCGAGCGATGACCAAAGTATCGGTGGCCAAGGAGGACGCGGCCCCTACCGGAGACCTGGTCGTCCTGAAGAGCGTCAACAAGCACTTCGGCGCGTTGCACGTTCTCCAGGACATCGAGCTGACGATCACACGCGGTGAGGTGGTCGTAGTCATCGGACCCTCCGGGTCCGGTAAGTCCACCCTTTGCCGCACCATCAACCGCCTGGAGACCATCGACTCCGGTGCGATCGCGATCGACGGCAGGCCCCTGCCCGATGAGGGCAAGGAGCTGGCCCGGCTGCGTGCCGACGTCGGCATGGTGTTCCAGTCGTTCAACCTGTTCGCGCACAAGACCGTGCTCGAGAACGTGATGCTGGGGCAGATCAAGGTCCGCAAGACCGACAAGAAGAAGGCCGAGGAGAAGGCACGCGCCCTGCTCGACCGGGTCGGCGTGGCAACCCAGGCCGACAAGTACCCCGCGCAGCTCTCCGGCGGCCAGCAGCAGCGCGTCGCCATCGCGCGCGCCCTGGCCATGGACCCGAAGGTCATGCTCTTCGACGAGCCGACGTCGGCGCTCGACCCGGAGATGATCAACGAGGTGCTGGAGGTCATGCAGCAGCTCGCCCGAGAGGGCATGACCATGGTCGTCGTCACGCACGAGATGGGCTTCGCACGTTCGGCCGCAAACCGCGTGGTGTTCATGGCGGACGGCAAGATCGTCGAACAGGCTGCGCCCGACCAGTTCTTCAGCAACCCGCGCAGCGACCGTGCCAAGGACTTCCTTTCGAAGATCCTTCACCACTGACGGCGCACCTCGCGCCCACCCTGTCGACCTGCGTCACCCGCTCCTGACGGACCGGATCGTCACCACTCAAAGGATGTTCATCATGAAGCTCCGCAAGGTCACCGCCGCCTCGGCCGCCGTACTCGCGCTGGCCGTGACCGCCACCGCGTGTGGGTCCGACGACAAGGACAACAGCGGCTCCTCCGGTGGTGGCAAGACAATCACCGTCGGCATCAAGTTCGACCAGCCCGGCATCGGCCAGAAGACCCCGCAGGGCTACGCCGGCTTCGACGTCGACGTCGCCACGTACGTCGCGAAGAAGCTGGGCTACAACGCGGACCAGATCGAGTGGAAGGAGTCGAAGAGCGCCGACCGCGAGACCATGCTGCAGCGCGGTGACGTCGACTTCATCGCCGCCTCCTACTCGATCAACCCGGAGCGCGAGAAGAAGGTCGACTTCGCCGGCCCGTACCTCCTCGCCCACCAGGACGTCCTGCTCCGCGCCGACGACACCAAGATCAAGTCACCGGCGGACCTCAACAAGGCGAAGCTGTGTTCCGTGACCGGCTCGACCTCGGCGCAGAACGTCAAGGACAAGCTGGCCCCCGACGCCAACCTGCTGAAGTACCCGACGTACTCGGCCTGCCTGACGGGTCTGCAGAACAAGGCCATCGACGCGCTCACCACGGACGACTCGATCCTCGCCGGCTACGCGTCCCAGGAGCAGTTCAAGGGCAAGTTCAAGCTCGGCGGCTTCAAGATGACCAACGAGAACTACGGCATCGGCGTCAAGAAGGGCAGCGACCTCAAGGCCAAGATCAACAAGGCCCTTGAGGAGATGGTCGCCGACAAGTCCTGGCAGAAGGCCGTGGACAAGAACTTCGGTCCGGCCGGCTACAAGAACGAGCCCGCGCCGAAGATCGGCGACGTCAAGAGCTGAGTCAGCGCCCGACTGGTGCGCCGCCCGGTGAGGGCGGCGCATCGGGGCCAACCCACACGCGGAAGCGCGGGAGATCGTGTTCGACTTTCTTGAAGGTTACGACCTGCTGGGCGCCTTCTGGGTGACGGTGCAGCTCACGCTGCTCTCGGCCGTCGGCTCCCTGGTCTGGGGAACGATGCTGGCGGCCATGCGCGTCGGCCCGGTGCCCCTGATGCGCGGCTTCGGCGCCGCCTACGTCAACATCGTGCGGAACATCCCGCTGACGGTGATCATCCTCTTCACCTCGCTGGGCCTGAACCAGACGCTCAGCATCTCGCTCGGCGGCGGGGACGACTTCGACACCATCAACTTCCGGCTCGCCGTACTGGGTCTGATCGTCTACACCTCGGCGTTCGTCTGCGAGGCGATCCGCTCCGGCATCAATACGGTCCCGGTCGGCCAGGCCGAGGCGGCCCGCGCGGTGGGGCTGAACTTCACCCAGGTCCTGACGCTGATCGTGCTCCCCCAGGCGTTCCGCTCGGTGGTCGGCCCACTGACAAACGTCCTCATCGCCCTGACCAAGAACACCACGGTCGCCGCCGCGATCGGCGTGGCAGAGGCGGCCCTGCTGATGAAGGACATGATCGAGAACGAGGCAGAGCTCCTCCTGATCGCCGCGATCTTCGCGTTCGGCTTCGTCTGCCTGACGCTGCCGACCGGCCTGATCCTCGGCTGGGTGGGCAAGAAGGTGGCGGTGAAGCGATGAGTTCGGTCCTGTACGACGCCCAAGGGCCCCGGGCCAAGCGGCGCAACGTCCTCTTCACGGTCCTGTTCCTGGCCGCCCTCGCCGCAGTGCTGTGGTGGGTCTACAAGAGCCTGGATGACAAGGGCCAGCTCGAGTGGGCGAAGTGGGAGCCCTTCACCAAGTCCGAGGCATGGACGACGTATCTCCTGCCCGGCCTGAAGAACACGCTGATCGCGGCGGCCCTGGCGATGGTCATCGCGCTCCCGCTGGGCGCCGTCTTCGGAATCGCGCGGATGTCCGACCACGCGTGGGTCAGGATCCCGGCCGGGGTGATCGTGGAGTTCTTCCGCGCCATCCCGGTGCTGATCCTGATGATCTTCGGTGTGGCCCTGTACTCGCAGTACACCGACATCAGCTCGGACGACCGTCCTCTGTACGCCGTCGTCACCGGCCTGGTCCTCTACAACGCCTCGGTGCTCGCGGAGATCGTCCGCGCCGGCATCCTCGCCCTGCCGAAGGGGCAGACGGAGGCCGCGCAGGCGATCGGTCTGCGCAAGATCCAGACCATGACGTCGATCCTGCTCCCGCAGGCGGTCACCGCGATGCTCCCGGCGATCGTCAGCCAGCTCGTCGTGATCGTGAAGGACACCGCCCTCGGCGGCGCGGTCCTCACCTTCGCGGAGCTGCTGGGCTCGGTCTCCCCGATGAGCTCGTACTACGGCGCGAACACCATCGCGAGCTTCACGGTCGTGGCGCTGATCTACATTGCGATCAACTTCGCCATAACCACGTTCGCGGGCTGGCTGGAGGCACGACTGCGACGCGGCAAGAAGTCGACCGGCGCTGTGCTCAAGGCAGACGACGCGGCGGTAGGGGGAACCTTCGGAACCGGAGCAGGCGGAGCCAACGCCTGACGGACGTTCACCCGGCAGGCACACGTAGGGCAGTGGCGTGATCGCCACTGCCCTTCGTCGCTTGACGCGGGAACCGGCAATGGGTTGCATACGTTCTGTGATCGTGCACCCTGCTCCAACCCTCTGTTCACCCACGTCCCCGACGACGACACCACAGGCAGGGGGCCCCACACCGTGGACCCGGTGATCATCGTCGGAGCCGGCCCCGTCGGGCTCACGCTCGCCCTGGCCCTGGCGCGCCAGGAGGTTCCGTCGGTCGTTCTCGACGAGGGGCCGGGCAAGGACGAGCCGCGGCTCGCGCGCACGGTCGTGCTGCGTGAGGACACCACCGCGCTGTTGGAACGGCTGACCGGCGTTCCGCTCGCCGAGGCCGGGGTGCGTTGGGCCGGATGGCGGTCGATGCGGCGCAGGCAGGTGATGCGCGAGGTCACGTTCGACGACACCGAACCGGCCCCCCTGCACATCGCCCAGCACGTGGTGACCGGCGTCCTGCGCGCGGCCCTCGTGGGCGAGCGGCGCGTCAAGGTCGCCGTGGACAGCCGCCTCGACTCCGTCGAGCAGGAACCTTCAGGCGTCAACGCCCACACCCGCGGCGCCAAGGGCACCTGGTGGCGGGGCAGTTACCTGGTCGGCTGCGACGGCCCCCGCTCGACCGTGCGCAAGCTGTTGGACATCCGCTTTCCCGGCCGTACGGCGGTGGAGCGGCACGCGGTGGCCGCGCTGCGCACGGAACTTCCCTGGACCGACCAGGCGTTGCTCCACCGGATGCCGCCGTGGCGGACGTCCGGCCCCTCCGCCGGGGAGATCACCGGCCGCCCGCTCCCGGACGGCGTCTGGCGCCTGGACTGGCTGCTCCCGCCCGGCAAGGACCTGGTCACGCCCGAGCTGCTGGTGGCCCGCGTCCGCGAGACCCTCGCCGGCTGGAGCGACGGTCCGACACCGCCGTACGAGCTCCTCGACACCGGCGTCCACACCGTGCATCACCGGCTGGCCCGCCGCTGGCGCGAGGGCCGGGTCTTCCTCGCCGGGGACGCGGCGCACCTGCTGGGCACGCTCGGCACCCAGGGGCTCGACGAGGGCCTCAGGGACGCCGACAACCTCGCCTGGAAGCTGGCCGCGGCCTGGCACCACGGTCCGCACGAGGGGCTCCTCGACAGCTACCAGACGGAGCGGCGCGCGCTGGTCTCCGCCCGGCTGCGCGCCGCCGACCAGGCGTTGCCCTTGCTGCGCGGTGGCGGGGGCCTGCGCGCGTACGTCCCGGGCTCGGCCCGCGGCCACGACGCGCTGCTCACCGACGGTCACCTCGGCCGCGGCCCGCTGGGTACGCCCGGTACATACGCCGACTCCCCGCTCGCACCCCTGCATCTGGAGGCGGAGGTCCCGGTGGACACGCCGCCCGGCGCCCCGGTCGAGGACGTACGGGTGACGGCGGAGGACGGCTCCTTCGTACGGCTGCGGGACCGGCTCGGGCGCGGCGCGCTGCTCGTCGTCCTGATCGCGCCGGGCACGGGGGTGTGGGAGCGCAGGCACTGGGTGTCCGCGGGGATCATGCCCCGGCTCGCTGCGGCGGTGACGGCCCTGCCGCATCCCGCCGAACTGCTGGTCGCGGAGAGCTACCCGGGCGCTGCCGCCCACACCGTCCTCCTCGTCCGGCCCGACGGCCACCTGGTCACGGCGCTGAACGGGGTGCGTCCGGCCGACCTGTACGCGGCGGCGGAGGCGACGCTGGGCGGACCGGTGAAGGCGGCGGCTGCGGCTGGCTCCGGGGCGAAGTAGGCGGACTCCGGGGCGAAGGAGGCGAAGTATTCGCACAGGCTGTCACCTTGCGGTCCACATGGTGACAGTGAGTTGACCGGTCTGCACCGTCATGGTGTACTCCGGAGCGTGACCGACACCAATGTGCGCCTGTGGCGGAGGGTCCATATGGACCTCGTCCGCTATGCGGGCTGCGTGTGTCGGCCGTCCTGCTGAATTCGCATCCCTTCCTTCCCGCGCGCGTCGCCCTCTGCTGTCGCGCGCTCCCACGCGAACGCTCATCAGGACGGTGCTGTGTCTCTCTCCGCGTCTCTTCCTGCTTCCGGGTCTGCCTCCGGGGCCGTCTCGCCCTCCGTGTCCGCCCCCGCCGCCGCACCCACCCAGACGGACCTCCTCGACTTCGTTCGGCGTACGGCTGCCGACGCCGAGCTGATCTCCTCGCTTCCCCTCGACCCCGACGGCCGTACCTGGGTGCGTCTCGAAGGTCCGGGCGGTAGCGAGGCCTGGCTGATCGGCTGGCCGCCCGGCACGGGCACGGGCTGGCACGACCACGCCGACTCGGTGGGTGCCTTCCTCACCGCGCAGGGTGAGTTGAAGGAGAACTCGCTCGCGGCTCGGCTGCCCACCGACGGCTGGAGGACCCTGGAGCTGGCGGACGGCGTCGACCGGGAACGCCGACTGTCGCCCGGCAAGGGCCGTGCCTTCGGACGCCACCACGTCCACGAGGTCCTCAACGAGTCCAGCGACCGGCACGCCATCTCTGTCCACGCCTACTACCCGCCCCTGCCGCAGATCCGCCGCTACAGCCGTACGGGCCAGGTGCTGCGGCTGGAGCAGGTGGAGCGTCCGGAGGACTGGCAATAAGACGACCGGCAGTAAGAGGGATGGAGTCAGTGCGTTTCCTGAACGCGATGGACGCCCCCGTGCGTCCCCCGAGTTCAGGGCTCACACATTCCCCCCGAAGGAACCCCGGGGCCTACTGGCCCCTGGCCCAGCCCTAGTCATCGAGGAACTCCGTGTCCTCGCCCTCCTCCTCCAGCGCCTGCCGGACCACCCGCAGGGCCATGCCCTCGGAGTAGCCCTTGCGGGCGAGCATGCCCGCGAGGCGACGCAGGCGCTTGTCACGGTCGAGGCCACGGGTGGCACGCAGCTTGCGGGCGACCAGCTCGCGTGCGGTCGCCTCCTCCTGCTCGGAGTGCAACTGGGCGACGGCCTCGTCGATCAACCCGGGGTCGACGCCTTTGGTCCGCAGTTCCCGGGCGAGTGCGCGCCGGGCCAGCCCTCGGCCGTGGTGCCGGGACTCCACCCAGGCGTCGGCGAAGGCACTGTCATTGATCAGCCCGACCTCCTCGAACCGTGACAGCACCTCCTCGGTGACGTCGTCCGGGATCTCCCGCTTACGCAGGGCGTCCTCGAGCTGCTTGCGGGTGCGCGGGGTCCCGGTGAGCAGGCGCAGACAGATCGCCCGCGCCCGCTCAGCCGGGTCCCCTGGAGGTGCCCCCTGCTCGGCCCTCGACGAGGAGAGGGCACCTCCGTCTTCACCGGACGGCTCTCCGAAGCCACGGCGACGGCGCCCGCGCCCACCTGGCCCACCGCGAGAACCGCCCTCGCCACGTCGCGCGCGACCGCCCCGGCGCCGACCGTCACCGTCCGCGCCCTCTTGGTGGGGGTCGCCGTCGTCTCCGCGGTAGGAGCCGCCGCCCTGCCATCCGTCGTCGCTGTGGGACGAGCCGCCGTCCGGCCACCCGTCATCGCCGCGGTACGAGCCTCCGCCCGGCGGGCCCTCGCCGTCCCGGGCGAAGCCCCCGTCGCCCTCCTCCGGCCCCGGCTGCCCCGGGGCGCCGGAGTAGGTGTACTCGGCCCAGTCGGTTCGTCGCGTCACGGATCAGCTCTTGGTAGCAGCGGCCTTGGTCTTGGCGGCCTTGGCCGCCGCGGGGGCGGGCACCGCCTTCGCGGCCTCGTCCGCGGCACCGGCCGTGGAGACCGCCGCGTCCGCACCCGGCTCGGCGGGCGTCTCCTGGGGACGTACGCCGACGCCCAGCTTCTCCTTGATCTTCTTCTCGATCTCGTTGGCCAGGTCGGGGTTGTCCTTCAGGAAGTTGCGCGCGTTCTCCTTGCCCTGGCCGAGCTGGTCGCCCTCGTACGTGTACCAGGCGCCGGCCTTGCGGACGAAGCCGTTCTCCACGCCCATGTCGATCAGGCCGCCCTCACGGCTGATGCCGTGGCCGTAGAGGATGTCGAACTCGGCCTGCTTGAAGGGCGGCGCGACCTTGTTCTTGACGACCTTGACGCGGGTGCGGTTGCCGACCGCGTCGGTGCCGTCCTTCAGCGTCTCGATGCGACGGATGTCGAGCCGCACCGAGGCGTAGAACTTCAGCGCACGCCCACCGGTCGTGGTCTCCGGGGAGCCGAACATCACGCCGATCTTTTCGCGGAGCTGGTTGATGAAGATCGCGGTGGTCTTGGACTGGTTGAGCGCGCTGGTGATCTTCCGCAGGGCCTGGCTCATCAGGCGGGCCTGGAGACCCACGTGCGAGTCGCCCATCTCGCCCTCGATCTCCGCGCGGGGGACGAGCGCCGCGACGGAGTCGATGACGATGAGGTCGAGGGCGCCGGAGCGGACCAGCATGTCCACGATCTCCAGGGCCTGCTCGCCGTTGTCCGGCTGGGAGAGGATCAGGTTGTCGATGTCGACGCCGAGCTTCTTCGCGTACTCGGGGTCGAGGGCGTGCTCCGCGTCCACGAAGGCGACCTGGCCACCGGCCTTCTGTGCGTTCGCCACCGCGTGCAGGGTCAGGGTCGTCTTACCGGAGGACTCCGGTCCGTAGACCTCGACGACGCGGCCGCGCGGCAGGCCGCCGACGCCGAGGGCCACGTCGAGCGCGGTCGACCCGGTCGGGATGACCTCGATGGGCTCGTTCGGCCGCTCGCCCATGCGCATGACCGCGCCCTTGCCGAATTGCCGTTCAATCTGTGCGAGCGCGGCATCCAGGGCCTTCTCGCGGTCGGTACCTGCCATGGGTTCCACCCGATTTGCTTGAGTCGATCGCTTCACGTCAAAGACGCTAACGCCTGCCACTGACAATGCGCCTCGACGCTGGTCCGGCCTGTGGATAACTCGGTCGCTTCTCCACCGAAACCGGGTCGAAACGCCCTGCGAGAGCCTCGCCGGAGCCTCCATAAGAACGGATGTTCGATTTTTGTGTCAAGCGCACCACGCGGCACATCCGAGACTACGCTCGCGGCCCGACAAGGGGCCTGACGCCCGGCCAGGGGCGCTGACGGAGCGCCTACTTCCGCCGGCGTACCGCGTCCGCCTCCAGCCGTACGACGACAGCGCACGGCCGTTCCCGAGAGGCTCGCTCCATGGACGACGTGAGGACATCCCAGGTGAGCCGCGGAACGGTCCGCCCTCGATCAGTGGTCGGCGGACGGACAGCCGGTGCCGCGCCGCCCCCGCTCGTGGACCGTCTCTGTCGTGCGACCGGCCTCCTCCTGACCCTCTCCGGCCTCGCCCATCTGCTGGTGTTCGCCGTGGACGGCGGTCCGTGGGACGGGCCCGTCTCCTGGCGCAAGCCGGTGACCTTCGGGCTCTCCTTCGGGGTGACGCTCCTCGCGGTCGCCTGGGTCACGTCGTATCTGCGCGTCGGACGACGGCTGCGCGCCGCGCTGCTCGCGGTGTTCGCCGCCGACTGTGTGGTGGAGGTCGGCGGCATCACCCTCCAGGCCTGGCGCCGGGTGCCCTCGCACCTCGACATGGAGACGCCCTTCGACACGGCGGTGTCCATGACCCTCGCGGTGGGCGGCGGTGTCCTCGTCGTGGTGCTCACCGTGTTCGCGGTCACGTCCTTCCGGCACCGGCCCACGGGCCCCGCGGGAATGGCGCTCGCGGTGCGTTCCGGGTTCGCGATCCTGTTGGTGGCACTGGCCTCGGGCGCGGCGATGATCGCGCGCGGCGTGGTGCTCACCCGCACCGGTCACCAGGAGGCCGCCTATCACTCGACGGCCCCGCTCAAGCCGCTGCACGGCGTGAGCCTGCACGCTGTGCTGGTGCTGCCAGCGCTGGCCTGGCTGCTGTCCCGCACGTCCTGGAGCGGGACGACACAGCGGCGGATCCTGGCCGGGGCGGTCGTCTGCTACGCGGCTGCGGTCGCCGCGGCCGGCGTATGGGCTGCCCTGACGTACTGAAGCGGCAGGCGCGCCGCGGCCGCTCCCCCGGTCAGGAGGAGTCCTCCCCCGACCCGGCCGACCGCCGCTTCTCGAAGAGGCGCCGCGCGCGCGTGAGCAGGTTCTTCCCCGTCCCCCGGAGGCGGTGGCCGTGCACGCGGGGATCGTCCGTGACGGCGTACCGCTTCACGTACACCCCGAGGAACGCCTGGAGCGTGGCGACCGCCGGGATGGCGATCAGCGCGCCGACCGCGCCCAGGAGGGCGGTTCCCGCGATGACCGACCCGAAGGCGACGGCGGGGTGGATGTCGACGGTCTTCGAGGTGAGCTTGGGCTGCAGCATGTAGTTCTCGAACTGCTGGTAGATCACCACGAAGATCAGCACCCACAGCGCGTACCAGGGATTGACCGTGAAGGCGATCAGCATGGGCAGGGCGCCCGCGAGATAGGTGCCGATGGTGGGGATGAACTGCGAGACCACGCCCACCCACAGGGCGAGCACGGGCGCGTAGGGGATGCCCAGCGCCTGGAGGAGTACGTAGTGCGCCAGGGCCGAGATCAGTGCCATCAGCCCGCGCGAGTACAGATAGCCACCGGTCTTGTCGACGGCGATCTCCCACGCCCGCAGCACCTCGGCCTGCCGGCTGGGCGGCAGCACGGAGCACAGCGTGCGCCGCAGCCGCGGTCCGTCGGCGGCGAAATAGAACGAGAACAGCGCGATGGTCAGCAGCTGGAAGAGGCCGCCCAGGACCTGCGCGGACACGTCGAGGACACCGGTGGCGCTGTTCTGGACGTACTTTCTCAGCCAGTCGGAGTGCAGCAGGCTTTCCTGGATGTCGACGCGTCTGAGGTTGGTGTGGAACGTCGTGTTGACCCAGTTGATGACGGAGTCGAGGTACTCGGGGAAGCCCTCGATCATCTTGATGATCTGCCCGGCGAGCATCGAGCCGAGCAGCGTGACGAATCCGGCGAGGACGACCAGCAGTCCCAGGAAGACCAGGAAGGTGGCGAACCCCCGGCGCATGCCGTGAGCGGCCAGCCTGCTCACCGCGGGCTCGATGGCGAGGGCCAGGAAGAACGCGATGAGGATGTTGATCAGCAGCCCGACGAGCTGGTGGAAGGCCCAAGTGCCGAGTTGGAACGCGGCGATGAGCGCGAGCGCGAGCACCATGGCACGCGGCAGCCAGCTCGGCATGCCGGCGTCCGGCACGGCGCCGTCGGCCGGGGGCCTGTCGGGCGGCGTCGTGCCGGAGGAGGATGCGTGCTGGGCGACCTGCCCGGTCTCGTCAGTGGGTGCCACGGTCCAAGTCTCGCCCACTCCTCTGACAATCGGTCGACGCGGGGCGATCTTCGTGACAGATCAGCGCTTCTCCTGCGGAACGTTCATCACCGTGCAGACCACACGCCACACGTCCTTGGTGTCCCAGCCCGACGCCAGCGCCTCCTGCACCGTGCGCCCGCCGAGCTCGGACATCACGTGATCGCGCGCGAAGGTTTCGGCGTATCCCGCGCCGAATTGCTCCGCCATCCGCTGCCAGAAGACCGTCAACCGCATGACATCAGTATCCCGCCCCTGAGAGTGGGCCCGAGCCGGGACCCCCTGTCGAGACCGCTTTCCGCCCTACGGTCTGACGCATGGCCGAAACCGGAGCATCCCCACTCCCTCCTACGCCCCCGGCGCACTCCCCGCTCTTCCGCGCCGAACACTTCGTCTGGCTCACCGCGCGCGTGCTGGAACAGCGCCTCTTCGCCCACCACTTCCTCAACGGCGGCGCCGACCCGGTGGAGACGGCACTGGACGCCTACCGCAACGCCGACGGCGGGTACGGCCACGCGCTGGAACCCGACCTGCGCGGCCCGGTCAGCCAGCCGCTCCACACCGCTCACGCCCTGCGCGTCCTGGACGCCGTCGGACGCTGCGGCGGGCAGCGCGTGGAGCGCGTGTGCCGCTATCTCACCTCCGTCTCCACGCCGGACGGCGCCCTGCCGGCGATCCATCCCGGCCAGCGCGGATACCCGGCGGCGCCCTTCATCCCGATCGTGGACGATCCACCCGGCGAACTCCTCGCCACCGGTCCGGTGGTGGGCCTGCTGCACCGCAACGAGGTGTGGCACGCCTGGCTCTTCCGGGCCACGGACTTCTGCTGGCAGCGCGTCGAGTCGCTGAAGCAGTCCCACCCCTACGAGATCGAGGCCGCGGTGGCCTTCCTGGACTCCGCCCCCGACCGCTCCCGCGCGGAGGCCGCCGCCGACCGCCTGGGCCGTCTGGTGCGCGAACACCGCCTCGCGGCGCTGGACCCGGACGACCTGGACGCGTACCCGGTCGCGCCCGGCTACGCCCCCGGCGAGCACCACTTCCCGCACGACTACGCCAGGACACCCAGTTCCCTCGCGCGCGCGTGGTTCACGGACGCCGAGATCACCCGCTCCCTGGACTTCCTGGCGAGTGAGCAGCAGGAGGACGGCGGCTGGCCGATCCGCTGGCGCCAGTGGGCCCCGGGCACCGCCCTGGAGGCCCGCCCGAGGGTCACGATCGAGGCACTGCGCACCCTGAGGGCCTACGGCCGCGCCATCGGCTGACCCACGCGTCAGCCACTCATGGGCGACGACGCGCTCCGTGTCCGTCAAGCCGACGAGAGGGCCGCGTCTCAGCCACATCGACGGGAGTGCCGCCGACGAACGGGAGCGGGCCGCGGTGGTGCGTCGCAGCCCGTCGCGTAGCTGGTCCCAGTACCGCCCCACTGTGGCAACGAGCAGAGGGGCACGACAGGCGACCGGCTCGACGCACCACCGCGGCCCCGACCCACGACGAACACAAGCGAGCCGCCCCGCACCCACACCACACCCACACCCACACCCACACCCAAGCCGCACCCACTCACCCCAGCCGACCACTCCACCCCCCCCCACCGAAGCGAACCCGCAGGTCAACGCGATTGTCAGTGCCCGGGTGCACGATGGACACATGGTCAGCTCCGCACACCGAGCCCTAGACGGCTTCTCCCCCGCGACCCGCGGCTGGTTCACGGGGGCCTTCTCCGCGCCCACCGCGGCCCAGTCCGGCGCGTGGCAGGCCATCCGCGAGGGCTCGGACGTGCTGGTGGTCGCCCCGACCGGCTCCGGCAAGACCCTCGCCGCCTTCCTCGCCGCCCTGGACCAGCTCGCCTCCACCCCACCCCCCGCCGACCCCAGGAAGCGCTGCCGCGTCCTGTACGTCTCCCCGCTCAAGGCCCTGGCCGTGGACGTCGAGCGCAACCTCCGCAGCCCCCTGACCGGCATCCGCCAGGAATCCGTCCGTCTGGACCTCCCCGAACCCGAGGTCAAGGTCGGCATCCGCTCAGGCGACACTCCCGCCGCCGAGCGCCGCGCGCTGTCCACCCGCCCCCCGGACATCCTGATCACGACCCCCGAGTCCCTGTTCCTGATGCTGACCTCGGCCACGCGTGACGCGCTGACCGGCATCGAGACGGTGATCCTCGACGAGGTCCACGCCGTAGCGGGCACCAAGCGCGGCGCCCACCTCGCCCTCTCCCTGGAGCGCCTGGACGAGCTCCTCCCGAAGCCGGCCCGCCGCATCGGCCTCTCCGCCACCGTGCGCCCCGTCGACGAGGTCGCCCGCTACCTCTCCCCGCGCCGCAAGGTGGAGATCGTCCAGCCGAAGTCGGGCAAGGAGTTCGACCTCTCGGTCGTCGTCCCGGTCGAGGACCTGGGCGAACTCGGCGGCTCCCCGGCCGCCGACAGCTCCGACGGCTCCACCGGCTCCGAGCGCCCGTCGATCTGGCCGCACGTCGAGGAGCGCATCACCGACCTCGTCCAGGCCCACCGCTCCACGATCGTCTTCGCGAACTCCCGCCGTCTCGCGGAACGCCTCTGCAACCGCCTGAACGAGATCGCCTACGAGCGGGCCACCGGCGAACCCCTCGACGAGCACCACGCGCCGGCCGAGCTCATGGGCGGCTCGGGCGCCGCCCAGGGCGCCCCGACGGTCATCGCGCGCGCCCACCACGGCTCGGTCTCCAAGGAGCAGCGCGCCCTTGTCGAGGAGGACCTCAAAGCGGGCCGGCTCCCCGCCGTCGTCGCGACCTCCAGCCTGGAGCTCGGCATCGACATGGGCGCCGTCGACCTCGTCGTCCAGGTCGAGTCCCCGCCCTCCGTGGCCTCCGGCCTCCAACGCGTCGGCCGCGCGGGCCACCAGGTCGGCGCGGTCTCCACGGGCGTGGTCTTCCCGAAGTACCGGGGCGACCTCGTCCAGGCGGCCGTGGTCACGGAGCGCATGCGCACGGGTTCGATCGAGTCCCTCAGGGTCCCCGCCAACCCCCTCGACGTGCTGGCCCAGCAACTCGTCGCCATGACGGCACTGGACACCTGGCAGTTCGACGACCTGCTCGCCATGGTCCGCCGCGCCGCCCCCTTCGCCTCGCTCCCGGAATCCGCCTTCACGGCCGTCCTCGACATGCTGGCCGGCCGCTACCCCTCCGACGCGTTCGCGGAGCTGCGCCCGCGTGTGGTGTGGGACCGCGTCGCCGGCACGGTCACCGGCCGCCCCGGCGCCCAGCGCCTCGCCGTCACCTCCGGCGGCACGATCCCCGACCGCGGTCTCTTCGGGGTCTTCCTCGCCGGCGCCGACCCCAAGAAGGGCGGCGGCCGCGTCGGCGAGCTCGACGAGGAGATGGTCTACGAGTCGCGCGTCGGGGACGTTTTCACGCTCGGCACCAGCTCCTGGCGCATCGAGGACATCACGCGCGACCGTGTCCTGGTCTCCCCCGCGCCGGGCGTCCCCGGCCGGCTCCCCTTCTGGAAGGGCGACCAGCTGGGCCGCCCCCTCGAACTGGGTCGCGCGGTGGGCGCGTTCCTGCGCGAGGTCGGCTCCCTGAGCAAGGAGGACGCCCGCCTGCGTCTGCTGACGGCGGGCCTGGACACGTGGGCGGCGGACAACGTCCTGTCGTACCTGGACGAGCAGCGAGAGGCCTGCGGCCACATCCCGGACGACCGCACGATCGTCGTGGAGCGGTTCCGTGACGAGCTCGGCGACTGGCGGGTCGTCGTGCACTCCCCCTTCGGCGCCCAGGTCCACGCCCCGTGGGCGCTCGCCCTCGGCGCCAAGCTCTCCGAGCGGTACGGCATGGACGCCCAGGTCATGCACGCCGACGACGGCATCGTCCTGCGCCTGCCCGACGCCGACCTGATGGGCCTGGAGCTGCTCGACCAGGAACCGGCGAAGATCGGCAGGGAGTACGACGCGGACCAAGCCCCCGTGGGCGCGGCGGACGTCGTCTTCGACAAGGGCGAGGTCGACCAGGTGGTCACCGATCAGGTCGGCGGTTCGGCCCTGTTCGCGTCCCGCTTCCGCGAGTGCGCCGCCCGCGCGCTGCTGCTGCCGCGCCGCAGCCCCGGCAAGCGCACACCCCTCTGGCAGCAGCGCCAGCGCGCCGCCCAACTGTTGCAGGTGGCCAGCGAGTTCGGGTCGTTCCCGATCGTCCTGGAAGCGGTCCGCGAGTGCCTCCAGGACGTCTTCGACGTACCCGGACTCGTCGAGCTGATGGGCGACCTGGAATCCCGCAAGGTGCGCCTCGTCGAGGTCACCACCCCCGAGCCCTCCCCCTTCGCGCGCTCCCTCCTCTTCGGGTACGTCGCCCAGTTCCTCTACGAGGGAGACTCCCCGCTCGCCGAACGCCGCGCCGCCGCCCTCTCCCTGGACTCACGGCTGCTGGCCGAGCTGCTCGGCCAGGCGGAGCTGCGCGAGCTGCTCGACGCCGAGGTGCTGACCGACCTGGAGCGGGAACTCCAGTGGCTCACCGAGGACCGCCGCGTCAAGGACGCCGAAGGCGTCGCCGACCTGCTGCGCCTCCTGGGCCCGCTCACGGACGCCGAGCTGGCCGAGCGGGGCGCCGAGCCGCAGTGGGCGCAGGAGCTGGCCGCCGCCCGCCGCGCGATCCGCGTCCGTATCGCCGGCGCCGACCACTGGGCGGCGATCGAGGACGCGGGCCGCCTGCGCGACGCGCTCGGCACGGCGCTGCCGGTCGGCGTCCCGGAAGCGTTCACCGAGCCCGTGAAGGACCCGCTCGGCGACCTCCTCGCGCGCTACGCCCGCACCCACGGCCCGTTCACGTCGGCCACAGCGGCGACCCGCTTCGGCCTGGGCGTCGCGGTCACCGAGGGCGCGCTCCAGCGGCTCGCGGCGAGCGGCCGTGTCGTCCAGGGCGAGTTCCACCCCGCCGGCATCGGCCAGGAGTGGTGTGACGCGGCCGTGCTTCGCCGGCTGCGCCGTCGCTCCCTCGCCGCCCTCCGCCACGAACTGGAACCGGTGCCCCCGGCCGCGCTCGCCCAGTTCCTCCCGCAGTGGCAGCACATCGGAAAGGGCCACTCCCTGCGCGGCGTCGACGGACTGGTCCGCGCCATCGAACAGTTGCAGGGCGCGTCCGTGCCCGCCTCCGCCCTGGAGAAGCTCGTCCTGCCGTCCCGCGTCAGGGACTACACCCCGGCGATGCTCGACGAGCTGACCGCTGCCGGAGAGGTGGTGTGGGCCGGGGCGGGCGCGCTCCCCGGCAAGGACGGCTGGGTCTCGCTGTACGTGGCGGACGCGGCCCCACTGCTCCTGCCGCCCCCGCACCCCTTGGAGCTCACCGCCCTCCACCAGTCCGTCCTGGACGCCCTCAGCGGGGGGTACGGTCTGTTCTTCCGCCAGATCGCCGACCAGGTCCGCGCCACCACACACCCCGACGCCACGGATCCCCAACTGGCCGATGCCCTCTGGGACCTGGCCTGGTCCGGCCGGCTCACCAACGACACTCTCGCGCCGATGCGCTCCCTCCTGGGCTCGGGCCGCACCGCGGGCTCCACGGCCCACCGGGCCAAGCGCACGGTCCCGCGCGGCCGCTACGGCTCCCTGACCGCCGCCGCACGCCCCACGTCCCGCAGCGGCCCACCCACCGTCGCCGGCCGCTGGTCGCTGCTCCCGCGGCGCGAGCCGGACACCACCGTGCGCGCCCACGCGCTGGCCCGCACCCTCCTCGACCGGCATGGCGTGGTGACCCGGGGAGCGGTCTCCGCCGAGGGCGTCGAGGGCGGGTTCTCGGCGACGTACCGCATCCTGTCCGCCTTCGAGGAGACCGGTCAGGCCCGGCGGGGCTATGTGGTGGAGGGGCTCGGCGCCGCACAGTTCGCGATGGACGGCGCCGTGGACCGCCTCCGCGCGGTCGCCAACGCCCGAGACCGGGGCGACGCACCGCCCTCCACCTTCGGAAACGGCACCCCTGACGGCTACGGCTCACCCGACGGCTTCGACCGGCCGGACGCCGTCGGTACCCCCGACAGCTACGGCCGGCCCGACGCCGTCCGTAAGCCCGACGACCACGGGCGCCCCGACGGCCTCGGCACCCCCGACGCCTACGGCCGACCCGACGCCTTCGGCACCCCGTCGCCCGACCACACCGGCTCCCCCACCGACTGGCGCGCGTCCGACGCCGCCTCCGGCAACCCGGCGTACGACTTCCCCGACCTCGACGGCGATTTCCTGGACGGCCCCATCGCACCGGGCGGCGCCCACTTCTCGCCCCAGGACCGCCCCGCGCCGGGCGACTACGTCTCCCCCCGGGACCATGCCCGCCCGGCGTCCCAGCAGCCCCAAGCCTTCCCCCCGCACCGCACGCGCCCCACCCCCGCGTCCCGAGCCGTCGTGCTCGCCGCGGCCGACCCCGCGAACGCGTACGGCGCGGCCCTCCCCTGGCCCGAGCCGCCGACCGGTGCCGGGCACAAGCCGGGCCGCAAGGCGGGTTCCTTGGTGGTGCTCGTCGACGGCGAACTGGCCCTCTACATGGAGCGCGGCGGCAAGACACTCCTGGCCTGGCCCGCCGAACCCGACACCACCGCCACGCAGGACCCACGCCTGCAGGCGGCCGCGGAGGCCCTCGCAGCAGCCGCACGCGCGGGTTCCCTCGGCACGGTCACGGTGGAGCGCGTCAACGGCGCCTCGGCCCTGACGTCCCCCATCGGCACCCTCCTGGAAGGAACGGGCTTCATCGCGACCCCGCGCGGCCTGCGCCTACGGGCGTGACCTTCCGACCCCCGGCCCTTGCGCCCGCCCTTGCGTCCGGCCCTCGCGCCCGGCCCTTGCGCGCCCCGCGTGCCACTCTTGACCCATGCCCGAAGGAGACACGGTCTGGCAGACCGCCAAGCGTCTGCACGGCGCGCTGGCCGGCAGGGTGCTGACCCGCTCCGACCTCCGGATCCCCAAGTACGCCACCGCCGACCTCACCGGCCGTACCGTCCTGGACGTCACACCGCGCGGCAAGCACCTCCTCACCCGCATCGAGGGTGGCCTGACACTCCACTCGCACCTGCGGATGGACGGCTCCTGGAAGGTGTACGCCGCCGACCAGCGCTGGAGCGGCGGCCCGGCCCACCAGATCCGCGTGATCCTCGGCAACGCCGACCGCACGGCCGTCGGCTACCGCCTCCCCGTCCTGGAACTGCTGCGCACCACCGACGAACACCGTGCCGTCGGCCGCCTCGGCCCGGACCTGCTGGGCCCGGACTGGAACGCTGAGCAGGCCCTCACCAACCTCCTCGCGGACCCCGCCTGCCCCCTCGGCGAAGCGCTGCTCGACCAGCGCAACCTCGCCGGCATCGGCAATGTCTACAAGAGCGAGCTCTGCTTCCTCCTGGGCGCCACCCCCTGGCTGCCCGTCGGCGAGCTGCCCGCCGACCGCGCCGAGAAGCTTCCCGCTCTCGCCAAGAGGCTCCTGGAGGCCAACCGCGAGCGTCCGATACGCGCCACGACGGGTCACCGCGGCCAGGACCTGTTCGTCTACGGACGCGCACGCCGCCCTTGTCTCCGCTGCCGCACACCGATCCGCGTGGCCGACCAGGGCGACGGCTCCCGCGAGCGCCCCACGTACTGGTGCCCGGCCTGCCAGGTCGGCCCGGCACCGGCTCCGGGCACCCTCGCGACCCAGCGATTCCGTCCCCGCACGACCAATTGACGGGCCGTCCATTGCCGAACCACCAGTTGCCGAACCATCAATTGACAAACTGTCAATTGACGAACCACTAATTGACGGACCGTCAGAAACGCTCGTACCGTCGCATCATGCCCGTCAAGGCGTACGACCTCACCGGCCGCACCGCATTCGTCACCGGCGCCGCGAGCGGCATAGGCCGCGCCAGTGCGGTCCTGCTCGCGGAGGCGGGCGCCACCGTGCACTGCGCGGATCGTGACGCGCAGGGCCTGCACGAGACGGCGACCCTGATCAAGGGCCGCGGCGGCACGGCCCGCACCCATCACCTCGACGTCGCCGACCGGGCCCAGGTCAAACAGGCCGTCGAGAGCTGCGAGCGCCTGGACGTGATGGCCGCGATCGCCGGGATCATGCACAGCAGCCCGGTCCTGGAGACCCGTGACGAGGACCTCGACCGGGTGCTGAACGTCAACTTCAAGGGCGTGCTGTACGCCTGCCAGGAGGCGGCCCGCCTGATGCTCGCCCGGAACATCCGGGGAAGCATCGTCACCATGGCCTCGGGCGCCGTCGACACCGGCGGCCCCGGCCTGCTCTGCTACGGCGCGGCCAAAGCGGCCGTCGTCCAGTTGACGAAGACGCTGGCGACGGAGCTGGGCCGGCACGGCATCCGCGTCAACGCGGTCGCCCCGGGCTGGATCCGCACCCCCATGACCGACCGCCACGACTCCGCCGCCCAGGCGCACACCGAGGCGCTCATGTCCCGCATGTCGCCGCTGGCCCGCGTCGGGGACCCGGAGGACGTCGCCCATGCCGTCCTGCACCTGGCCTCGGACGCGTCAGCCTTCACGACGGGCCAGATCCTCCGTCCGAACGGTGGCGTGGCGATGCCTTGGTAGGTGTCTGCCCGCCAGCCGCGGCCCCCCGCCACGCCTCCACCCACCGCCCCGCACCGACCGCCCCCACCGCCCGCGCCCTGGCCACACAGTGCACCGGCAACAGACTGAGCCCCCACCCCCCGGCCGCGACCGCTCCCTCCAGCACCCCCGCGTCCGGCGCCAACGCGATCCGCAACACAGCCCACCACCACAACGCCCCGAGCCCCAGACCAGCCCCCCAGGCCCTCCAGCCCCACCGCCCCGCCCCGCCCCACCCTGTCCGGCCCGTCATCGCCGCCACCTCCAGCCGGACGCTAGATCGACGTCCCGGCGCGCACACAGGGCGCACACGAGGCACGACGGAGCACTTCTCAGCGCGGGCCGGCCTCAGTCGAGGGATACACAGGCACTCTCACCCGTTCTCGGCCTGGAACATCCAGTGATGCTTCTCGAGATCCGCCGTGATCCCGATGAAGATGTCCTGGGTGACGGGATCCGGGTCCCCGGTCGCCGCCACCCGCTCCCGCATCCGGCCGATCACCGCGCCGAGCGCCCTCACCAGCGTCCCCACCGCGTCCGTGTCCTTGATCCACCCGTCGGGCACCTCACCGATGCCGCTTCCTGAGGCGACCGTCGCGGCCCGCCCGTCCGGCGGGACACCCAGCGCCGACGCCCGTTCCGCCACGGTGTCGGAGTGTGTGCGCGCGGAGTCCACGACCTCGTCGAGCTGGAGATGGACAGAGCGGAACCGGGGTCCGACCACGTTCCAGTGGACCTGCTTGGCGACGAGCGACAGGTCCAACAGGTCGACGAGCGCGCCCTGCAGTGCCTCGGACACGGTCTTCAGCGCGGCGTCCGGCAGCGGGCTCTTCACGACGTACATGCACATCCTCCGTGGGTTCGTCCCCCGGCCATGTCCCTCCACCATGACCGCCGCGCCCCGCCCCGGCAACGCGAAAACCCCGACCGCACTCCCCCGGGACCTCCCGGAGAAGCCCCGGCCGGGGCCTCATGCGTACACGGCGAACGTGCACGTCATCAGTACAGGCAGGCTCACACCCGCATCACACACGCACGCGCGTGAACCTCACGCGGCGACCACGTCCACCGCTTCGGCGGGTGCCTTGATGGTCACCCTTTCCGGTGGCACACCGGTCACCGACACGGAACCCAGCATCGGACGAACCGGCGTGGGAACGGGCTCGGTGGCCGCAGCAGACTGGGCCAGCTCGGCGAGGGCGAGCTCGTCGCTCACTTCCCGCATGAGCTCGGACATCCGTACGTCCAACGCGTCGCAGATGGCGGAGAGCAGCTCGGAGGAAGCCTCCTTCTGCCCCCGCTCCACCTCGGAGAGATAGCCGAGTGAGACTCGGGCGGACGAGGAGACTTCGCGCAGAGTACGGCCCTGGCGCTGGCGCTGCCGACGCAGCACGTCACCAAGCAGGCGGCGGAGCAGAATCATCGGTGGCTCCCTCCTCGGACCGCGTAGCCGCATCCTTCTCGCCCCACCGTACCGCCTCGCGCCGCGGCCGTGCGGGGAGCGATGTCGTGTTCACTCAGGGCTGCAAACATCAAAACCCCCCGTTCCGTTCCGTATCCTGTGCCCGCTCATTCCCAGTGTGTTCGCTCACAAGCTCCGTCAGAAGCAGTGCGAGTACGCTCCGTACACTCTCCATACGAATTTCCGCGCGGTCGCCGTTCAACCTCAGCGCCTCCACTTTTCCGCCAGCGGCGGAACCGGAATTCGCCGCCACGGGCCCGTCGACGGCCACGAAGACCGTCCCGACCGGCTGTCCGTCCTGTGGTTCCGGGCCGGCCACGCCGGTGGTGGCGATACCCCAGTCGGCACCCAGTGTCTTGCGCACCCCGGCCGCCATCTGGGCCGCGACCTGCGCGTCCACCGCTCCACGGTCGGCCAGCAGGGTGGCGTCGACACCGAGCAGGCCGTGCTTGAGGGCGGTGGCGTATGCCGTCACGGACCCCTGGAAGGCCTTGGACGCCCCGGGGACCGATGTGATCTCCGCCGCGACCAGGCCCCCGGTCAGCGACTCCGCCACAGCGAGGGTCTCACCCCTCACCGTGAGTAGTCGCACCACGTCGGTGGCCGTGGAACTCACGCTTCCGTCTCCTCCAACGCGGCCTTGCGCTCGGCGATTCCCTGCCGGCGCAGCACAATGGCCTGTCTCACATAGTCGAGTCCGGTCACCACGGTCAGCACGACCGCCACGGCCATCACCCACCACCTCAGGGTGGCCAGCCATCCCGTCAGCGCCAGCACATACATCCCGACCGCCACGCCCTGGGTGAGCGTCTTGAGCTTGCCGCCCCGGCTCGCCGGGATGACGCCGTACCGGATGACCCAGAAACGCAGCAGCGTGACCCCGAGTTCCCGGCCGAGGATGACCGCCGTCACCCACCAGGGCAGGTCGTCCAGCGCGGAGAGACAGATCAGCGCCGCCCCCATGATCGCCTTGTCGGCGATGGGGTCGGCGATCTTCCCGAAGTCGGTGACGAGGTCGTAGGTGCGCGCGAGGTGTCCGTCGAACAGGTCGGTGATCATGGCGATGGCGAACGCGGCCCAGGCGAGCGCGCGCCACGCCGGGTCGTATCCGCCGTCGGCCAGCATCAGCGCGACGAAGCCCGGCACCAGGATCAGCCGGAGCATGGTCAGCAGGTTCGCGATGTTCCAGACGCTGGCCTGGTTGACGGCGGCGGCAGCGATCTTCCCGCCCCGCGCCGCCTTGGTACCGTCCTCCGCCCCGGACCCGGCGTCGGACGCGGGCCCGGAGGACGTGGCCGACACACCGGCCGCGGCGGCCTTCGGCCCGGCCCCCTTCGCCTGGGAGGAACCACCCGCGGCTGATGCCGGAACACCCGTCATCTGCCCGCCTCCTCAGCCCACGCGAACGAGCCACGCAGCGGCTCGGCCACCAGGTCGACACCCTCCGTGCCGACCACCTTCGCCTCGACCATACGACCGACGCTCAGGCCTTCGCCGCTCGTGAGCAGGACCTGGCCGTCCGTCTCCGGAGCCTGGTGCGCCCCGCGGCCGTACGCGCCCTCCTCGCCGTCGACCGACTCCACGAGCACGCGCACGGTCTCGCCGAGCCGCTCCTCGGCGCGCTGCGAGACGAGCTCCTCGGCGAGCCGGGAGATGCGCGCGAGCCGCTCGGCGACGATGTCCGTGTCGAGCTTGTTCTCGTACGTCGCCGCTTCCGTGCCCTCCTCGTCGGAGTAGCCGAAGACACCGATGGCGTCCAGCCGGGCGCCGTTCAGGAACCGCTCCAGCTCGGCCAGGTCGGCCTCGGACTCGCCGGGGAAGCCGACGATGAAGTTGGAGCGCACGCCGGCCTCGGGGGCCTTGCTGCGGATGGTGTCGAGCAGTTCCAGGAAGCGGTCGGTGTCGCCGAAGCGGCGCATGGCGCGCAGCACGCCGGGCGCGGAGTGCTGGAAGGACAGGTCGAAGTAGGGCGCGACCTTCGGGGTGGAGGTCAGCACGTCGATGAGGCCGGGCCGCATCTCGGCCGGCTGGAGGTAGCTGACGCGCACGCGCTCGATGCCGTCGACCTCGGCGAGCTCGGGCAGCAGTGACTCCAGCAGGCGGATGTCGCCCAGGTCCTTGCCGTAGGACGTGTTGTTCTCGGAGACCAGCATGATCTCCTTGACGCCCTGCTCGGCCAGCCAGCGCGTCTCGTTCAGCACGTCGCTCGGGCGGCGGGAGATGAAGGAGCCGCGGAAGGACGGGATGGCGCAGAAGGAGCAGCGCCGGTCGCAGCCGGAGGCGAGCTTCACCGAGGCGACCGGGGCGCCGTCCAGGCGGCGGCGCATGGGTGCGCGGGGGCCGGAGGCCGGAGCGAGGCCCTCCGGAAGATCGACCGGGCCGTGTCCGGGCAGCGCGACCTCGGCGGCCGAGTCCTGGCGCTGCGCGGGGCTGATCGGCAGCAGCTTGCGCCGGTCGCGCGGGGTGTGCGCGGCGTGGACGCCGCCGGACAGGATGGTCTGGAGGCGGTCGGAGATGTCGGCGTAGTCGTCGAAGCCGAGCACGCCGTCGGCCTCGGGCAGGGCCTCGGCGAGTTCCTTGCCGTACCGCTCGGCCATGCAGCCCACCGCCACGACGGCCTGCGTTCTCGCCTGTCCCTTGAGATCGTTGGCCTCGAGGAGGGCGTCGACGGAGTCCTTCTTGGCGGCGTCGACGAAGCCGCAGGTGTTGACGACGGCCACGTCGGCGTTCGCGGCGTCCTCGACGAGCTGCCAGCCGTCCGCCTCCAAACGGCCTGCGAGCTCCTCCGAGTCCACCTCGTTACGGGCGCAGCCAAGGGTGACGAGTGCGACGGTACGGCGTTCAGGCATGGGCTCAAGACTACTTCGTCCCGCTGACACCCCACGTCGACGGGGTTGGCCCATCCTGGCCGGCCCCGAACACGCGTCCCGCTCTCAGCCGACCTGGGGATCGCCCTTCGTGTAGGTCAGGCGCTCCACGGCCCCGGGCCGGAAGTCGTCGTCGATCTTCTTGCCGTTGACGTACAGCTGAATGGCGCCTGCGTCACCGAGGACCAGGTTGACCTTGGTGCTGTCCTGGAAGGTCTTGGACTGGCCCTTCTTGAGCAGCCCGTCGAAGAGCAGCCGGCCGTTGTGGTCCTTGGCGGAGATCCAGCTGCGCCCGTCGACGGCGCTCACCTGGACGGTCACCTTGTCCTGCGGCGCGGCCGCGATGGCGCTGTCCGTGGGGTCCGGCTTCTCGTCGGGCTTGGTGGTCTTCGTGGTGGGAGAGGCGGAGTCGGTGGCGGTGGGCGTGGTGCCCTCGGCGACCTGCTCCTTCGTGCCGCCGTCGTCGCCGCCCTTGAACACGGTGAACCCGACGAAGCCGACCACGACGACGATCGCGGCGACCATGGCCGCGGTCCAGTTCGGCCCGCGCCGCTCCGGGCGGATGCGCTCCGCCTCGAACAGGGGCGCGGCCGGGGTGGGCGCCGGTCGGCCGCCGTGATCGGCGTCGTACTGCTCGATCAGCGGAGCCGGATCGAGGTGGACGGCCCTGGCCAGCGTCTTGATGTGCCCACGGGCGTAGACGTCACCGCCACAGGGTGCGAAGTCGTCCGCTTCGATCGCGTGCACGATGGCGATGCGGACCCGGGTGGCGGTACTGACGTCGTCGACGGTCAGCCCGGCCGCGATACGCGCCTGCTGCAACGCACGGCCGACGGAGGGGCGGGCTTCCTCGGAGACGTCTTCGAACGGACGCTCGTCTTCAGGGGAGTTGCCGATGGACACGGGGGCGCCTTTCGAGCGTGTAGCCACCTGTGCTGGAGGTTCAGTCTAGGGGTGGTGCAAAAGGGTGGGGCAACCGGACGGCGGGGCTTTGTACGCCATCGGAATGGCCGGACACTCCGACGGTGGGGTACGCGCTTGTTACTTCCCTCAACTTGACGTATGCCGAAGGGAAACGGTTGCTCAATGATCCCTTACGGGTAAATCACGATCCGAACATCACCCGGTTGCGCTCCCGCCCGCGGGACCACCGTCGTGCTCGCGTTTTCCCTTACCCTTCGGTCTCCCCGCGAATCACCGCGAGCACATCATCCAACTCGTCAGGCTTCACAAGAACGTCACGAGCCTTCGATCCCTCGCTGGGGCCGACGACGCCCCGCGACTCCATCAGGTCCATCAGCCGTCCGGCCTTCGCGAAGCCGACGCGCAGCTTGCGCTGGAGCATGGACGTCGACCCGAACTGCGTGGAGACGACCAACTCGGCCGCCTGGCACAGCAGGTCGAGGTCGTCGCCGATGTCCTCGTCGATCTCCTTCTTCTGCTTGGTGCCCACGGTGACGTCGTCCCGGAAGACGGGCGTCATCTGGTCCTTGCAGTGCTGGACGACGCCCGCGATCTCCTCCTCGGTCACGAACGCGCCCTGCATACGGGTCGGCTTGTTGGCCCCCATCGGCAGGAACAGCCCGTCGCCCTTGCCGATCAGCTTCTCGGCGCCGGCCTGGTCGAGGATGACGCGCGAGTCGGCGAGGGAGGAGGTGGCGAAGGCGAGCCGCGAGGGCACATTCGCCTTGATCAGGCCGGTGACGACGTCGACGGACGGCCGCTGTGTGGCGAGCACCAGGTGGATGCCGGCCGCGCGCGCGAGCTGCGTGATCCGCACGATGGCGTCCTCGACGTCCCGCGGCGCCACCATCATCAGGTCGGCGAGCTCGTCGACGATGACCAGCAGGTACGGGTACGGCTGGAGCTCTCGCTCACTGCCCTCGGGCGGCTTGACCTTCCCCTCGCGCACCGCGCGGTTGAAGTCGTCGATGTGCCGGTAGCCGTACGCCGCCAGGTCGTCGTAGCGCAGGTCCATTTCCCGTACGACCCACTGGAGCGCCTCGGCGGCCCGCTTGGGGTTGGTGATGATCGGCGTGATCAGGTGCGGGATGCCCTCGTAGGCGGTCAGCTCGACGCGCTTGGGGTCGACCAGGATCATGCGGACGTCCTCGGGGGTCGCCCGCATCATGACCGACGTGATCAGACAGTTGATGCAGGACGACTTGCCGGACCCGGTGGCGCCGGCGACCAGCATGTGGGGCATCTTCGCCAGCGAGTGCATGACGTAGCCGCCCTCGACGTCCTTGCCGAAGGCGACCAGCATCGGATCGTCGTCCTCCGCGGACTCCGCGAGGCGCAGCACGTCACCGAGGTTGACCATCTCCCGGTCGGTGTTCGGGATCTCGATGCCGACCGCCGACTTGCCGGGGATCGGGCTGATGATCCGCACGTCCGGGCTGGCCACGGCGTACGCGATGTTCTTCGTCAGGGCGGTGATCCGCTCGACCTTCACGGCGGGGCCGAGCTCGACCTCGTAGCGCGTGACCGTCGGTCCGCGCGTGAAGCCGGTGACGGCTGCGTCGACCTTGAACTCGGTGAAGACGGTGGTGAGTGAGGCGACGACCGCGTCGTTGGCGGCGCTGCGCGCCTTCCCGGGGCCCCCGCGCGTGAGGAGGTCGAGGACGGGCAGCGCATACGTGATGTCGCCGGAGAGCTGAAGCTGCTCGGCGCGCGGCGGCAGGTCCCGGTCCTGCTGGGGCGGCGCCTTGGTCAGGTCCGGGACCTCGCCGGAGCTGAGCTTCTGCTGCCTGGGCTTGTCCTGCCTGGGCTTCTCCTGCCGGGGGCGCGCGGCCGGTGCCGGGACAGGTGTCGGCGTCGTGTCCTCGCGGTCGCCCACGCTCACGCCCTGGGTGAGGTCGGCGACGACCGGTGAGGGCGGCATGCCGTGCAGGACGGCGCCGTCGAGCGCGGCCGCGGCCGCCGCCGCGACGTCCACGGCGTCCATCTGCCGCCCCATGTCGGGCTGCGGCACGGCGGAGCGCCGGCGGCGGCCACGGCGCTGGGAGAGGGCCTCCTGCTCGGCGCTGTCGGGGTCGTACTCCTGAGGGGCGCTCGAGCGCCGACGGGGGCGCGCGGGGAGCGCCTCGCGCCACTGATCGTCGTAGCGCTCGTCGTCCGCGGAGTACTCGGCGTACTCGTCCTGCGTGGGGTCGTGCAGGATGCCCAGCTTCACGCCGAGCAGCCGCAGCCGCTGCGGGATGGCGTTGACCGGGGTGGCCGTGACGACCAGCAGCCCGAAGATCGTGAGCAGCACGAGCAGCGGTACGGCGAGGATCTCGCCCATGGTGTACGTCAGCGGGGTCGCCGCGCCCCAGCCGATGAGGCCGCCGGCGTCCCTTATGGCCTGCATGCCGTCACTGCGGGCGGGCGCGCCGCAGGCGATGTGGACCTGGCCGAGCACGCCGATGACGAGCGCGGAGAGGCCGATCACGATGCGGCCGTTGGCCTCGGGCTTCTCGGGGTGCCGGATGAAGCGCACGGCGATGACCGCGAGCAGTATCGGCACCAGCAGGTCCAGGCGTCCGAAGGCGCCGGTCACCAGGATCTCGACGAGGTCACCGACGGGCCCGCGCAGATCGGCCCAGGTCCCCGCGGCGACGATCAGCGCCATGGCCAGCAGCAGCAGCGCGACGCCGTCCTTGCGGTGGGCCGGGTCGAGGTTCTTCGCGCCGTTCCCTATCCCGCGGAACACCGCGCCGACGGCGTGGGCGAGCCCGAGCCAGAGGGCGCGCACGAGTCGGTAGATGCCGCCGGTGGGGCTCGGAGCCGGCGGCGGCACCGGCTTCTTGGCCGCGGCTTTCCTGGCGGGCACCTTCTTCGCCGGAGTCTTCTTCGCCGGGGCCCGTTTCGCAGCGGCCTTCTTCGCCGGAGCCTTCGCCGGAGCGGCAGCCTTCTTGGCGGGCTGCTTCTTGGCTGCGGAGGGACGTGAGGCCATAGGTGGGAGATTACCGGTGGAGACGACAGCGGACACGTGTGCCCACTGCTTCACCCGTTCGTGTCGCCTTTGTCGAGGCGTGAAACTGACGCGCGCTCACGCGCAACTGCGTGCGCGGCACGCGTCAGTTCTGCGACGGCACCGGCGCGCCGCCGCTTCCGGTGCCCGGTTCCAGGGCGTCCAGCGCCCGGCGCAGGCCGGTGAGTTTGCGTTCCAGATGGGCCGCCGTGGCCACCGCCGCCGCGTCCGCCGACTCGTCGTCCAACTGCTTGGACAGCGCCTCGGCCTGCTCCTCGACGGCCGCGAGCCGCGCGGAGAGCTCGGCGAGCAGACCCGCGGGCTCCTTGGCCCCGCCGACCGCGGCCTTGCCGTCACCGCCCTCCAACTGAAGCCGCAGCAGCGCCGCCTGCTCACGCAGCTGGCAGTTCTTCATGTACAGCTCGACGAAGACGGAGACCTTGGCGCGCAGCACCCACGGGTCGAACGGCTTGGAGATGTAGTCGACCGCGCCCGCCGCGTATCCCCGGAAGGTGTGGTGGGGGCCGTGGTTGATCGCGGTCAGGAAGATGATCGGGATGTCCCGTGTCCGCTCCCGCCGCTTGATGTGCGCCGCCGTCTCGAAACCGTCCATTCCCGGCATCTGCACGTCCAGCAGAATGACCGCGAAGTCGTCCGTCAGAAGCGCCTTGAGCGCCTCTTCCCCGGACGATGCCCGCACCAGCGTCTGATCGAGCGCAGAGAGGATCGCCTCCAGCGCCAGCAGATTCTCCGGCCGGTCATCGACCAGGAGGATCTTGGCCTTCTGCACCATGGCCCGCCCTCCTCGCCCCGGCATGGGGCCTCCCCTGTCCGCAGGACTTGGGGTGACACCGCCCGGTGCAGCCCCAGGGGACGACTCCCTTGCGCCGCCCGTCCTCGTGCCGGTCATCGTAGCCGCACCCCGCCCGTCGCCACACCCTGTCACCGTGATGTCACTGTGCACAGAGCAGAAACGTGGCGGGAGACCAGAAGGTTCCCCGAACACCGTGCTTCTACACGGCTTCCGGCACCCTCAATCAGCAACTCCACCAGCAACTCCTCGAACACCTCGAAGGTTCCCGCGCATCGGCACGAACCCTCGACGAAGCCTCGACAAGTCCTGCCGTTCCGGTCACTCGACCCTCATCCACTGCTGCATCACCGCGAGCAGATGGTCGGGGTCGACCGGCTTCGTCACATAGTCGGAGGCGCCGGACTCGATCGCCTTCTCCCGGTCGCCCTTCATCGCCTTCGCGGTGAGCGCGATGATCGGCAGCCCGGAGAACTGCGGCATCCGGCGGATCGCCGTGGTCGTCGCGTATCCATCCATCTCGGGCATCATGATGTCCATCAGGACGACCGCCACGTCGTCGTGCTGCTCCAGCACCTCGATGCCCTCACGGCCGTTCTCGGCGTACAGCACCGACAGACCGTGCTGCTCCAGGACGCTGGTCAGCGCGAACACATTGCGGATGTCGTCGTCGACGATCAGCACCTTCTCGCCGCCGAACCGGATCCCGGGGTGCGCCTGCGGCGCCGGCTCCTGCTCCGCCACCGACCACGGCTGCGGCTCCTGCTGCGCGGACCGGAGCTGTCCGTTGCCCGGCAGCGCCCTGCGGCGGCGCCGGAAGAGCGCGGCCGGGCCGTTCTGCGTCTCCCGGTACGACTTCACCTCGGCCGGCGTCTCGATCTCCGTGTCGGAGAGCTCGGTCAGCGCGGCCGCCCTGCTCTCCGCCGCCGCCACGAGCTCCCCCGGCGCCAGAGAGGGCACGAGCTGCTGGTAGCCCTGCGGCGGCAGTTCGCTCGGGTGCAGCGGCAGGTACAGCGTGAACGTCGAGCCGCGCCCCGTCTCGCTCTGTGCGTAGATCTCACCGCCGAGCAGCTGCGCGATCTCCCGCGAGATGGACAGCCCCAGGCCCGTACCGCCGTACTTGCGGCTGGTGGTGCCGTCGGCCTGCTTGAACGCCTCGAAGATCACCCGCATCTTGCTGGCCGCGATGCCGATGCCGGTGTCGGTCACCGAGAACGCGATCAGCGGCGCGTCCGGGTCGGTGAGCGAACCCGCCTCCAGAAGCTGCTCCCGAATGCCGAGGGGGACATCCGCCCCGGACGGCCGGATGACCAGCTCCACCGACCCGGAGTCGGTGAACTTCACCGCGTTCGACAGCAGGTTGCGCAGCACCTGGAGCAGCCGCTGTTCGTCGGTGTGCAAGGTGGCCGGCAGCTCCGGCGACACCCGTACGGACAGGTCGAGGCCCTTCTCCGCGGTCAGCGGCCGGAAGGTGGCCTCCACGTAGTCGACGAGCTGGACGAGCGCGATGCGCGTCGGGGAGACGTCCATCTTGCCCGCCTCGACCTTCGACAGGTCGAGGATGTCGTTGATCAGCTGGAGCAGGTCGGAACCGGCACCGTGGATGGTCTCGGCGAACTCGACCTGCTTCGGCGACAGGTTGCCCTCGGCGTTGTCGGCGAGCAGCTTGGCCAGGATCAGCAGCGAGTTGAGCGGCGTCCGCAGCTCGTGCGACATGTTCGCCAGGAACTCGCTCTTGTAGCGCATCGACACCGCGAGCTGCTCGGCGCGCTCCTCCAGGACCTGTCGCGCCTCCTCGATCTCGGTGTTCTTCACCTCGATGTCGCGGTTCTGCTGGGCCAGTAGCTCGGCCTTCTCCTCCAGCTCGGCGTTGGACGCCTGGAGGGCCTTCTGCCGTTGCTCCAACTCCGCCGACCGCTCCCGAAGTTGCTCGGTCAGCTCCTGCGACTGCTTCAGCAACTGCTCCGTCTTGGTGTTGACGGAGATCGTGTTGACGCTGGTCGCGATCATCTCGGCGATCTGGTTCAGGAAGTCCTTCTGGATCTGCGTGAACGGCGTGAACGACGCCAGCTCGATCACCCCGAGCACGCTCCCCTCGAACAGCACCGGCAGCACGATCACCTGCGCGGGCGGTGCCTCGCCGAGCCCCGAGGAGATCTTCAGATAGCCGCTCGGCGCGTTCTCCACGAGGATCGTGCGCTTCTCCTCAGCGGCCGTCCCGACCAGCGCCTCACCCGGCCGGAACGACGTCGGCATGGAGCCCATCGAGTAGCCGTACGAGCCCAGCATCCGCAGTTCGTACGGGTCCCCCGAGCCGTCGGCCGACGTCATGGCCACGAAGAAGGCGCCGTGCTGCGCGGAGACGACCGGCGTCAGCTCGCTCATGATCAGCGAGGCCACGTCCTCCAGGTCCCGGCGCCCCTGCATCAGCGCCGAGATACGGGCCAGGTTGCCCTTGAGCCAGTCCTGCTCCTTGTTGGCGATCGTGGTGTCGCGCAGGTTGGCGATCATCTTGTTGATGTAGTCCTGGAGTTCCTGGATCTCGCCGGACGCGTCCACGTCGATCTTCAGGTTCAGGTCGCCACGGGTCACCGCGGTCGCCACGCGCGCGATGGCACGCACCTGCCGGGTCAGGTTCCCGGCCATCTCGTTCACCGACTCGGTGAGGTCACGCCACGTTCCGTCGACGTCACGCACGCGTGCCTGACCGCCGAGCTGTCCCTCCGTACCCACCTCACGGGCGACTCGGGTGACCTCCTCGGCGAAGCTCGACAGCTGGTCGACCATCGTGTTGATGGTCGTCTTCAGCTCGAGGATCTCCCCGCGCGCGTCGATGTCGATCTTCTTCGTCAGGTCGCCCTTGGCGATGGCCGTCGTGACCATGGCGATGTTGCGCACCTGACCGGTCAGGTTGGACGCCATCTGGTTCACCGACTCGGTGAGGTCCTTCCACGTACCGGCCACGCCGGGCACGTGCGCCTGACCGCCGAGGATGCCGTCCGTACCCACCTCGCGGGCCACCTTGGTGACCTGGTCGGCGAAGGAACTCAGCGTCTTCACCATCGTGTTGAAGGTGTCGGCGAGCTGCGCGACCTCACCGCGCGCCTCGATCGTCACCGTCCGCGTCAGGTCACCGTTGGCGACCGCCGCGGCGACCTGGGAGATGTTGCGCACCTGAACGGTCAGGTTCTTGGCCATCAGGTTGACGTTGTCGCTGAGGTCCTTCCAGATGCCCGTGACGCCGGGCACGTGCGCCTGGCCGCCCAGGATGCCCTCCGTGCCCACCTCACGGGCCACGCGGGTCACCTGCTCGGCGAACGACGACAGTTGGTCCACCATCGTGTTGACGGTCGTGACCAGCTCGAGGATCTCGCCCTTCGCGTCAACGGTGATCTTCTTCGACAGGTCGCCCTTGGCGACCGCGGTCGTGACCTCGGCGATGTTGCGGACCTGAATGGTCAGGTTGTTCGCCATGAAGTTCACGGACTGCGTGAGGTCCTTCCAGGTGCCCGAGACACCCTGCACCTCGGCCTGACCGCCGAGGATGCCCTCCGTGCCCACCTCACGGGCCACACGCGTGACCTCTTCGGCGAACGACGACAGCTGGTCGACCATCGTGTTCAGGGTGTTCTTCAGCTCCAGGATCTCCCCGCGCGCGTCCACGGTGATCTTCTGGGACAGGTCACCCCGGGCCACCGCCGTGGCCACCTGGGCGATGTTGCGCACCTGGCCGGTCAGGTTGGACGCCATGCCGTTCACGGAGTCGGTCAGGTCGCGCCACACACCGGCGACGCCGGGCACCTGCGCCTGACCGCCCAGCCGGCCCTCCGTACCCACCTCGCGGGCGACCCGGGTCACCTGGTCGGCGAAGGCGGACAGCTGGTCCACCATCGTGTTGATGGTGTTCTTCAGCTCCAGGATCTCCCCGCGCGCGTCGACGTCGATCTTCTGCGACAGGTCACCCCGCGCCACCGCCGTCGTCACCTGGGCGATCTGCCGCACCTGAGAGGTGAGGTTGCCACCCATGAAGTTGACGGAGTCGGTCAGCTCCTTCCAGGTGCCCGACACACCGTCCACCCGGGCCTGCCCGCCCAAGCGGCCCTCCGTGCCCACGTCACGGGCCATCCGGGTCACCTGGTCGGCGAAGCTCGACAGCTGGTCCACCATCGTGTTCACGGTGTTCTTCAGCTGGAGCATCTCGCCGGAGACGTCGACGGTCACCTTCTGCGACAGGTCGCCGTTGGCCACCGCCGTCGTCACCTGGGCGATGTTCCTCACCTGCCCGGTGAGGTTGCGGAACGCGGTGTTGACGGAGTCGGTGAGGTCCTTCCATGTACCGGCCGCCCCGGACACCTGCGCCTGACCGCCCAGCTCACCCTCGACACCGATCTCCCGCGCCACGCGCGTCACCTCGGCACCGAACGCGGACAGCTGGTCGACCATCCCGTTGACGGTGTTCTTCAGCTCCAGCATCTCGCCGGCCACGTCCACGGTGACCTTCTGCGACAGGTCCCCGTTGGCCACCGCCGTCGTCACCGCGGCGATGTCCCGCACCTGCGTGGTCAGGTTCCGGAAGACGGTGTTCACCGAGTCGGTGAGGTCCTTCCAGGTCCCCGCCGCACCCGGCACGTTCGCCTGCCCGCCCAGAGCCCCCTGGGACCCGACCTCGTTGGCCACGCGCGTGACCTCGTCCGCGAAGATCCGCAGCGTCTCGGTCATCTGGTTGATCGTGTCGGCGAGCTGCGCGACCTCACCGCGCGCCGGAACGGTCACCTTCTGTGAGAGGTCGCCGTTGGCGACCGCGGTGGTCACCTGAGCGATCCCACGTACCTGGGCCGTGAGGTTGCCGGCCATGGTGTTCACCGAATCGGTGAGTTCCTTCCACACACCGTCGACGCCGGACACCTGTGCCTGGCCGCCCAGGATGCCCTCCGTGCCCACCTCTCGGGCCACACGGGTCACCTCGGAGGAGAAGGCCGAGAGCTGGTCGACCATCGTGTTGACGGTGTTCTTCAGCTCCAGCATCTCGCCGGCGACATGAACCGTGACCTTGCGTGACAGGTCACCCTTGGCGACCGCCGTCGTCACCAGCGCGATGTCCCGCACCTGGGCGGTGAGCCGGTCCGCCATCGTGTTGACGGAGTCCGTCAGGTCCTTCCACGAACCGGACATGCCGCGCACCTGCGCCTGCCCGCCCAGCTTGCCCTCCGTACCGACCTCACTGGCCACGCGCGTGACCTCGTCGGTGAACGTCGACAGCTGATCGACCAGGTTGTTGACGGTCCGCCCGACCTTCAGGAACTCACCGCGCAGCGGGTGCCCGGGCCCGTCCGGGGTGTGCGTCCGCAGCTCCATACGCGGCGACAGATCACCCTCGGCCACCGCCGACAGCACCCGGCTGACCTCGGAAACGGGCCGTGCGAGGTCCTCCACGAGCGCGTTGGAGTTGTCGATGGCCGTCGCCCAGGAACCCTCGCAGGCACCCGTCTCCAGCCTCTCCGTGAGCTTTCCCTCACGTCCCACCATGCGCCGCACCCGCGCCAGCTCACCCGTCAGCTGCAGGTTGCGGTCGGCGACCTCGTTGAAGACCGCCGCGATCTCCGACATCACACCGTCGCCGGACACCGTGAGCCGCCTGCGGAAGTTCCCGTCGCGCATGGACACCAGGGCCGCCATCAGACGGTTCAGGGCGGCCGTGTCCACGACAGTGGTCCCGCCTCGTGGTGTGCGCTGCTTGCTCAGGGACTGTCCGCCTTTCGCGCGCGCCTTGGTGCTTCGCGTCGCTGCGCCAGACTCCACTGTGTCCCTCCCGCAGGGGTCGACCGTTACTGCTGTACTCGGCTGGTGTCGTACCGGTTGCTGCCGCTACTGCTGCGTATTCCTGCCCGATGTAATCAGCCCGGGCCAAGGGGCTGCTTCCCGACATACACAGAAGACACGCGACCTGCCCGGACCTTCACAAGAAGCTTGCCCAGTGTTTCACCCTCACCCAACCAGGCCATAACAGTTCGGCAGCTTCGCACACGGTCCGCACACCCGTGAGGCGGAATCACAGGCGACCGGCATCCGCACGGTGGGGGAAGGTAAGTAACCTTGCATGCGGCTGTCCAGCCGCGCCGGCCCGTCCGGCCTGGGCGGTGGCACGAGGACGAGCGGGCATCGGAGGGGCGGCCGCACACATGACCACCGGACTGATCCCGGGGGGACAGACCCCGGACCCCCGGCCGACGAGCGCGCTGCCGCCCCACCAGCGGAGCGAGCAGGTCGGCCAGGCACCCCAGCACGCCGACAGCCGGTCGAGGAGTTCTGTGATCACCGCGCGCGCGGCCGCCAGCTTCGAGCCCGTCGGGCGATCCGTCGCGACCGCCCGCTCGTTCGTCCGCGACACCCTCCAGGGCTGGGGCTTCGGTGACGTCGTCGACGACGCCGTCGTCCTCACCAGCGAGCTCGTGACCAACGCCGTGGTGCACGCCGGCACCCACGCCGACGTCCTGTGCCTGCGCGGCGACGACGGCGTACGGATCGAGGTGGCCGACCGCTACCCCGAGCGCGAGATCCCGCTCCAGGGCTCGGCCGTCACCATGGGCAACCTGGACCGGGAGGGCGGTCGCGGCCTCCAGCTGTGCGCGGCCATCGCCGGCCGCTGGGGTGTCGAGTACACGCCCACGCACAAGCAGGTGTGGTTCCAACTCAACCTCCCGGAACGCCCGGTGGGCACCCGCGCGGCCGGCCCGGCCCTCCCCGCCGACCTCCTCCCGCTCGCCGACGGCCGCGTCCGCGTCGCGGTCGTCCAGATCGACCGTACGGGCTCCATCTCCGCCTGGAACGAGGACGCCGAGGAACTCTTCGGCTATGCCGCCGACCAGGTCGTCGGCAAACCCCTCACCGACCTCGCCGCCTGGCCGCACACACCGGGCACCAGCACCGGCATCGCCGAGGCCCTCCAACTCTCCCGCTGGGAGGGCAGTTACGGCATCCGCGGTGCCGACGGCCGCGTGACCCCCGTGTACGCCTCCCACCTCCGCGTCCGCGACACCGGCGGCGAGCCGTCAACCGTGTGCCTCCTCGTGCGTGACCACGAACGGGCTGTTCTGCAGACCCCGTTGCGCGTCCCGTCCTCAGACGCGACGCCCTCCGCCGACGGCCCGAACACCGACCCGTTCGAGGTGTTCATCGGCTCCCCGGCCCCGGACGACCTCGACGGTCTCCTCCAGCGCACGGTCGAACGCGCCCGCGACATGCTCGACGGCGACTCCGCCTTCCTGCTCCTCGCGACCGACGACGAGACGGAGTTGGAGGTCCGCGCCTCCACGGGCCTGCCCTCCGCCCGCCAGCGCTTCGCGCGCGTGCCCGTCGAGGCGGGCCCCGGCCGCTACGGCTCGGCCCGGATGCCCGCGGTCCACGAGGACCTCACGGCCGTACCGGGTGCGGTCCCCCTGTTGAACGGCACCGGAATGCGTTCGGTGGTGACGGTCCCCCTCAAGGTCGAGGGCCGCCTCACCGGCTCCCTCGGCGTCGCCGCGGAGTCTCCTGGCCGCTACTCCAACGAGGAGGCGCTGCGCCTGCAGTTCGCGGCCGACCGCATCGCCCTGGCCGTCGAGTCGGCCCGCCTGGGCGAGCTGGAACGCCTGCGCCGAGGCTCGCTCAGCTTCCTCGTCGAGGCGTCCGACCTCCTCGCCGGCACCCTGGACCGCGACCAGACGCTGGCGCTGATGGCCCAGATGACCGTCCCGACCCTGGCGACCTGGTGCGCGGTCTACACGATCGCCGACCAGGCCTCGGAGCCGTATCTGTCGTACGTCCTGCACGAGGACGAGGAACTCATCGACGGCATCAAGTCGTTGCTGTCGAAGATCTCGCCGCCGGATCCGGTCCCAACCCCCGGCGCCCGCGTCTGGCCTGCCCCCGCGGAGGCCGCCCACCAGGCCGCCCTGCGCACCTCCATGCGCAGCCTCGGTCTGGGCGAGCCCACCACCGTCAGCTCCGGCATCGGCCCGACGCTGGCGACGGCCTCGGCGGTGGGCGGCGAGACGGTCGTCCTCCCTCTGGTCGCCCGCAACCGCGTCATCGGCATGCTCACGCTCGGCAAGCCCACGGACGAACACTTCCGCCAGGAGATCCTGGAACTGGCCGAGGACCTCTCCCGGCGCGCCGCCCTGGCCCTGGACAACGCCCGCCTCTATTCGGAGCGCACGGCCATCAGCCAGTCCCTCCAGCGCAGCCTGCTGCCACCGGAGCTCCCCGAGATCGACAGCGTCGAGGTCGAGGTCATCTACCGCGCGGCCGGCGAGGGCAACGAGGTCGGCGGCGACTTCTACGACGTCTTCCCGATCCGCGACGGCGCGTACGGCTTCGCCATCGGCGACGTCTGCGGTACGGGTCCGAACGCGGCGGCGGTCACCGGCCTGGCCCGGCACGCCCTGCGCCTCCTGGCCCGCGAGGGCCTCAGCGGCCCGGCCGTGCTGGAGCGCCTCAACTCCGCGATCCTCGACGAGGGCGCCCGCAGCCGCTTCCTGACCCTCCTCTACGGCGAACTCCGCCCCCAGGAGGACGGCAGCGCCGAACTGAAGGTGGTCTGCGCCGGCCACCCCCTTCCGCTCCGCCTGCGTCAGGACGGCACGGTCGAGGCGGCCGCCGAACCCCAGCCGCTGCTCGGCGTCATGGACGATCTCGAGCTCTACGAGCAGACGGTCACCCTCGACCCCGGCGACGTCCTCCTGTGCGTCACGGACGGCGTCACCGAGCGCCGCGAGGGCACCCGCATGCTGGGCGACGACGGCCTGGCCGACGTTCTCACCACCTGCACGGGCCTGACGGCGGGCGCGGTCGCGGCCCGCATCATGCGCGCCGTGGAACGCTTCGCTTCGGACGCCCCCTCCGACGACATGGCCATCCTGACGATGCGGGTGCCAGGCGTCCACAAGGACTGAAGGACTGAGGTGGGCATGGAAAAGGCCCCCGCCCGAAAGGGCGAGGGCCTTATTTCTGGAGCCCCCAAACGGAATCGAACCGTTGACCTTCTCCTTACCATGGAGACGCTCTACCGACTGAGCTATAGGGGCCTGTCGCCTTTTGAGGTTTCCCTCGCGGCAACGGAATAGATCATACCCCGAACAGACCCATGCTCCCAAGCCGTTCAGAAGGCGGGCTGCAGCAGTCCACCGAGCGCGTTGCACGCGGCCACGGTTCGCTGCATGTCCCGCTTCGTCAGCAAGGCGTCGACCGGCAACGCGAGCGTCTCGTCGGCGGCCCGCTCGGTCTCCGGCAGGGACACACAGCGCCGGAACTCGGGCAAGCGGTGCACGGGAGTCTTCACCGGCACCCGGCAGTCAACGCCCTTGGCCCGCACGGCCCGAGCGAACGCGTCCCGGTCCGGCCGCCCGTTCCCGGGCACCCTCACGACGTACTGCTGGTAGGTGTGCCCGTCCCCACCGTCGGGCGTGCGCACCCCCCGCAACTTCCCGTCGAGATAGGCGGCCCGCTCCCTGCGCTGCGCCACTTCGTCGTACGGCGACTCGGACTCGGCCTGCTCCAGTACGAGCAGCCCGTGCCGCTGCCCCACACCGTGCAGCCGCGCGATGTCGGACGGCCGACCGAAGCGGTGTACGGCAACGACGGCCGCCGTCCGCTGAGTTATGACCGCTTCGACAGCGGACGGATCAAGGCAGTAGGTCACGGCGTCTATGTCGGCGAACACCGGGAGCGCCCCGGCCAGGGTCACCGCCTCGGCGACTTCCACGTTGCCGAAGGCCGGCACGACCACCTCGTCGCCGACTCCTATGCCGGCGGCCCTGAGCATTGCAGCAGTACCCATGCTCTGGATGCTGGTTCCGCAACGTGAACTTCAAGTGACGGACAACAAAAAAGGGTTGGACCCGGAACCGAAGGTTCAGGGTCCAACCCTTTTGAATGATTGTTCGGCGGCGTCCTACTCTCCCACAGGGTCCCCCCTGCAGTACCATCGGCGCTGTGAGGCTTAGCTTCCGGGTTCGAAATGTAACCG